>JAHLFR010000013.1 GCA_018883755.1 Candidatus Methanocorpusculum faecipullorum
GGGGGATTCTGCGGCCATAGCAGAGAGGTTCCACCCGGACCCATTCCGAACCCGGCAGTTAAGCTCTCTTACGTCGGATATTGTACTGAGATACGCGAGTTCTCGGGAACTATTCAACGCTGCAACCCCCCCTTCTTCTTATTCTTGATTCGATTAATTGAATGATTTCTTTTCTTCGGTTGAGGTAATCGTTTTCCCAGAACTATAGCTTTCTTCTAAATGTGAATCATCTGCTACCCTGATACCTAGCTTTATCAGACCAGAAACCAACATACTCAGTATGCCGGAATTTGGAAACCCATTCGCAGGCCAGATGTCTGATCGGAAACTTACCGACAAAGAACTTGTTCGTGCCATCCGCTTTATGATCGCAGCAGAGTACGAAGCAATCCAGCTGTATCAGCAGCTTGCAGAGTCTACGGACAACAAACTTGCCATTGAAGTACTTCAGGACATTGCCGACGAAGAACGTGTCCATGCAGGTGAGTTCCTCCGTCTTCTTCACGAACTTGCCCCTGATGAGGAGAAGTTCTACAAAGAGGGAGCAGAAGAGGTTGAGGAAGAGATCGAAAAGATGCAAAAACAAAAATAACTCATCATCACTCTTTTTTCCGATACTTTCCGCAGAGCGTGCCGGTATCATATCCCAGGGTTGCATCGGTGTAGTAGGCACAGACATCTGAGGTCATGGAGCAGACAAAACCTTTCCTGGAGAAGAATTCCGCGTCAGGAAGCGACGGATCTTTCTTGAAGAATTTACAGCCGGTTACAACACGTCTGGTGGTGTCATAGAAGTGCTTTTGCTTAGGGGTGAGGTTGGCAAAGTCAATCATCTGTATCTGCATATGTCAACCCCATGAGATAAATGCGGTGTTCGGGTACCTTTTCCCGGAGATATTCTACTGCTGGAAAAAAACGTAAACTATTATTAGAGAGAAGGCGAATTACTATAATCACTTTTGCTTCAGTGGCCTAGCCCGGCATAGCGGCTGATTTGTAATCAGCAGGTCGGGGGTTCAAATCCCCCCTGAAGCTCTTAACTGTACTGTAGCTGGATTCTATTTTCGTGACTTATTTCATCCGTCGGTAGTTCCCGTCTCTAAAAAAGATTTGATGGACATTTGGTACCTGTTTTTGTGGTCAACTCCTTCCCTCGATCTATTCCGCGGCATTTATCACGCCCTCCAACCATCTATACTATAACGACGACCTCCTCGCATGGTCGTCACCAGATACCTCCCAGCGGGTGAATCACAAACCATGCTTTCCGACATTGAAATCGCACAGCAAGCCGACATGCAGAAGATTACCGCAGTCGCTGCAAAACTCGGCATCCAGCCTGACGAACTGGAACCCTACGGACAGTATAAAGCAAAACTTTCCGACACACTCGAAAAGCGAGTCGCTGCCAACCCGACCGGAAAACTCATTCTCGTAACCGCTATCAATCCGACCCCTGCCGGCGAAGGAAAGACCACCACCACCGTCGGTATCGGAGAAGCCATGGCAAAGATAGGCAAAAACGCCATCATTGCACTTCGCGAACCATCGCTTGGCCCCGTCTTTGGCGTCAAAGGCGGAGCTGCCGGAGGAGGATATGCACAGGTTATTCCGATGGAGGACATTAACCTCCACTTCACCGGTGACATTCACGCAATCACCGCCGCCAACAACCTGCTCTGCGCCATGATCGACAACCATATCCAGCAGGGAAATGCCCTTGACATCGACACGCGCCGCATCATCTTCAAACGCTGCCTCGACATGAACGACCGTGCCCTGCGGAATCTGGTCGTCGGTATGGGAGGACCAACCAACGGAGTCCCCCGTGAAGACCACTTCATGATCACCGTCGCCTCTGAGGTCATGGCCATCCTCTGTCTTGCAACCGACATCACCGACCTCAAAAACCGGCTCGGCAAAATCATCATCGGCTACAGCCGCAGCGGAAAAATTCTCTACGCAAGCGACCTTAAGGCACAGGGTGCAATGGCCGCCCTTCTCAAAGATGCCATCAAACCGAACCTTGTCCAGACCCTTGAAAACACTCCCTGTCTCATTCACGGCGGACCGTTTGCCAACATCGCCCACGGCTGCAACTCCGTTCGTGCTACACGGCTTGCCTTGAAACTTGCAGACTACGTTATTACGGAGGCGGGTTTCGGATCCGATCTCGGTGCAGAAAAGTTCCTGGACATTAAATGCCGCTATGCAGGCCTCACACCGAACGCCATTGTTCTTGTCGCAACCATCCGTGCTCTCAAGTACAATGGCGGTATCCCCAAAGACAAATGCAGTGAACCAAACCTTGCCGCAATGAAAGCAGGTATGGTCAACCTTGAGGCACACATCGAAAATCTCCAGATGTTCGGTGTCCCGGTTGTTGTTGCCATCAACCGTTTCGCAGCGGACACTGATGAGGAGATTGCCGCACTCGAAGAGTTCTGCAAAGAAAAAGGAGCAGACTTTGCCCTCTCCGAGGTCTTCGCCAAAGGCGGAGAGGGAGGCCGTGACCTTGCCGCAAAGGTTGTCGCTGCCTGTGAAAAGCCGAACAGCTTCCACTTCCTCTATGATCTCGACAAACCTGTCAAGGAAAAGATCGAAACGATCACCTCAAAAATCTACGGTGCAGCAAAGGTTTCCTACTCCGCAAATGCCGAGGCAACCATCAAAGAGATCGAGGCAACAGGTTCTGGCAACCTTCCGATCTGTATTGCAAAAACCCAGTACTCCTTATCCGATGATCCGAACAAACTTGGCCGCCCGACCGGATTCACCGTTACTGCCGCAACTGTGCGCCTGCTGAACGGTGCTGGATTTATCGTCGTTGAAACCGGCGAAATTATGACGATGCCGGGTCTTCCCGCAAAGCCCGCCGCATGCCAGATCGATGTCGATGCAGACGGCAACATCTCCGGCCTCTTCTGAGGTCATCTCTTTTTTTGATGATATGTAAAAACAGTCCGGTTCCCGTCAGTAATTCCGTACAATAATCTCTTCAGCCCCGCGGCGTCCAGAGACCTTTGCATTGATGTACCGCATAACTTGCACCCGTTCTATTGTATATTCGTCATACATCTCCAGAATCTCCGGGGCAACCGAGTTTGACAGCATCACCAGCGCACCACGCCGGTCTGCCTCCTGAAACATTTCAAACAGCTGTTCCTGCTCTGCAATGCCGAACGCTCCTGTTGTATATGAGGTGAAGTTTGCTGTTTTGGATACCGGCAGGTACGGAGGATCAAAGTACACAAAATCCCCTTTCGCAATCTTTGGCAGGAGACCTGAAAAATCTCCTTCCAAGAGAACTGCCGGCTTCAGAGCAGCTGCAAACGCATGCAGTGTCTTCTCATCCCAAAACCTTGGCGGCTTTGTGTGTCGTCCAAACGGAATATTATACTCGCCTTTCTGGTTCACCCGCCAGAGTCCGTTGTATCCGTGATGATTCAGATACAAAAACAGTGCCGCCCGTTCAACACACTCCTCTGTCCCCCGAATAGCATTAAACCGTTTCCTGCAGGCAAGATAAGCCTCCCGTGTGTTTACAAATGCCGGATTCCGCATTGCATCCTCAAGTTCTGCGGTTCTGTCCCGGATCATACGGTACAAGTTGATCAGTTCGGGGTTTGCATCATTGAGGAATGCCTTTCCCTGTATGGCACCTGTTCGCCAGAGATGCAGATACAATGCCCCTCCTCCGAAAAACGGTTCAAAGTAATTCTCAAAATCCCCCGGACACCGCTCGGCAAGCTCTCCAAGCAGCTGCCTCTTGCCCCCCGCCCATTTCACCACTGGGCGTGGAAGGGAGGATTTTGTCACAAACATTATAATTAATGGGAAGGCGGGAGGACATATACCTTGTCTATGATGAAAAAATCTCCATCCCTCATGACCCGTACTGTTCTTGGTCTCTGTGCCCTTCTGTTTCTTGCAGTACTCGTGATTCCGGTCTCTGCGGGAGTTTCCCAGAGTACAATTGCTCAGGGAGACACGTTTTATGTAAGCGGTCAGGCACCCGGTTCCCAGCAGGTTGCCTTGTACTTCTTCGGTCCTAACTACTTCAAATATGATACTGTTCAGGTAAATGACGGATCATATACCTATCAGCTCACAACCACGAGCGATATGTCCCCTTCCCAGTATTACTGTGTTGTTCAGAGTCCAGGTACCGGAAGCAGGTTTAGTGTTGGTCCACTGACCGTAGGTCAAACCACTTACATTACGGTCAACCCGAGAAGCGGGGTTCCTGCCGACGGCAGCAGTTTTGTTGTGAAGGGTCCCAACGCACTTCAGGGTTCACAGGCAGCATATGCTCTGGAGCAGATGATCCAAAGCCCGAACATTCCGGATCTTTCCCAGACATTCACCTTTACGATTGCCTATCCGACGATAACCATCAACCCGATAGGAACTCAGTACATGGGAGTACCTTTCACGGTTTCCGGAACCACCAACCTTGCAGCAGGTGATACACTTCTTGTCAGCGTTCAGATTGCCACGTTCTGGCCTATGGGAAAAGAGGAAGCTAATGCAGAGGATGCTGAATCCTGGTCCCAGGGAGATTCCGGAAGTGTAACCGTTCAGCAGGGAGCCTCAAGCGGCCAGAACTACTGGAGCTTCTCCGTCAACCCGCTGCACTCATCACAGTATGATGTCACGGTAACCGGCATTAAAACCGGTGCGACCGCATCGCAGGAGTTTTCGGTTTCCAACCAGAGTAAACCAACCACTGTTCCGACAACCGCGGTAACGACTGCTGTAACCACGGCTGCGACCACTGTCCCGACCCCAACCCAGTCACCGGGATTTGGTCTTGCTGCCGCAGCAGGGGCACTTGGTGCTGTTGTTTTCCTCACATACAGAAGACACTAACTCCTTTTTTCAGGGTCGTTCCCAAACGGGTCTTTCATTGTATGTGGTGTACATAACAGGGACAGCGGACGACCAGCAGCCCGACCGCTGCATTCAGTACTGCAACAATCAGAAACACCGCGACGTACCCGATCGGCAGGACCAGCAGCCCTGCGGCAAACGGCAGTGCAGCCATCCCCGCATACTGTGTCATGTTGAACATCCCGTTCATCACTCCCTGCGGTTTTTTTGTCTCCGCAAGATAGTTTAAAATTGCAGCAGTAATCACACCAAATGCTGCTCCCACAAAGATCATTCCGGCCGGGTGTACCAATACTATCGGAACGGACACCCCAAGAAAAATGCCTGCGCCTCTCACTACGGAAAGGGAGTCTGCGGTTCGCATTCGGGATGCGGCATACACAAACACCGCCGTTGCAACACTCATCAGTGCTGTAATAACTCCGTTCATCTCGGCTGATGATCCGGAGAGTTCCGGATAGGCGGAGATGACCACGCCGGTTGTTCCGCAGAACACAAAGAGTGCTGCCCACAGCCACTTGTGATACACGGCAATCTCCGTTACCTCTGCAACCGGCAGACCCGTCTGAAGTGCCGGGCTCTCGTCAGCAGGTCCCAAGCTCAGCAGTACCGAAACACCCGTCAGTATGCCAAACACCAGAACACCTGCATAGGCCTGCCACGCTGCAAGCCAGCCGCTCACGACGAGTCCTGCAACCATCCCAATGTTCATCAGTGCAACAAACCCGCCGGCGAGTTTCCGGTGATCCGCTGCCGAGTTCACGAACGCCATTGCAGCAGAAACAAACATCCCGGTAAACAGACCTTCCGCAAACCGGAGTAAAACTGCCGCCGTCGGATCCGGATAGGAGAGCCACAGGACGGCCGCGGCTATCAGTGTTCCACAGAGACCTGCCCGTACCAGCGGTGTCCTTCCAACTCTGTCCGACATCCATCCTGCGGGAAACACCATGAGAAATGCACCGAGGAAGTATGCCGAGTACACCGCACCTTGGATTGCAGGATCAGATGCAATGCTGTTTAAAACCGGCACTACCGCGTTGGAGAGTGCCATCGTTGCAAACGCACCCAGAAACAGTGATATGCGGAAGATGATCTGCAGTTTCATGAATCAGAGAAGGGCTGCATCTTTTTTGATCTCATACTTCTGCAAAACCGTTCTGGGGAGATTGGGGACCGCTTCTGCAAGCGGGACGGTGAACAGAAATTTTGGTTCGTCTGCAAACCCGTGCAGACCGAATATGACATAACAGGGATTTCTTTCTGTTTCTGCGTAGGACAGGTATGCGGTATAGGTCTCCGGAGTAACCCACGGCAGATAGGCTTCTCCGTCCTCGCCGACGAACATTCTGCTTCGAAAACAGGTGATGATATCAAACCGCATATCATCTGCATTGCGTACACAGACAACATCAGGTTCACCTACGGCACGCTCTTCACGATCGGCAACAGAGTATGCCGAACCCAGCCGGTTCATAACATATTCGCGGAATGCTACGGACACGACAGGATTTGTGTCGTCCGGATCCGCATCGGGATCAGGGTACCAGACACCAAGTGCCCGTTCAAGCTGGCCTAAAATGCCCATACTTACTTCTTGAACCTCTGCCCTCTTAAAAAAGCAGTACGTCAGCGTGCCAATTATCTTATAAGAAAACTGCATAATAGTATTCTAAGAGAGATCAGCGAGCATGGAACACGCAGAGATCATCACGAATGCCTATAATTTCACGAAAAATGCTTTCTTCAGCATTGCGCAGTTTCCACGGTGGCTGGTACTGTTCTTCTATATCATCGGCCCGGTTATTGTGGGATTCATTCTCGCAACAATTGTACTGCAGCTGATTGTTCTGCCGATTCTGGTGAGCCTCCTTGTTGGTCCTGACTTCGGATTTACCCAGGAGGTCCTTTCGGGTCTTCTGCAGTTCCTTGCTCTGCTGATAGGTATTTCCTGTATTTTCTTTGTGCCGCTAATGCAGGGATACTGTTACCGGCTGTTCCGTTCCGATGATACTATGCCGGACACCGGCAACCTCTGGGTTCTGTTCTTCAACGGCTGGCGGATCAACATCACGGTTCTTATCTATGCGATTCCGCTGATGCTGATATCAATCATCTACATGCTGGTGTTTATGTACCTGTTCCCGGATACGGGAATGTACTCAACTGCTGACGTCCTTGACATGGAGGGAATGATGTATGTGGGGACGGTCTTTTCCTATGCTGCCATTCAGTTTGTTACTACACTGGTTGTCCTCTTGTTTGCTTTTATCGGTGTTACGCATCTGTGCCGAACAGGTTCTATCCGTGAAGCGGTGAGCCTGCGGACGATCACCGGAATTATCAGCAGAATCGGCTGGTATGACTACATTCTCTCACTGGTGGTGATGAGTATCCTCTACCTGATGGTGACGTTTGTAGTAGTGTCGCTGTCGCAGCTGTTTTCAAACAACCTGGTGATTATGACGGTACTGTATGTTCTCTACATCTTTGCGTTAGTGCCAATTACCGTCTTTTTCATCAAGTACCTCTCGGAGGTTTACGACACTGCATTCCTTCCCGACGAGAGGGATGATGAGGAGTTCGACTTCTTCTAACGCCAATTTTTCCGTTCACATCTGAACGGTGACCGATCACCTCCCTTTTTTTCCAGAACCAACCCCAGAGTAGAAATAGCATCCCTGCCCAATACTTTCTCATTGTGCCGCACGAATACAAGAAATATCCGCATCAGCGAAAAAAGCCGTCCGTAAAAAAGCTGCAGGCCAAAAAACCCGCAGAAAAACCTCCGCGAAAGGAGATAAAGCCCGGTTATTATGTTGCCGCTGACAGTGATGATTATCTTACCAAATATCTGTACTGGTGTCCGCACTGCAATGTCCCGCTTGTTGCAAAAACCTGCTCGTGCAAGACTGAGACCAAAAAAATACCGCTTCAGCAGCCCTATGATATTCGTCCCGTACTTAAAGCGGATCATGATCTCCTGCTCTCTCTGATCCGTGACCGTTTTGGTCCCCGTGTTACCCTTCCGCATGTGATGATCTTCAACAAGGCAGGCGGCCTTGACCGGAATGATCTCGTCATTGCAAACGGTGTCAGGTTTGCCTGGCTCTGGTTTGATCCGGTTACCCACCGGTTCCGGCTTGATATTGAGGCAGAGGCTTTGCCGTATCTCGTCGGAAAAGCCGATAAGAACATCATCGATCTTGAAGCCTCTGCCTCCTCCTTACCTTCAGGCAGACTTGGCGGCAAAAAAATTGCAGTCACAGCACCTGATGCAACGGACGGAGTTGTTATCCTCAAATACAAATCCAAGTACGGCACTGGTATCCTGAAGGACGGGTCCGTCCGCATCAAAGAGCTTGTTAGTGTGCAGCCGCTGCTTGGCATGGCAAATCCCACCTGGGAGGATGTGGTGGAGAAGAATGCCTTCCATCTCAAAAACATGGAACGTACCGCGGTCCGTGAGATCAAGCAGAACCTCGGTCTTGCACCTGCGGCAAACTGTTCCTTTTCCGGCGGCAAGGACAGTACCGCTGTCTGGCATATTGCACAGAAGGCCGGAGTTACCGATGCGTTTTTCATCGATACCGGTCTTGAGTTTCCGGAAACCATCGAGTTTGTTCAAAGTCAGAATGTCCGTCTTATTCAGAAAGCCGGTGACTTCTGGCAGGCTGTTGAGAAAGCAGGACCTCCCGGAAAGGATCACCGCTGGTGCTGTAAACTTCTCAAACTCAATCCGCTGAAGGTACATCTTGCCGAGACCGGTCCCTGTGTCACTGTTCAGGGAAACCGCTGGTATGAGTCATGGAGTCGCGCCTCCCTTGATGCCGTCTCCCGAAACCCGAACAACCCGCTGCAGATCAATCTCTCGCCACTTCGTTCCTGGCGTGCCCTTGATGTCTTCCTTTACCTCTGGCTGCGTGAGGTTCCGTACAATCCGCTGTATGAACGCGGGTATGAACGCATCGGCTGCTATCTCTGCCCTGCAATGCTGGAGTCTGAGCTTGCAACGATGCATGAAACCCATCCGGCAATGGCAGCACGATGGGATGAGTTCCTCAACCGCTGGGCAGCCGACAGAGGACTTCCGCCAGAGTTTATCAGCTGGGGTTTGTGGCGGTGGAAGGAGCTTCCTCCCAAAATGAAGGAGCTGGTCCGTGAAGCAGGCCTCGATCTCTCCGAAAAACCGGTGAAACGCAGCACACCCTCGTCTGTTGCCCATCTCATGCCGGAGGGCAAGGCCGGAGACATTGTGGATGTTGAAAGTCCTGTTCCTGTTCCAGACTGGGAAGCTCTGCGCAGTCAGTTCCCGATGATTGGTGATCTGATTTATCTTGACAATGCCGCAACGTCCTTTGTTCCTGAACGTGTCCTTGCTGCCATGGATCAGTTTGAGCGGACGTACCGGGCAAATGTCGGCAGGGGTGTTCACCGGCTGACGCGGATTGCAAGCCAGAAGTACTGGCATTCCCATGAGAAGGTTTCCGCCTTCATCCACGGGGAAGGGGGTACCACGGTGTTTGTGAAAAACACCACCGAAGCGGTCACTATGATCGCCCGCGGACTTTCGTGGAAACCCGGGGATGTCATTGTTACCACAGTACTTGAGCATCACTCAAACCTCCTTCCCTGGCGTGCGCTGGAGAAGTTCGGTGTTACGCTGCGGGTGGTTGGTCTCCGGCCGGATCTTACGCTTGATATGGATGCGTTTGCAGCAGCAATGGATGCCTCCGTCCGGCTGGTTGCCGTAACACAGGCATCGAATGTGACCGGTACCATTGTCCCGGTTGCGGAGATTGCAGAGCTGTGCCGGAGGTATGGTGCACTTCTTGCTGTTGATGCCGCACAGTCTGCTCCCCACATGCAGATTGACGTTCGAAAGCTTGGTGTGGATTTTCTCTCCTTCTCCGGTCACAAAATGTGCGGCCCGACCGGAACCGGTGTACTCTGGATGAAGGAACCTATCCTGGAACCGCTGTTTCTTGGAGGTGGGATGGTTGAGCATGTCACTGATGATGGTTTCACACCGGCGGAGGGTTTCCACCGGTACGAGGCGGGAACACCAAACATCGCGGGCGGCATTGGTCTTGGAGAGGCTGCCGAATTCTTGCAGGAGATTGGTATGCCGCAGATCGAGGCGCGGGAACGGGAACTCTCCTGCAGGCTGATCGAAAAACTCTCTGCAATTCCCGGCGTCCGGGTCTATGCACCGTCAGATCCTGTCATGCGCATAGGTGTTGTCTCCTTTACCATTGACGGCATATCCCCGCATGAAGCCGCACAGTATTTGGATGACGAAGGCGGCATTCTGGTGCGGTCCGGAATGCACTGTGCTGAACCGCTGATGCGGTATCTCGGCTGTCCGGAAGGAACCCTCCGTGCAAGTCTTGCTTTCTACAACACTGAAAGTGAGATTGACACCCTTGCGGCAACTGTTCGGGAGATGGTTTCATGAAAACCGTCCTGACCCTTCTTGTGGACTGTGCCGGTGTGTTTGAGGGCAGCAGAACCGCCGCTGCAAACATGCCGGTGAAAAAATTCATCGGATGCCTCCCTCCCTCCCTGCCGGTCCGTATCCTCCGTTACTCGGACACTGCCATGTGGCACATCGGTCCTGAGCCGGTTCTAGCTGGGGATCTGGAGTGGACGGACATCCCGTCAGGAGGATATCTCTCTTCCCTTGCCCATGCGGCAAATCTTGCGGGACAGAGTCTTCAGATAGCGCCTGATGTACAAAATATTGTTCTTCTCATCTCTGACGGCGCCCTCTCCGATCCTGAGGAGATTTTGCAGGCTGTGCTTGCGAAACGCTTTGATCCATCCGTCATTCGCGCAGCAGTACCCCTTACCACGGATGTGGACAGTGCCGTCCTCCGTATGTTTGCGGGAGACAACGTCTATGATCCGTCAGTTCTTCTTGACCCGCGTCCCTTCCTCTCCTCATTTGGAGAGTCCCCGGCTCCGTCGGTTTCACACCCGGCTACAGGGCAGATTGTTCTTTCCTGTACTATTGCGCTTGACGGCGGAGACTCGTTTTCCCTTTCTGTTGCCGGGACGGATATTGATCAGGTCAAGGAGGAGATGAAGACATCTCTTGCAGGCTTTGGTACCCGTGACGTTCAGATCAGACAGAAAATCGCGGAGTACATCTCGCGGGTACTGTAACCTTTCCCCTTTTTGTTTTCACTTTTTTGGGTGCCTGTATCTTGTGTAAATCCTGTATTACTCCTGCCCAAAGAACACTCAACCCCTCAGTTTCAATACCTCTGCCCTCCAATATAACAGCATTATTTAATTTGAAACAGCGGGGACACAAGATGAAGTATGTAGTTGTAACCGGCGGTGTGATGAGCGGCCTTGGAAAAGGCATTACCGCTGCGTCCATTGGACGAATTCTCATCAACAGAGGCTACCACGTAACCTCCGTCAAGATCGACCCGTACTTAAACATTGACGCGGGTCTCATGAACCCGGCCCAGCACGGAGAAGTCTTTGTGTTAAAGGATGGTGGTGAGGCTGATCTTGATCTGGGAAACTATGAGCGGTTCCTTGACATCGAGCTTACTCGGGATCACAATCTGACCACCGGAAAGATCTACTCCTCTGTTATTCAGAAAGAGCGTCACGGCGATTATCTTGGAGCGACCGTCCAGATCATCCCGCACATCACCGACGAGATCAAAGACAGAATCAAACATGCCGCAGAAAGCTGGACCGACAAGGACGGCAACCACGCGGAGATCTGTATTGTCGAGGTCGGCGGTACAGTTGGTGATATTGAAAGCATGCCGTTCCTTGAGGCGGTTCGTCAGATGCACTGGGAGTACGGCAACGGCGATTTTGTTCTTGTTCACGTAACCCTTCTTCCGGCAGACACGATGGGTGACCTCAAGACGAAACCGACGCAGCACTCCGTGAAAGCACTGCGTGAACTCGGCCTCGAAGCTGATCTGATCGTCGGCAGAAGCACGCTGCCGGTCTCGCTTTCCACCAAGCGCAAGATCTCCTCCTTCTGTGATGTCGATGTCTCCGCTGTCATCAGTGCCACAACCGCTCCTGACACCTACCTTGTTCCCATGGAACTGGAAAAGGAGGGAATGGCAGACATTCTCCTGCCGCTTCTCAAGCTCTCGCCCGGCAAACCGGACAACAGCTGGTACTCCATCGTCTCCCGCGAGTACACCAACCGTGTCAGAATCGGCATCATCACCAAATATGGTGTTGAGGATGTGTACATCTCCATTAAAGAGGCACTCAAGCATGCCGGTCGTCAGCTCTCGACCGAGGTCGTCATCGAGTGGCTGGACGCAGAGAAGTACACAACCCAGGACCTTGCTGATCTTGACGGTATTCTGATCCCGGGAGGTTTCGGCAACCGCGGTATTGAGGGTATGATCGGTGCAATCACCTATGCCCGTGAACACAAGAAACCCCTGCTTGGTCTGTGCCTTGGATTCCAGCTCTCCGTCATTGAGTTTGCCAGAAACGTTGTAGGCTACCGCGATGCAACCAGTGCCGAGATGGGTGAGGGAACTCCGGTCATCGCTCTTCTGCCTGAGCAGGAGGGTGTTGATGACCTTGGCGGAACAATGCGGCTTGGTGATTACCCGGTGCAGCTTGCCGCAGACTCGCGGCTTGCAAAACTTTACGGTGCAACCGAAGTTGTTGAACGCCACCGCCACCGCTATGAGGTCAACCCCGAATACATCGAGGAGATCGAGGCGAAAGGTCTGCGGTTTGTGGGAAAGAACGGGCGCCGCATGGAGGCTCTGGAGCTGCCGGACCACCCGTACTTTGTTGCAACCCAGTTCCACCCCGAGTTCCGGTCCCGTCCGACCCGCCCCTCGGCACCGTTCATCGGCTTTGTCGAAGCATGCCTTGCAAACCACACCAAAAAAGAGTAAATCATGGAATCGATTCTTGTCCTTGACTTCGGCGGTCAGTACAACCAGCTGATTGCCCGCCGCGTCCGCGAAGCGAACGTCTACTGTGATGTAAAGCCCTGTACGATTTCGCTTGATGAGATCACCGCCGGAAACTACATGGGTATCATCTTTACCGGCGGTCCGGCCTCTGTGTATGCGGACGGTGCTCCCCGTGTGGATCCGGGAGTGTTTTCGCTTGGCCTTCCGATTCTCGGTATCTGTTACGGTGCACAGCTGACCGCGTTCACGCTCGGCGGTAAAGTTTCCTCCGGGGCAACCGCTCTGACCCGCGAGTACGGAAAAACACCGCTTTCTCTTAAGGAAAGCAAACTTTTTGCAGGCATTCCAAAAGAGACCTCCTGCTGGATGAGTCACGGCGACTATATCAGCGAACTTCCCGCAGGGTTCTCTGCTACCGCAACCACGCCGGGCTGTCCGTTTGCCGCACTGGAAAACCCTGACAAAAAGATCTATGCGGTTCAGTTCCACCCTGAGGTTCTGCACACCCCTGAAGGAATGGCTATGATCCGAAACTTCCTGTACGGTGTCTGCGGCTGTACCGGAACCTGGCACATGTCCTCGTTTGTGGACAACATGGTTGCCCATCTGCGGGAAAAGATCGGCGACAAAAAAGTGCTCTGTGCTCTCTCCGGCGGCGTGGACTCATCGGTTGCCGCAGTCCTTGTGCACAAGGCTGTCGGCAAACAGCTGACCTGTATCTTTGTGGATCACGGTCTGCTGCGCAAAAACGAGGGAGACGAGGTTGAAGAGGTCTTCAGAAACCAGTACGACATCAATCTGATCCGCGTAAATGCCGAGGATCGGTTCCTTGCAAAGCTTGCAGGAGTTTCCGATCCGGAACAGAAACGGAAGATCATCGGTGCGGAGTTCATTCATGTCTTTGAGGAGGAGGCAAAAAAGATCGGAACGGTTGATTTCCTTGTGCAGGGTACCATTTACCCGGATGTCATCGAGTCCGGTCCCGGAAATGCCGCAGTCATCAAGAGCCATCACAACGTCGGCGGTCTGCCGGATCATGTGGACTTCAAAGAAATCATCGAACCGCTTCGCATTCTCTTCAAGGATGAGGTGCGTGCTGCGGGTGTTGAACTCGGCATTCCGGAACATCTTGTGTGGCGCCAGCCGTTCCCGGGTCCGGGTCTTGCCATCCGCGTCATCGGTGACATCACCAAGGAGAAGCTCGACATTCTCCGTGATGCGGATGCTATCTTCCGTGAGGAGGTTGCAGCCGCAGGTCTTGGCCGTGCGATCAATCAGTACTTTGCGGCCTTAACCAATATGCGCAGTGTCGGTGTCATGGGCGATGAACGTACGTACGATTATGCCATTGCACTGCGTGCGGTGACGACGACCGACTTCATGACAGCCGACTGGGCACAGATTCCCTATCCGGTACTGGAAAAAATATCCAGCAGAATCATCAATGAGGTTCGCCACGTGAATCGTGTTCTGTATGATATCACGAGCAAACCCCCTGCAACCATTGAATATGAGTGATACGTATGCTAACCTCCAAAGAACTTGATGAAAAATACTATATGCCCGCCTTCGGACGGGACATGGAGATCGTCCTGGGGAAAGACTGCCACGTCTGGGACAGTACCGGGAAAAAATATCTTGATCTGGTCGCAGGTATTGCGGTGTGCAGTACCGGGCACTGTCATCCGGCGGTAACCACTGCTATCTGCAAACAGGCGCAGACGCTGATCCACTGCTCTAATCTCTACTATGTGCCGGGTCAGGCAGAGCTTGCTGAAAAACTCTCGAAGGCTTCCGGTCTTGGAAAGGTCTTCTTCGGAAACTCCGGTGCCGAGGCAAATGATGCGGCGATGAAACTTGCCATCCGTGCAACCGGCCGCCACGAGTTCGTCTCCTTTGAGCATGACTTCCACGGAAGAACCGTGGGTTCTCTTGCCTGTACCCACAAGCCTGCAATCCGCGAGCCGTTTGAGCCGCTTGGTATTCCCTGCAAGTTCAGTCCCTACGGGGATATTGAGGCACTGAAAGAATTTGTGACAAAGAAGACCGCCGCGGTTATCCTTGAACCGATTCAGGGTGAGACCGGTGTCATTATTCCGCCCGATGATTTCCTGCCTGGCGTCCGCGACATCTGTGATGATGCAGGAGCTTTGATGATCTGTGATGAGGTACAGACCGGTATGGGCAGAACCGGTAAATGGTTTGCTTTCCAGCATTCATCCATCCAGCCGGATATCATCAGTCTTGCCAAGGGTGTTGCATCCGGTATTCCGATGGGTGCAATCATCGCACGCGAGGGTCTGGAGTTTACGAGAGGCGAGCACGGCAGTACCTTTGCAGGAGGTCCGATTGCCTGTGCCGCCGGAAATGCGACGTTTGATGTGCTGAAGCCGCTTGTGCCAAAGGTTACTGCAAAGGGCGAGCGGTTCAGAAAAGGTCTGGAAAAACTGAACCCGCGTGTGCGGGGTCTGATGGTCGGATTCACTGCGGGTGAGAAAGCTCCGGCAATTGCAGAGTACTGCCGTGAGCATGGTGTTCTGATCAACGTTGCCGGCGGAGAAAACATCCGGATTGTTCCGCCGCTCGTAATTGAGAACCGCGAGATCGATTACGCTATTGGCATCATCAATGAAGCAGCAGAGTCCGTCTAAGGAGACTCTCTGCCGTGAACTTTACACAAAGACCGGTTATGTCTTTGCAAAGTCCCCGGCTGAGATCGCGGCGGCGTCGGGATTTGCCGAGGTCGCCATGCTTGGCAGTAATGAAAATCCCTATCCGCCGTCTCCGGCGGTTCTCAAGGCTGCGGAGGCTGCGCTTGCTGCAGCGAACCGGTATCCTGATCCTAAAACAGAGGAGTTTATCGCTGCACTGCGCCGGTATGTGTATGATCATCCGGTGGTGACCTCGGGTCTTGGTATGGACGGCGTGATTGAAACGGTTATCAGAACCCTTGTCTCTCCCGGAGAGAAGATTGTGGTTTCCACGCCGACCTTTTCCGTGTATGGGCTTGATGCAGCGGCAGCGTCCGCACGTCTTGTGAATGTGCCGCGGGCTGCGGATTTTTCCGTGGATGTGGATGCGTTCATTGCGGAGGCTGCGGATGCGAAGCTTTCGTTTCTGTGTACTCCAAACAACCCGACAGGAACAGTCACCGGCACTGCGGATATTGAGCGGATATTATCCGAGATCTCCGGTGTTCTCTTCCTTGATAATGCGTATGTGGAGTTCTGTGATGTGGATTATCTGCCGCTTCTGAAGAAGTACGATAATCTTGTCATCGGCAGAACGCTTTCGAAGGTGTACGGTCTTGCAGGTCTGCGGGTTGGATACGGTTTTGTTCCTGCATGGCTGGAGGGTCCGTACCGTTCGGCTGCAACTCCGTTTACCCTGAACCGCGTGTCCGAGGCGGCGGCAATTGCTGCGGTTTCAGATACCGCGTACCGTGACAACTTCATTGCCCATGTGCGGAAGTGGCGTGAGACGTTTGTCCGTGAGATTCCGTTCCCGGTTCTTGCGAGCGGTGCAAACTTCGTGCTGTTTGATGTTGCTCCGATGGCGAGCAATGAGGCGATGGAGGCGTTTGCAAAAGCAGGTGTTCTTGTCCGTTCGTGTGCGAGCTTCCCGGGTCTTGGGGAGACGTTTGTCCGCGTCTCTGTCGGGGATGTGTGGGAGAATGAACGGTTCCTTGCGGCGGTGAAGCAGCTGTGATGATCGGGATTACCGGAACGCCGGGTACGGGTAAGTCTGCGGTAGCGGATGAGCTGCGCAGGCGTGGTCTTCCGGTGACCGATCTGAAGACAACCGTTTCTCCCTACATTGTGGAGCACGACTCGGTCCGCGATGCGGATGAGGTGGATGTTGATGCGTGGGCTGACGCTTTTCCCTACCAGGATGGGTACGTGGAAGGGGCGATTGCCCATTTTCTTGCGTGCGATAAGATCATTGTTCTCCGGTGCAGGCCGGATGTGCTGAAGGACAGGCTTTCCCGGCGCGGATACTCTGCTGGGAAGATTGCGGAGAACTGCCAGGCTGAGGCGCTGGATGTGATTTTGTCGGAGACTGCGGACATGTTCGCTTCGGAACAAGTATATGAGATAGATACGACAAATAGAGATGTAATTTCTGTTGCCGATCTGATTGTCTCGTTTGCGGCGGATGAGATCCCTGCTTCGTTTGGGACAATCGACTGGTCAGAGTTTCTGGACCCGATGTTATGACGCTTGATTCGTACCGTTCGAAAGTTGCCTTTATTGTGACGCCGTTTGCCAAGGCTGTTGCCGCACTGCATCTGACGCCAAATGCCTGTACTGTGCTGGCACTTCTTGCGGCTGCGGCTTCGGGTATCTTCTTTGGTCTGGGGGAGACGCTGATTGCGGTTGTTCTTGTGCTGGTTAGTGCGTTTTTTGATGCCATTGACGGTGCTGTGGCGCGGCTGACTGGTATTGCCAGTCCTGCGGGTGATTATCTGGATCATGTGTTTGACCGGTATGCGGATATTTTCATTATTACGGGTATTTTCGCATGGGGTACGTTTACCTGGACCTGCGAGGTTCCGGCATGGGCGATTGGTGTGTTTGCGATGACGGGTGTTCTGATGTCGTCATATCTTGGGACGCAGGCCCAGGCGGTTGGTCTGAAGCGGAATTACGGCGGTATTCTCGGCAGGGCTGATCGGCTGGTGCTTCTGATGGTGTTTGGTGCGGTTGAGGTTGTGGTTCCGTCTCCACTGTTCCTGGGTCTTCCGGCGCTCGGGTGGCTGCTGGTGATCTTTGGTGTGTTCGGTCATGTGACGGCGGTTCAGCGGTTTGTGAGCGGCTGGCGTGAGCTGAATGCTCCAAGGAAGGAGTAACTTTTTTTTGGTTTTTGCGGTAATATCTAACAGGTATGCCTGTTTCTGTACAAACGAAAAGTCAGATCACGGATCTTCTCGAGCAGTATCAGTCCGCCTATAATGATCATAATGCTGATGGTCTTGCTGATCTTCTTGCAGCAGATGTTGTTATGTACGGCTGCCGGACCGAGGAGGTTATCATTGGGCGGGAGAGTTTTCTTTCTGCGATGCGGAAAAATTTTGAGCGTTACAAGACGGGAGGTATCCGGTTTGCGGATGCGGAGATCAAAAGCGAGGGTGTGATCGCCTGGGTTTCGGCTTCCTGTATGCTGCTGAGTACTGCGGGGTCCGGTGCGGTGCATGAGACTCCCTGCCGGTTTACGGCGGTTCTCCGCGGGACCGGTCATGCGTGGGAGTTTGCACAGATTCATATGTCGCTTGGTTATCCGTATCACGCATGAGAGGGATCTCCTGTCATGACACAGTGGTGTCAGGGTCTTCGGTTTCCGCTTGATCGGTGAGGATCGTTTTGTATGCGGCTTCTGCTTCACTGGTCAGCCGGTAGTGGTTGTGTACTCCGTCAAAGATGATCATGATTACACCGTCGTCGCGAAAACGCCGGAGATACCAGTTGCAGGAGGACGGGTTGATCCGAAGTTTTCCGGCGAGTTCCTGTTTGGTGATCCCCGGGTGTTCGCGGATGATCCTGATTACCTGTCTCGCTTTTTCCTGTGAGCGGATGATGTACATCAGCCGTTCGGTTTCGGATATACCGCTTCCTCCGGCAAAGTAGTGGGTATGTCCGCGGTATCTGGTTGCAGACAACATGTTACTTTTCTCCATACTTCTGAGGTAGTGACGTGCGGTGCTGCGGTTTATGGCAAGTGCATCTGTGATCTGCTGAAGGGAGTGACCTGGATTTTTGCTGAGGTAGGCGAGTATCTGTTCCGGTCTTTCGTTTTCCAGTTGTTTGTCTTTGCGGCGGTAGAGAACGAGAAAGGCAAGGCCAAGTGAGGAGACAAAAAGGGTGATGAGGTGGGAGGTGATTGGCGGGATATATGCCATCGGTGATGTAATGAGTGTTTCAAGAATGTCCTTTGGAGGTAATTGCCATAAATCAACGGAGATGATTTTTTTATCGTCATAAATTGGTATGATTTCCTTATCTGTAGGGATAAATACAATATTTCCGCGAACAAGTTGATTTTCAGGGGGATTTTTTGGATCATGATTGAACCCATAAATTTCCCCACCTTCTGCGAAGAAAAGAACAACTGCTGCGCTGAACAAAATAAGTACCACGAGTATGACAATACCGATCTCCCGCAGCAGTTCTCTATCCATACTTATTCCCAGCTCATGATCCAAGTATCCGGCTGTGTGCCTGAAACTATGCCCCGGCTATCTCAAATGATTTTATGTTTCTTTTCCATTTGCAGACATCTCTGCATGGTTCATCAGGTGAGTCTTCAGTGTTGTACCGGTTTTGTGGTCTCCCGACAGCTCTCAAATGAGAGGAAGACCTTTTTCCGGGACCTCATGAACGAATGTTTTCTCGTGTTTTGTTATAGATGTATTGACCAAAGTGTTATACCCTGCCAACCAATGCAGATTTTATTTCTCCGTTTTGTCCCGCAACATGAACGGGTGTAACTGTTTGGCCAATCTATTCATATATTATCCCGCTGATAGGATCTCATGTGTATGCTGTTCTCAGCATTGAAAAAACACAAGGGTATCCTCCCTCTTGAGTGACGAAATTACTGATATCCGCACTAATAAGGAAACCGATTTAACATGTCCCGCAGTGAAACCCTTAGACTCATTGCAGTATTCGCCATAGTCATCCTCATCGGATGCCTTCTGGCGTTTTGCCTCATTCAGTACGGGAATACTTTATCCTCTGCAAACAGTACTACCTCACCGTCACCTCTGAGCTGGATTCCAGAAAAGGACGGTCTCAGTATTGTCTCGCACGGCGTGGAAATGTCCGCGGAAAATGATACTGCGGTCATCGAACTGATCGAACAGTTTGTTGAAGGGAATTATGGCAATTATTATGCTCTTACCTCAATAAACACACGGGATGCTGTCCTTCATGGGGTTGCACTGGCAATACAGTATCCCGAGCCTCGTGAACTTCTCTGGGAAGATTATGGAAGAGGTTATCTGGTAGTTACACCGGTTCAGGTTCACAGGATCGTGGTAACAATTCCGGATGAACCTGATTGGGATGATGGACTGGCCAACTTTGTGGCGGTCTATGGTGAGGACAAACGGTTCTGCCACGCAATTCTCCTGCCGGATGAAGAAGCGAACAAAATCCTAACCCTTTTGGGTGTGGAAAAATGATCGGGATCATAAATCCCGGTTCATTTCATTTCTCTGTGTCATGATACAGTGATTTCAGGGTCTTCGGTTTCCGCTTGATCGGTGAGGATCGTTTTGTATGCGGCTTCTGCTTCACTGGTCAGCCGGTAGTGGTTGTGTACTCCGTCAAAGCTGATCATGATTACACCGTCATCACGAAAACGCCGGAGATACCAGTTGCAGGAGGAAGGGCTTATCCGGAGTTCTCCGGCGAGTTCCTGTTTGGTGATCCCCGGGTGTTCGCGGATGATCCTGATTACCTGTTTCTCTTTTTCCTGTGAGAGGATGATGTACATCAGCCGTTCGGTTTCGGATATCCCGCTTCCTCCGGCAAAGTAGTGGGTGTGTCCGCGGTATCTGGTTGCAGACAGCGTTTTGCTTTTCTCCATACTTCTGAGGTAGTGACGTGCGGTGCTGCGGTTTATGGCAAGTGCATCTGTAATCTGCTGAAGGGAGTGACCGGGATTTTTGCTGAGGTAGGCGAGTATCTGTTCCGGTCTTTCGTTTTCCAGTAGTTTGTCTTTGCGGCGGTAGAGGACGAGAAAGGCAAGGCCAAGTGAGGTGATAAAAAGGGTGATGAGGTGTGAGGTTATTGGCGGGATATATGCCATCGGTGAGATAATTAGCTGCCGGATAATTTCCTTTGGTGGTAGTTCCCACAGTTCGACGGTTTTAATTTCCGTTCCGTCGTAGATGGGAACAATTTCCTCATCTATCACTTCAATTACAAATTCAGGGTGTTCGAGACTAATAACTGGGTTGGTTGGATCATGATTAACTCCATAAACCTCCCCGCCTTCTGCGAAGAAAAGAACAACTGCTGCGCTGAACAAAACAAGTACCACGAGTATGACAATGCCGATCTCCCGCAGCAGTTCTCTCTCCATATTTATCAGTTGGGTCTTCAGTGTTGTACCGGTTTTGTGATCTCCCGACAACTCTCAAATGAGATGAACACCTTTTTCCGGGACCTCATGAACGAATGTTTTCTCGTGTTTTGTTATAGATGTATTGACCAAAGTGTTATACCCTGCCAACCGATGCAGATTTTATTTCACCGTTTTGTTACGAAACATGAACGGGTGTAACAGTTTGGCCAATCTATTCATATATGATACCATTGATAGATATGGATATGAACCGTGGGCTCCCTCATCTCATAAATTAGCAGATATGATCTCAGTTTATTTCATTGGAGTCTCACGAGGAGACGATCTCACATGTCCAACCGCGAAACCCCCAACCTCATTGCATTCTTCGCAGTTCTGATTGCTATCGGTGTCTGCATCGTCTTTTTCTGTGTAGCATGGGACCAGAACGAAAGAAGTACACTCCCTGATGATCCCACTCTGTCACGTCTGGGAATCCCGGACAAGGACGGCCTCTCCATTGTATCCCACGGCAACGAAATCACTGTGGACAATGAAACCGCCGTCATTGAACTGATAGAACAGTTCGTTCAGGAAAATTATGATTATTGGTTTGCCATGGGCAGCATACAAGTACGGGAAGCAGCCCAAAACGGAGTTGCAATACAGATTCATTACAACCCGGCACGCGAACTAATCTGCCCTCCGGCATACGATCGGCCAAACGCCACCGTTCTGATCGACCGGATCTACGTAACCATTCCGGATCAGCCGGATAAAAAGAATAAGCTGTACTACTATGTCTCCCCGGTTCGCGATGGCGATTTGGATCACACCATTCTTCTGCCGATAGAAACAGCCAATGAACTTCTGAAGCTGATCGGAGAAGACCCCATTCCGCAAAACCCTCTGTTCGGGCTGTAATCCCGAACAGAGAGACACTCATTTTTCACAATGATGTCCTTTTCGTTACTCCAGCACATCAATCGTTGCGGAAAACTCCCCGCTTACTGCGGCAAGACTCTCCAGACCGGATACAACATGTCCGAGCGGAACAAGCCCGGAGGCATACGGGGAATCACGATAGAAGACTGCAATGTTTCCCCAGGGAGCATACAGTGCAACATCTCCCGCTTCCGGATCGTATCCTGCCGGAGCATTCGCTGTATCCAGTGTTTCTGGGGGATAAGCAATCTTCTCTGCTCCGTTGTAGTCCCGAAACGTCAGCGTCAGCGGAAGCATTGATCGCAGATCGTTTGCGGCTGCATTATCATACAGCTCCACAATGGCTTCCTGATCAGCGAAGCTTATCCGTATCAGCACTGATGACCCTTCCTCTGAACCTGGGGACACCGTCATCTCCGTCGTCGGGTACTGGGTATCACCCGGCTGTTCTGGACCGATGCATCCGGCAGTGATCAGGATGATAATCACGAACACAAGTAGAAGAGGACGGAAGAAGTTCATTGTCTTACTCAGACGGATTTACCCATCTCATACGCCTGCTGCATTGCCGGAAGTGTTTTGATATCTCCCTTTGCCCATGCACCGGTACCATAGATGACACCCTTCTCTTTCGCATCCGGCAGACAGTCCGCAAAACCCCGGAAACACTCAACCGTTCTCTGCATATTGGCAACCGACGTATCTGCCGCGGTCAGGATGTAATACATCTCTTTACCGGAGATCTCAGTATACCTCGCATAAACACGATCGATCACCGTCTTCATCTGGGCATTCACCGAGTAAAAGTACACCGGAGTTGCCAGAACAAGCACATCGCATGCAAGTATCTTCTCAAGAATCTCCGTCATATCATCATCCTGAATACACTCGCCGCCGTTCGCCTGGCAGTAATCACACGCAGTACAATAGCCGATCTTCTTCTCCGAGATTGTGATCTTTTCTGCGGTGTTTCCTGCATCAACCGCCCCGCGGATAAACTCATCACAAAGAATATCCGAGTTACCGCCTTTTCTTGGGCTTCCTGAAAGTACTACAATATGTTTCATAACTTCTGTTTTTGTGCAAAAGTATCCACCTAAACTTTGAACCTGTGCCTGTATGGGGATACTGGCAAAAAATGGTTCTCTTATCCGGTGTACTGCTGCACCCTCCTTTTCTCCTGGTATTTTTGTATTCTGCCAAAATATAATCCACAGAAACAGATCTGTTCCATGCACACAGCAATGATACCAGCTGCATGCCGTACCTGACGTGTAAGGAAAAAAGATAATTTTTTTGTTGTCTCTTCGATTGGTTTTACCAAACTCTACTTCTCAAAATGTTTTGCAACGTCTTTGAGGTACTGGATAATCGGCAGCTGCTGCGGACAGATCTGCTCACACTGGCCGCACTCAATACAGTCGCTTGCTTTTCCGAACGTCTTGGCAAGGCGGGCGTAGTACTGATTCTGCGGCAGCCAGATCTTCTCTTTCGTCTCCTGAAGGTCCGCATTGTACAAAGAGAAGTACTTGGGGATGGGAATATTTTCCGGACATCCTCCTGTACAGTAGGAACAACCGGTGCAGGCAACCGTAATGTTCGCATTTATGAGATCAACCGCTTTTTCCACGATCGCGATCTCCTTCTCAGTCATCGGCGTGAACTCAGCCATGTAACCGGTGTTGTCAAGCATCTGATCCAGCGAACTCATGCCGCTCAGGACCACCTTTACATGCTCCAAACTTGCCGCAAAACGAATGCCCCAGGAAGGAACCGACCAGTCGGGATGACACTCTTTGAACATCCTCTCAACCTCTTCCGGAACCCTTGCAAGAGTACCGCCTTTCACCGGCTCCATCACGATCACATCCTTCCCGTGCTTTACCGCAGTCTCATAACATTTACGCGACTGGATTCCGTCATTCTCCCAGTCAAGATAGTTGATCTGCAGCAGTACAAACTCCATCTCCGGATGTTCGGTAAAGACGCGGTCAACCATCTCCGCATTGTCGTGACAGGAGAATCCGATGTGTTTTATCAGACCCTGCTCCTTCTTCTCCGCAAGCCACCGGAAACAGTCCATCTCCGTGTAAATCTTGTAAAGATCGCGCCCCGCATCATGCAGAAGATAGTAATCAAAGTACTGTGCACCGGTCTTTTCCAGCTGCTGGTAAAATATTGCATCCCGGTCTTCCTTGCTTTTCAGAAAATCCGCGTGCAGTTTCGTTGCAATCGTGTATCTGTCCCGCGGATACCGGTCGGTAAGTGCCTCTTTTATCGCATTTTCGCTGCGGAACCCGCAGTACATCCATGCCGTATCAAAGTAGGTAAATCCCCGTTCGAGGAAAACATCAACCATTTTCTTTGTCTGCTCAATGTCAATACTCGCCTCATCGTTTTCGTCCAGAAGAGGCAGACGCATAAATCCGAATCCTAATTTCTTCTCGTTCATTTCTGTTCTCCTGCGGTTACGGAATTTTTGATAACCTTTGCCGGAACCCCGCCGACAACCGTTCCCGGCGGAACATCCTTCGTTACCACCGCACCGGCCGCAACAATCGCACCGTCGCCAACGGTCACTCCCGGCAGAATCGTTGCATGAGATCCAACCCAGACGTTCTTTCCCAGAACGATCGGTTTTGTGTGCATGCTTGCCCGTATCGTTGGCTCTGCCTCATGGTTAATAGTGGCAAGAACAACCGAATGGCCGATAAGTGTTCCATCCCCTATGTAGATCCCGCCCTGATCCTGAAAATGACATCCTGAGTTGATGAACACATCTTTTCCCACATGGATGTTTTTTCCGCAGTCCGTATAAAACGGCGGGAAGAGTGAAAATGACTCATCAACAGTCTGTCCGGTCAGTACGGAGAAGAGATGCCGAATCTCTGCCGGCTCGTGGTAGCCCTGGTTGAGAACAGCGGTGATCTTCATCGCCGCAAAGGCAAGCTCTGTCATCATCTGATGCACCTCCGTTCCGGCCGTGATCACCTTTCCGGAGTTCATATATGCCAAAAATTCATGCAGTTCCATACATATCCTCTCCCCATTTCAGCGGGCGGTATTCATCCCGGTCCGATACCGTTTGTTTGCGAATACTGCCCTCCATTTCTTAAGATATCTTTTGCCCCGTTTTCTCATATAGACATTGGTAACATGGATGTTCCTTGCACACATGCATGATACCTGGAAAACTCTGTTTATCTCCTTTATTCCTCCGGTTTTTCTCCACAATCTATTTCCTTCGCTCCTGCAAACATATACTCATGGACGGTTCTGCAGGGCAAAAAAACAAACCGAAGTACATGACGGGTATTGATGCGGCGGTGAGTATCATCAGCGGAAAATGGAAAGCCCTGATCCTCTACCAGCTGGAGGACGGAGCCCTGCGGTACAGCCAGATTCTCAATGGTATGGAGTATGGCATCACTCAGCGTATGCTCACCAAAGAGCTTCGCGAGATGGAAGAGAGCGGGCTTATCTCCCGGACCGTCTATCCGGAAACTCCGCCAAAGGTGGAGTATGCAATTACTGAGAAAGGCCGATCCCTCATGCCCATTCTCGATCAGTTATGCCACTGGGGCTGTCAGCACATGGCGGATCAGCTGGAATACAACTGTGCGGAAGAGTGTGAAAATACAGCAGAGTAACTCTACCGTATCCCGCTAAACAGATCCTTTGCTTTTTCCATCCGCTCCACAACATGAACCCCGAACGGACACCGTTCCTCACAGCTTCCGCATGCGATACAGTCCTCAGCCGATGCGGAAAGTGTTCTGTAATGATCCCGCACAGACTCTGGGACACCCTCCTGCATCACCGCAAGATCATAGAGTTTGTGCACCATTGCAACATCGATGCCGGACGGGCACGGGGCACAGTGGCCGCAGTAGGTACACTGTCCAAAATAGGCATGATGAGGAGCACCTGCCAGTACGGTTGCGTAATCCCGCTCCTCCTCAGATGCCGTCTCATATGCAACAGCCGCTTTCAGCTCCTCCGAAGTACCGCATCCTGCCATGATGCTTGCAACTGCGGGCCTGGTTAACGCATAGTGGATACACTGAACCGGTGTGAGTGCCACGCCAAAGGGCGAGGTCTTCGGGGAAAAAAGCCGTCCGCCGCCAAAACCTTTCATCACGGTGAGAGCAACACCGCACTGCTCGCACAGCCGGTACAGTTCCTCGCGTTCCGGTGCAATGCCGCCGAGGGACTCATCGTAGGTCTCTGCAAAGTAGGTGTTGACGTCCTCGGTTGCAGGGAGAAGATCAAAGGCAGGATTGATGCTGAACAAAATCACCTCGATCTCGCCGGATTGTGCGGCCATCTTTGCAACAGCAGGATTGTGCGTACTCATCCCCAGATGGCGGATAACACCTGCTTTTTTCAGACTGCGGGCGTAGGCAATAAACTCCCCTTCCATGACACTGCGGTAATCCGCCGCCTCATCCACGTAATGAATCATACCGAGATCGATGTGATCGGTCTGCATCCGCACCAGCAGATCGTCAAAAGCCTCCCGGACCTTCTCCATATCCCGGCTGCGGACATACTGACCATCCTGCCAGGTTGAACCGAGATGTCCCTGAATGATCCAGTCCGCTCTCCTGCCGGATATCGCAGCACCGAGATTACTGCGGACGTTTGGTTCTGACATCCAGCAGTCCACAATGTTGATCCCGCAGTCAGCCGCAAGATCCACAACTGCTTTCACCTCATCTGCACTGCGTCCCTGCAGCCATTCTGCTCCAAGGCCTATCTCGCTTACCAAAAGGCCGGTTTTTCCAAGATGCCGATACCTCATATTTTCTCACACAGGATCCGTTTGTTTGCTCACCTATACGTTTGCGGATACAGCTAATATAGGATGCAGGAACAGAATGCTGCCCTCCCTACAGCACCTACATCATCTCTTCCCGTGGACCCGACGACACTTTGGTCACAATTCATATATAATGTTCCCGTCGATACTCAGATATCGGCTTACGGAGTGGAACAATCTCATGGAAAGAAAAAGCATCCTCATACCTCTTGCGGTTGTCCTCATCCTTCTCAGCTGCTTTGTCGGTGGTCAGTATTTCTTTGCACACTCCAATTCAGCGATGATCGACAACTCATGGTACTTCTCAATACACCAGACCAACTATACCGATCAAAATCCTCCGCCCCAAGCTCTCCCTGTTGTACGCCTAACCGAAGAGGACTTTGCCAAACATCCAGTCCTCCATGATCTCTTTGAACAGCGGCAGCTGGTCCTGATCACTGATGATCCCTTTCTCATTATGCAGATCTCCGGACCGCATATCAGCCATGCAGAGGCAGAAGAACTGATAGCCGCCTACGATCTGGGATACATCGACTGGAACGGCAGCTACTACTCACTCACACAAATATTCACGTGATAACTATGGACCAAACACAAACAGCCCGGCTCAGCGTCGTCTTTATCTCCCTCCTGTACTTCCCGTCGCTCATCGTACTCAGCTTGATGATCACACACCTTCAGCCGCTTTCAAATCCCGTACTTACCTGTCTCCTCTACGCAGTTACCCTCCTCTTCCTCCTCTTGCCTGCCGCCGGCTGCTGGATATACCGCGAAATCCGCAGTCTGCCCAGATATTACCTCCTCCTCAGCATCATTCCGATCATTATTTGTGCGACAGTTCTCTTCTTCACCCCCATACTTGGCAGCGGTATTTCCTCCATCTTCTCTGCAATCTATCTCTTAGTTATTTTCCTCAACCCGTTCATTCAGCTCCTCTATCTTCCTGTATGGCTGACCATCCCTTCCACCACCCGCCCATACTACATCCCCCTCCTCCTTGCGATCATCTCCCCGGCATTGCAGATCCTCATCAACGTCCTGTGGGTCCTGGAGATCTTATCAGTCAGAGATGCAGTGCCCGTTCTTCTCTGCATCTCCTTTGTCGTAAGCATCCTTGCCGGAATCACTCTCCTCATCCTGGGAATAACCCACCCGGAAATTCCCACATCCTCCTCGTCAGGGAGCACATCTTAATTGCTCATACGCACCATTATAATAGATGCAGGTCCGGAGGTGACCCGCAACCGTTCTTCCGACGGGAAGAACCTGGCACGACCGATGGTGGCGTGCAATACCCTACTGCCGTAGGGAGGTGTGTATGAACAAACAGATGAACACAACAACAGGGGGACTGCTCTGCCCATGAAAAGCATCGTCCCGTTTATCTCAGCAACCGTTGCTGCATTTATCATTTATCTGGTATTATCCGTTGGAAGTGCCGGAGAAACCAACTCGATTCTTCTCTGGTCAGTACCCGAACTCATCATTGGACTAATCCTTTCGATTATTACCGGGCTGCTATGCCGCAAGCTCTGGCAGGGAAAACGCTACACCATGGCCAACCCTCTCCGCTGGCTTCTGCTTGCCGTCTATATCATTCCGTTTGTAATCGAACTGATTATTGCAAACCTGACAGTTTCGTGGAAGATCATCACCGGCAAAAACATCCGTCCGGGTATCGTCAAACTCACACCCGGCCTGAAAACGGATGCCGGAGCACTCCTGCTCTCGGCCTCCATCACCTTCCAGCCCGGAACCGCAACCGTTGATATCAACGAAAAAACCCGCGAGATGTACATCCACTGTATCGATGTCGGCGAGGCACCGGTCAAGTGTATGGAGCCCGGCAAAATCTTTGCCAAGCTCGATCTCGTCAAATGGATCCGGAGGATTACCGAATGATTGACATCTTCATGATAGCCGCCATCATCTTCGTCCTCCTCATCTTTGCATGCGGAGTCCGGATGTGGCTTGGCCCGACCACCGCCGATCGGATGCTCGCACTTGATGTCATCAACGCTCTTGTTGTCATCATCATGATCATCCTTTCCATCCGCTTTGAGCAGCCCGGCTTCATCGATGTTGCCATCGTGTATGCCCTGCTCTCCTTTGTCGGCACACTCTACGTCGCAAAACTCATCAGAGGTGATCTCGAATGATTGAAACAGCAATCATCATCCTTGTTGTGCTGTCGCTGTTCTTCAGTATCCTCGGCGTGATTGGTCTCTTCCGGTTCCCGGACTTCTACACCAGAATCCATGCCGCAGGACTCGTCGGAAGTTTCGGTGTACTGTTTGCCGGATTCGCCGTACTGCTGTATGCCTACACGCTCTGGGCCGCAGGAGAGGAAGCCTGGTTCAACTACGGAGCCCATGTTCTTCTGGCACTCGTCGTCGTGGTCGTAACCGCAACCACCTCAACCCATGCCATCGCCCGCAGTGCATACCGGAGCGGAAACACCCCGAAAGTACATGTAATCGACGCCCTCGAAGAGGACGAACCAAAGATGATGGCACAGGAGGCCGCACGCAAATGATCGAGCTTTTCCCATCCTACTACTCGATACTGCACGTTCTCTTCCTTGCTGCCATGATCCTCTCGGCGGTCGCCGTCTTCTACTTAAAAGACCTCATCGCCGCAGCAATCGGATTTGCCGCGTTCAGCTTCCTTCTGGCGCTTGAGTTCTTCATCCTGCAGGCCCCTGATGTTGCAATAGCGGAGGCTGCAATCGGAGCCGGAATCTCCACCGCCATTCTCATCATCGCCATCCGCGGAACAACCCGCGAGGAGAGTGAGTAAGATGGCACGTTGTTCCGTTCCCCCAAAGCTTGCGATCTTTTTGATCATTGCAGTCACCCTTATCCTGCTTCTGCCGGCGTTCGGCCTCACCTTCGGCCATCCGCTGGAGTCAAGCACCGATCAATACTATATCGACCACTCGCAGGAACAGACCGGTTCCAACAACGTTGTAACCGCAATCGTGTTCGACTTCCGCGGCTTTGACACGCTCGGAGAAGCAACCGTGCTGTTCATCGCCGTTCTTGGCGTTGCAATGTTTTTCAGGAGGAGACACTAATGGTTACCGGACTTATCGGACGGGCCGCAGGACGTCTGCTTGTTCCGTTCATCTTCATCTTCGGCTTCTACATCGTAGCACACGGTCACCTCTCGCCAGGAGGAGGATTCCAGGGCGGAGCAGTGATAGCCACCGGTGTAGCCCTTGTCCTCGTCTGCTACTATTATAAGGAGTGCATGGAGCGGTTCATCGAGGCAAAAGACTTCAAGCTCATTGAGTCTGCAGGTCTTATCCTCTTCATCTGTACTGCACTTGCAGGACTCGTCCTTGCATCCTCGTTCTTCTTCAACTGGCTCAACGCAAGCGGCGGGCTCTTCGGCAATCCCGTTGAGTACGGCGTAAACGCAGGCGATCTCTTCACCGCAGGAATCATTCCGGTTCTGAACTTTGCTGTTGGAATCGAGGTCTTCGGCGGTCTGTCGGTTGTTCTGCTCTACATGTTTGCCGGTCTGAAAGAGACCACCAAAGAAGAGGATGAAGCAGAACCGCAGAACTTTGCCCAGACGGAGGAGTTGCCATGATCGCAAACCTTCCGTTCATTGCGGTCGCCCTTCTGATCGGCATTGCCTTTGCCATGATCCTCCTGAAACGCAACATGATCAAGATGGTCATGGGACTTGGTATCCTTGAAGGAGCAGTCAACCTGTTCCTGGTCTCGCTCGGTTACCGTGAGGACGGTATTGCACCGATCTTTACCAGTGCTCCGGCCGACCCGACCATGGTTATGCCGACCGTTCAGGCACTGACCTTAACGAACATCGTTATCGGCGTTGCAACAACGGCTCTGATGCTTGCTTTTGTGATGCTCATCTACAAGAAGTACGGTACCGTGAACGCCAATGAAATCAGGAGGCTCAAGGAATGAACGCTGATGTTCTTCTTGCAAATCTTCCGGCACTGCTGATCGCAGTCCCGCTGTTTGGGGCATTCCTGACACCGGTCTTTGGACGATTCCTCCCGAAGATCCGTGACGCATGGGTGATTCTTGCCTCCTTTGTCTCATCAGCGGTTGCACTGCTCCTTGCAGCACAGGTGTATGCACACGGTGCAGTCGTCTATGTCTTTGGAGCTGCTCCCGGAACCGGTGCAGTACCGGTTGACTCCGGCGGAATTCCCGTTCGCATTCTCTTCAACATCGACGGGTTTGGTGCCTTCATGCTCGTCTCCGCAGCGATCGTATCGTTTGCGGTGATCCTCTATCTCACCGTTTCCCAGAGCAAACGCAGCTCCCGTTCTGAGTTTTATGCCCTCTATCTCCTGCTTGTTGCAGGTATTTTCGGCATGGTCTCAACCGGAGACATGTTCAACTTCTTCGTCTTCCTTGAGATCAACTCGCTTGCTGCATCCGCGTTAATCGCCTATCACAGAAACGGCGGCCTCGCAGCAGAAGGCGCACTGAAGTATTTAATCGTCAACACCGTTGGCGGTCTGATGATTCTGTTTGCGATCGGCCTGCTGTATGCGCAGTACAACTCGCTCAACATGGCGGTCATCGCCTGCAATCTGTCTCTAACCACACTGAACCTTCTTGCACTCATCCTCTTCATTGCAGGACTTGCAACCAAGGCGGGAGCAGTACCGTTCCACTTTGCAACGCCTGATGCCTACTCGGTTGCACCGTCCGGGGTAACTGCTCTGATGATCGTTGCAAGCCAGGCAGGTCTATACGGAATGTTCCGTATTCTGTTCTCGGTGTACGGCGGTGTCTTCACCTCTGCGACCGTCGGATGGATTGTCATCATCCTTGGTGTCCTCTCCATGTTCATCGGCGTTACCATGGCAATCCCGCAGAAAGACATCAAACGGCTACTGTCGTACCATGCGGTTTCGCAGACCGGTTACATGCTGCTTGGTGTCGGTGTTGCCCTTGCAGTGCTCGGCGACGTAACTCTTACCAATGCGTTCGGCCAGATGGCAATGGAAGGAGGTCTTTTCCATATCATTAACCACGCGATGTACAAGGGACTGTTGTTCCTTGCGGTTGGTGCGGTCATTTACCGTACGGGCGTCTGGAACTTAAACGAGATGGGAGGTCTCGGTCATAAGATGAAGTGGACGATGATCTTCTTCCTGATAGGTGCTCTTGCAATTGCAGGTATCCCGCCGTTCAATGGATTTGCCTCAAAACTGATGATCTACGAGTCAACGTTTGCGTTCAATCCGGCAATTGCCATTATCGCAATGGTTGTGAGCATCCTCACGCTTGCCTCCTTCATGAAGGTGTTCCACTCGGTCTTCATGGGTCCGGAACTCCCCGAGTATGCGGGCGTGCGTGAGGTCCCGAAGCGGATGCTTGCCGGTATGGCAATTCTTGCCGTGTTTGTGATCATCTTCGGTATTGTCCCGGATCTTGTGGTTGATACACTGATTACACCTGCCGCAGATGCCCTGCTGCATCAGTGGCAGTATATTCTCTCGGTTCTTGGAGGCGGATTATGATTGGTACACTTGTGACAGGATTTGGGGTTTGGAACCCGCTGATCTGGATTGTCGTAATTGCGGTTGCGCTCCTCTTCTCCTGGCTGATCTGGAGATGCGGCGAGGTGGATTATGAAGAGGATGCTGAGACCACCGCCCCGTATCTGTCCGGAAACGCCGAACCGGAGAAAGGTGCGGTCCACATCCGTGCCGGCAACATGTACTGGGGATTTACCAAGGCACTGTCGGCCTACTATGACCGCCTGATTCCGCTGCACTCAGGAATTGTGAACGATTACGTCTCCTGGTTCCTGATCGGCGTTGTAATACTCTTTGTGGTGGTGATCCTCGTATGAAACTGACAACATCGCTGAACCGGTCCCTCTGGGTGTTCCACTTCAACAGCGGGTCGTGCAACGGCTGTGACATTGAGATTGTCGCAACCCTTACGCCCCGGTATGATCCGGAACGATTCGGGGTCAAACTTGTTGGCTCCCCGCGGCATGCGGATGTCCTGCTGGTAACCGGTCCAGTTACCAACCAGATGGCCGACCGTCTGCGGAGGGTGTATGCCCAGATGCCTGGTCCCAAAGTGGTCATGGTGGTAGGTACCTGTGGTCAGTCGGGCGGTGTCTTTAGCACGTCCTATAACCTTGCAGGACCGGTTGATCAGATCATCCCGGTGGACGTCTATGTGCCCGGCTGTGCCCCGCGGCCGGAGGCTATCATCCAGGGTGTGGTGACCGCGATTGCAAAACTTGAAAGACTCGAAGGAGGTGCCAAACAATGATGGACGAAATTCTTCCGGCGGAAACTGTTGTTGAACGCCTGACAGCAGCGCTTGGTGATGCGGTGCTGGACTCCCGCATTCAGAAAAGAGCTGAGGGAAAGGAGAAGCGGGAGAACACCAACATCTGGATAACCATCCGGCGAGATGCGGTTCATGCCGCGGTTGAAGCACTGATGGATATCTGGTATCCGCACCTCTCCTGTATTGCCGGATATGACAAAGGGGCTGACTCGCCTGATCTGCGTGTGCAGTACATCTTCTCCATCTACGGAGGCGTTGCAAGATCAGAGTACATGGTGATCTTCTCACTTGACGTTCCAAAAGACGACGCCCGTCTTCCAACGATCACGGATCTGCTGGAAGGTACTGCATTTACGGAACGGGAAAAAACCGAGTATCTCGGTATCACCATTGACGGTCTTGCCCCGGCAGCACACAAGTTCTTCCTGCCGCAGGACTTCCCGGACAATGTGTATCCGCTCCGAAAAGACGACAAAAAGATCCCTGACACAATGGTGAAAGATCTCTGGGCATGTGGCCGCCCAGCAGGCCGCCCACCGGCACCGCTTGACGGAGGTGAGGAGTAAATGGCAAAGAAAGCTCCGTATATTGTACCGGTCGGCCCGATTCATCCGGCACTCAAAGAGCCGGTCCATATCGAACTGACCGTGGTCGGAGAAGAGGTCATATCTGCTGACTTCACCCCAGGACAGACGCACCGCGGTATTGAGTGGATGGGACTGTCGCGAAATCCCGTGCAGATCGTGCATCTGACCGACCGTATCTGCGGTATCTGCGGAGTGACTCACTCACTTGCATTTGCCCGGGCGGTGGAACAGATCGCAGACATCACGGTTCCGGAACGGGCGGATTATGTCAGAACGATCATTGCAGAGTTCGAGCGTATCCAGTCCCACCTGCTCTGGGCGGGTGTTGCAGCACACGAGCTTGGATTTGATACGTTGTTCTATCTGGCATGGCGTGTCCGCGAAGAGGCAATGGATGCAATCGAGTGCATCACCGGCAACCGCGTAAACTATGATATCATTCAGATCGGCGGTGTCCGCCGTGACATCACCGAAGCACAGCATGCAAAGATCCGCAAATGTCTTGACAGTTACAAAGAGCTGTTTGGCAAACTGAAACAGCTGTTCTTGGAGGATGCGGTGATCAACTCCCGCTGCAAAGGTGTAGGTCTTCTCTCCTTTGAAAAGGCGATGGCTTATTCCACGGTAGGTCCTACGGCACGGGCTTCGGGCTGTACGGCTGATCTCCGGGTGGACTATCCGTATGCGGCCTACGGCGATCTGGATCTGAAGCCTGTCATGCCCACAGCCTACGGTCCGGATGTGAACGGTGATACGTATGACAGAATCGTTGTCCGTATCTTTGAGATCGCCCAGTCGGTGGAGATCATTGAGGAGTGTCTGGCAAATATGCCGACAGGTCCGGTTCTCTGGGAAGAGAAGGTTGCCAAGATTCTTGCAGCCTGCAAAAAGGCAGAAGGCGAAGCGGTAGGCCGTCATGAGGCTCCCCGCGGCGAGTGTCTGCACTACGTTGCGATGGACAAAGCAGAGGCACCTATCGCCTGGAAGGTCAAGGCCTCTTCGTACAGCAATCTGCATGTCTGGCCGCTTATCTTGAAGGGTGCCCAGCTTGCAGACATTCCAATCATCGTGGCATCGGTTGATCCGTGTCTGTCATGTACGGACCGTGTCGCGGTAACGGATGCGGATGCAGGAAGAACGAAGATCTTCACCAAAGAAGAGCTGACAAGAATGTCGTATGAAAAGACGCGGAGGATGCAGGCATGAACCCGATACTTGCGGCGATCGGCGGAACCATTGTTCTTGCGATATTTGCCATTGCCTTTGGTCTGATCCTCTCCGGAATCGACCGCAGGGTTGTTGCCCGGATGCAGGCACGGATAGGTCCTCCCCTTCTTCAGCCGCTCACAGATGTGCGTAAACTGCTTGCAAAGCAGAATATTATTCCGGCAAATGCCATCCCCTGGCTGTTTAATGCGATGCCGGTCGTTGCGTTAGCATCCGCGATTGCCATTCTCCTGTACCTTCCTTTCGGCAGCTTTGCCCCGCTCTTGGGTGAGTTCGGGGACGTGATTCTGGTTCTGTACCTTTTGATCATCCCCTCCCTTGCTTTGGTCATCGGCGGTTTTGCGTCCGGTTCTCCGTATGCGACCGTGGGTGCCCAGCGTGAAATGGTGTCTATGATCGCCTATGAGCTGCCTCTTGCGGTTGCGGTGATCGCAATTGCCTGGCGGCTGATGGCTGCAGGCGTATCAAACCCGTTTTCGATGCTGACACTGATGCAGGTCTCTGTCTGGGATGTGGTCGGCCCGCTTGGTATCCTTGCACTTCTCATCCTTCTTGTGATGATGGCTTGGGTAACACCGGGCGAGCTGTCAAAGATTCCGTTCGATTCACCGGAAGCGGAAACGGAGCTTGCCGGTGGTATTCTTGTGGAGTACTCCGGTCGAAACCTCGGTCTTTTCACTCTTTCCCAGGCAGTGAAAACCGTTGCCATGTCTGCGTTCGGCATCATTCTGCTGCTTCCGTGGAATCTGTCCCCGATCCTTGGACTGTCGGGTCTGTCTGCCGGTGCAGTGGATCTGGTCTTCTTTGTCCTGAAGGTACTGTTTGTGGTGATCGTTTCTGTAACCGTGGTCAGAACGATGATGGCCCGTTTCAGAATTACGCAGGTTGTCGGCCTGTACTGGCTGGTGCTTGGCGTGCTCGGTGCTCTGGCAATCATTCTGCTTATGGCGGATGCATTCCTTCTGGGGGTGATCTGAGATGGCTGGGCTTCCGATGGTAAAGGAGATTCTTGCACAGTCGGTGAAAAAGCCGGTGACCAATCTGTTCCCGGCAGTACGCCTGCCGAAATCGATCACCGGTTTCCTCGGCTCGGTTGCGGAAGGTAAAGCGGAGATTGTACCTCCGGTTGAGACACCGCCGGCATTCCGCGGAAAGATTGCGTATGATAGATCTGCCTGTAACGGCTGCGGCCTGTGTTTGAAGGTCTGCCCCGCACATGCGATCGATCAGGTTGTCTATCCGCCGGTGACCGTACAGGTAACCGATGCGGAGGGCAATGTTACCGAGAAGGTGAAAAAGGAGAAACGTATCCGGATTTATGTTTCCAGCTGTATCTTCTGCGGACAGTGTACTGATATCTGCGCAAAGAATGCGTTGTCTCTTCAGAATGAGTTTCTGCTTGCAACTGAGGATCGGTTTGCCGAGTCCCAGATTGTGGAGTAACTCATTCTCCTTTTTTGATCTGCTAACCCAGTGTCTGGTTTGTGCCAACCTGATTTCTTGAATAATTCTGTATTTCCTAATTTTAACGAAAAAATATCGTTTTCTGCTAGCTTGCCAACCTTTGGTGTGATCTGCCTCTATCTCTATGGGCATTCAAAAATTAGCAGTCGGATTTTTCTGGTAAGGTCCGGGATATCGTTTCAAGCTAGCAGCCTAGCGAAATCAATCTGTCTTTCGTCTTTTTCCAATTTTACAAAAAATATGCGGAATTTCACCTGGCAGAAGTCTGGCAGATACCTTGCAGAGCTTTTCTCAGCCGATGAGTTTTTGTGTTGCCGCATAGACCGGCAGTTTGAACAGTTTCACAAAGATACCCACCAGAACTGCGGCTATCACTGTTCCTTCCCGGATGCCATACACTGTGGAAAACATTGCAAGTGACAGAATAATTGAGAGCACCACTAACGTTACATCCAGAGCGACCTTTATTGTCCCGAACTCCACATGGAACCTGCGGACTGCTGCGGTAAGCATACCTTCGCTTGCCATCATCAGTACGTTTGGTGCCACCTCAAAACAGATACCGACACCAAGCAGGGCACAGCTCAGCACAACAAGCAGTATCTGTTCCGGATAACTGACCGGTACCAGCCAGGCAAGACCTGCAAGAACCAGATCAATAAACGCCCCAAACACCACCGCAGCTCCCAGCTGAAGCAACTGGATCGGTTCAAACTCCCGCGGCATCAACAGAAACTCAATCAGCAGAAACCCGGCATGCAGCAGAATTGTCAGCATCCCAACCGTCAGTGGAACACCAAGACTCACAACATACGGCAAACTGGATATAGGCGTAATCCCCATATCTGCACGAATCGATAAGGCGATACCGGTAGCCATAATGAACAGCCCGAAGATGAAAACACCATATTTTCGGGCTAATTTGAAATATACTGATTTCGGTTGCGTGGATCTATATTTGCGGCGAAAGTATTTGTGAATTTTTCTTGTTGCGTGAGTTCTACTCTTTTGCTGTGTACTCAGGTTCCGTCGGTTCCGACCATCTGATTGATCAGGATCTCTGCAATGTCCGAGCTGTACTCACTGATCCGGTGCATACTGTTTGCAATTGTGGTCATTGCAACCGCCTCTTTTACCTTCATCTTCTGGGTCATCGCAGAGAGTGTGTGATACTCCGGCAGCAGATCATCAGCTGCCTCAATGATTGCGTTTGCCTCAGGGATACTGTTTGCATAAATCGCCTTGATGCTCCTGTTGAAGATGTCCAAGGATGCTTCACCTGCTTTTGTTATCTTTGCGACAACTGTGTGATCAACCCGCATATCAATTAACACCAGTGCAGCCTCAGAGATTGCCACAGCGTGATCTCCCACTCGTTCAATGATTCGTGAAACCTGATAGTAGGTTGCAGCCTTTGCGGGGGCAATCTCCATTCTTCGCGAGAGGGCTGGATTTGTGACAATCAGCGAAAATTGCCGATGTACCAGCCAGTGCAGGCGATCCACATCCGTGTCACGGGCAGAGACATCCTCGGCGAGCTCACGACGTCCCTGTTCCAGTGCATACAGAGCGTCCTCGTGCATCGCCTTTACAATTACATACATCCGGCGGATCGTATTCTCAAACGGCATCTCGGAAGGGTTCAGGATATCTTTTAGGATGATGCTGTTGTCACTCTCCTCGGCAACCTCCTGGCCAATGGTCATCTGTGTAAACTTCCGTACTACCTGCCGCACTTTTGGCGGGATTCTTCCAGCAGATGTTATGCGAATGGTGGTAAATCCGGAAATATATGCACCGATCAGGGATCTGAGCAGCATGTCTGGAACCGGATAGTCTTTTAGGGAAAACTCCCGGATCCGTGTCGTACTGTCATAAGTCAGATTTGGTGTGAGAAGCAGTGTCCCGTCCGCCTGGGCAATTACACCGACAGGATCATTCTTCTCGATTTTCTGCTGGCGTACCCATCCTTTTGGCAGGGAGATCACATATGACGAACCCCCGGTAACCTGCACTTTCCGAATTTCCATAGATCTGCAATACTCTATGTCATAGTAAATATTTATTGATACTTATAGATTCTATATAGTCACAATAGATATATAGGAACTCTGCGGAGGAATTGTCGGGATAGAGAGCACACGAGAGTATGTCGATCACCGCTATACTGGATAATTCACAACCAAATGAGCGGAAGCTGACGAACATGTGTCAATCTTCCGGGTGTAAATAGTATGCGTAGCTCAAAACGCTTTACCAAAGCCGGTTTCACTGCAGTCCTTGCAGTAGCCGTCCTTGCTCTTGCCGTCTTCTCGGCTGGCTGTATCGGCACCGAGAACCCGGACGAGATCTCCGGCACCATCTCGGTTGCTGGATCCACGACTGTTCTTCCTGTGGCTCAGGCCGTGGCAGAAGTGTACATGAACGATCACCAGTCCGCTGACATCCAGATCAGCGGAGGAGGCTCCGGTGTTGGTGTAACCTCGGTCTCTTCCGGAACCGCGGACATCGGTATGCTGTCCCGTGACCTGAAAGATTCTGAGAAAGAAGGACAC
>JAHLFR010000014.1 GCA_018883755.1 Candidatus Methanocorpusculum faecipullorum
CACCAGCAACAACGACGACAACACCAACAACAACGACGACAACACCAGCAACAACGACGACAACACCAGCAACAACGACGACAACACCAACAACAACGACGACAACACCAACAACAACGACGACAACACCAGCAACAACGACGACAACACCAACAACGACAACGATAACAGAGACAAACAAAAATTACAAAGTATCAATTGAAGCCACACCTGTGAAAGGTGTAGCTCCGCTTTCAGTAGCATTCAAGATAAATACGACAATCCCATCGAATGAACGAAGTAAAATTGAATGGGAGTTTGGATACGACAACGAGTCTTGGAGTAGTAAGGAATCTCCATCCTATACATATGAGAAATCCGGGACCTATACTGTGACGCTGTCAATTACCACGAAAACAACCGGGAAAAAATACACTGCGGATCCCGTAAAAATTACAGTGTCTGATATTGATGCATCCTTTACCGCATCAACAACATCCGGCACAGCTCCCCTAGAGGTTAAATTCACTGACACCTCAACAGGTGCAACCGCTTGGACATGGAACATCTACAAAACCGATGGCGGGTCTCGAACCCTGCAGAAAGAATTGACAGATCGAAACATCACCTATACGTTCCAGAATACGGGAACCTATGAAGTAGAGCTTATCGCAAAGAAAGATTCCAACACAGCCACCGAATCCAAAACAATTACCGTAACGGCAAGAGCAACAACAGTTCCAACCACAGTAAAAACAACAGCACCAACAACAGCTACAACAACGGTCTCTGCCGTGAAATCAGCATCCCTATCTGCTGATGACAATCCCATCCCCAATCCTCTGGATATCATTGAGGAACTCATACGCCTGCTGAAGGTCATGCTGGTTCCAGAGAATTACTCACTTGCCTGAGGTAAACATATGAAAGAATATCTGATAACACTCACCTTCCTCCTTGCAGTTGCACTATTTGCAGTACCTGCCACTGCTGCAATTGTCTCAGACTTTACGTATACCGTTGATCCCTCTGACCCTCTAACCATTCACTTCACGGAGAAATCCACCGGCGGTGCAAGCAACTGGTTCTGGATGTTCAACGACGGAGGTGCAGTCTCAAATGAGCGCAATCCCACCCATACCTTCAGCGGAGAGGGGACATATCTGGTTTCCTGTGTAGCACAGTCATCTGACTATAGTGAAGAGAACACTATGAGAAAACAACTCACTATCACGCTCGGCGGTGTAACTGATGACAGTGGTGGATCTGGAAGCTCCTCTGGTGGAAGCAGCTCCAACGGTGGGAATTCAGGTGGCGGAATCAGTCTCCCGGACATCTCATTGGGCGGCATCAGTATTCCCAACCCGATGGACATCATCGGTGAATACATCAAACTCATCCGTGTAATGATCATCCCAAGCAACTACAACATCTAAACACTCTTTTTTCTATCCATCATTCCACACGTGCAGATAAGCAAGCATAGGGAAATGGATCACAAAGAAAGTCACAAACAAAAAAATGAAAAAAATCAGAGACCCATCCGATAGTTCGGGGCCTCGTCCGTAATTAAAATATCATGTGGGTGACTCTCCTTCAGACCAGCCGCAGTAATCCGCACAAAGCGTGCATTCTTGCGCATTGACTCAATGTCCTTGCTGCCGGTGTAACCCATCGCAGACTTCAGACCGCCGATAGTCTGATAGATAACATCCGTCACAGACCCCACATATGGTGTCGCACCTTCAACACCCTCCGGCACATACTTCGTTGCGCCGATGCCCTTCTTTTGGAAGTACCGGTCGCTTGACTGACCGGACGTCATCACACCAAGAGAGCCCATACCGCGGTACTGCTTATAGCGGCGGCCCTTTACCACAATAATCTTGCCGGGCGCTTCATCTGTTCCGGCAAACATACTGCCCATCATCACCGACGATGCACCAGCAACAATTGCCTTCGCCACATCACCGCTGTACTTCACACCGCCGTCCGCAATCACCGGGACACCGGCAGGATCAGCAATATCGCAGACATTCGCAATAGCCGATACCTGCGGAACACCAACACCTGCAACAATGCGGGTTGTACAAATCGAACCGGGACCGATACCAACCTTGATACCGTCAACAAAGTCCACCAGTTCACGGGCAGCCGCAGCTGTTGCGATGTTTCCTGCAATCACGTCACAGGAGACGGACCCTTTGATGTCTTTAACACCCTGCACAACATGCATGTTGTGACCGTGGGCACAGTCCACAATAATTGCATCAGCACCAGCCTCTGCAAGCATCATCGCACGGTTCATGTCAAACGGACCCACTGCTGCAGCCACACGGAGATTCCCGCTCTTATCGCGGTTTGCATTTGGGAACTGCTGCTTCTCAAGAAGATCCTGCATCGTAATAATACCAATCAGTTTCCCTTTTCCATCAACAACCGGCAGTCTCTCGACCTTCTTCGCATACATCATGTTGATGGCTTCATCTGCAGTGATATCCTCCTTGACAGTGATCGGCCGCTTTGTCATAATTGTATCAACGGTCTCTGCACCCATCTTGTGAATGACACCGCGCACATCACGGCGAGATACAATCCCAACCAGCTTCCCTTTCGGACCAACTACAGGAACACCGCCGATGCCATGCATCTCCATCAGGTTTGCTACAAATCCGATTGTCGTATCCGGTGTTACATACCGGACATCACGCTCGATTACTTTCTCTGCGTTTTTGACACGCTCAACAAAGGCAACCTCCTGCTCTGCGGTACAGTTTCGGTGCAAAACTCCGATACCACCTGCGCGTGCCAGAGCGATAGCCATTGCCGATTCGGTAACCGTATCCATGGCAGAACTCACGAGCGGAATTGACAGGGGAATGTTCTTCGAAAATTTCGACTTCACATCCACATCACTCGGCTCGGTCCAAGACTCAGCCGGTTCAATCAGCACATCATCGAACGTTAATGCCGTTGGAATATTGAGTTTTTCGCTGTACATGTTACTTACCTGACCATCTGAATTGCTTTTGCTACGAGCTCTGCTTTGACCATCGTTGAACGGTCACCACCGCAAACCATCCCGCGGACACCGATGATTTCCGGATTGATCTCTTTTAAGACAGGAATATCCTCAAACTTGAGGGAACCGGCAAGGGCCGTTTTCAAACCAAGAGAGCGGTTCTGATCGGTAAACTCCTGCAGAGCCTCTTTGTTCATAAACTCAAACGTACTCTTACCGTCCTTCATGCCGGTATCAATCATTGCAAAATCAGCACCGCACTCAGCGGCAATCGGAGACATTGCCAGTGGGGCAATCGTTCCAAGCCGGGCGTAATCGGAGTATGCTGCAATGACCACAGTTTTCTCCGGGAACGGCTCCTTGACGGCACGGACCACACCTTCGATGACGTCACGGGCTGCATCCTTGTCATTGAACATCAGACCAATCTTAATAAAATCTGCACCGGCGCATGCCGCACCATATGCAGCAAGAGCAGCATTGCCCGGAGTAGGACCATAGTCCCCGATAGCAGCAGAAACTGGTTTGGTTCCTGCAAGCTTCTTAATTTCGCGGATTACCCACGGAAAATTCGCACCAAGCGACCCTTCGGCAGGACGCTTTACATCAATAATGTCAGCATCGAGGCAGAACTTTGCCTCTTCTATAGAGCTTGGGCTGACTAAGAGTTCCATGGATATTATATGGTCTTTACCCTTAATAAGAGCATTCACTTTAGTCCCAGAAGTTGAAAATCCGCAGGGACGTTTTATTCTCCTGCGAGTCATATAGAATAGCAAAATGGATGTTGTACTTGCAGTAGATCTGAAGGGTGGATATGTGGTACACGGATGTTCCGGTAACCGTGAAACCTATGCACCGCTGACCTGGGGTCTGTCACCCTCAGCAGAGCCATCGGCATATCTCACAGTGATGCAGCCGAAGTACCTGTATGTAGCTGACCTTGATCGAATCGCGATGTGCGGGGACCATACAGAACAGATTCTCCGGTTGGCAGAGCGGGTTACAGAACTCTGGGTTGATCGAGGATGCAGTATCCCTGAAGAGTATCTGCGAGAGAAAAACATCCACAATATTGTAGGAACAGAGACGATCGATGCCCCGTTGGATGAGTTTGACGGCGGGTTTCTGAGCATTGACATAATAGACGGATGCGTGATCGGTAACGCGTTTGGACCAGGAACCCTACCCGCAGAGGCACTGCATGCAGCAGATGAAACGAACTTTGACGGCTGTATTCTCTTGAATATCTCATCGGTCGGTACCACAACAGGTATCGATCCCTCATACGCCGAACAGCTACGGAGCAGTACCGAAAAGAAACTCTACTATGGAGGGGGAGTAAGATCAGTGGATGATCTGCACATTCTTGCCGACAGCGGGTTTGACGGCGCAATCATTGCAACAGCTGTACACAAAGGAAATATCCCACTCGAAGTTGTGCAGGAGGGATCATTTTGCTGATTACACTGGAAGGCATCGACGGGTCCGGTAAGTCTACACTCTACAACGGGCTGAAAGACAGACTTGCAGATCTGGATCCTCTCTTCACCCGCGAACCAGGAAGCCCGTACCTTGGTGATGCGGTACGACGTGCAATTGCTGCAAACGATGACCCGATGGTAGAGGCCGCGCTGTTTGTCGCAGACCATGCAGTACATCTCGCGGATGTGGTCCGTCCTGCATTGGCCGAAGGCCGCATCGTTATTTCCGATCGGTACTCTGACTCACGATTTGCCTATCAGGAAGTATCACTTGCAAACGTTCACCCCAACCCTCACAGATGGCTGCAGGAAGTACATGCGGGATGGTCGATTCGACCGGATATGACAATCCTTCTTGTCCTGCCGGTTACAGTGGCAATGTCCCGCCTGGAAGAAAGAACAGAACAGGAACACTTTGAGCAGCAGGAGTTCTTGGAAAACGTACAGAAGAACTATCTTGCCCGTGCCGCAGAGGATCCGGAACGGTTTGTTTTGGTGGACGCGGATCGGGATGCAGAGACAATTCTTGATTTTGCGGAAAAAAGTATTCGTGCAGCCTTGCAGTAACTCCTGAGATGGTGTTGCTCCGGTTGCCTCCTCCTATTTTATCGCCTCGTTAGAATTAATGCAGAACGAACAACATACAATAACACAGATATGATCAAGCTGCAGACACCGACAGAAAAGATAGCCGGGGTCCCTCTCAACAACCATATGCTTCTCGCTGCAGGAGTACTCGGGACCACCGCCGCATCGCTGTCACGAATGCTTCGTCTCGGGGCAGGCGGAGTAGTCACGAAATCAATTGGACCGGAACCAAAGGACGGACATCACGGACCGTCACTCATTCCCGTCTCTGGTGGAATTCTCAATGCAATGGGACTGCCAAATCCCTCACAGGAATTTACCGAGGAAATTGCCCCTCTTCTTGCTGCTAAGGAACCGGTTGTCGTGAGTATCTTCGGAGGGACACCGGCAGAGTTTGCTAAAGTTGCCGAATGGTTCCCCGAAGCTCTTGCGTTTGAACTCAATCTCTCTTGTCCGCATGCAGAAGGGTACGGTGCTGCAATCGGTGCAAACCCGCGGGTTGTGCGGGAATGTACGGAATCCGTCAAAACGTTCGGCAAACCGGTCTGGGTCAAACTTACCCCAAACGTTGCTGACATTGGCGTGATCGGCAGAGCTGCCGAAGAAGGCGGCGCAGACGCGATAGTCGCCATCAACACAGTAAAAGCAATGCGGATCTCAACCGGCATGCGCCGCCC
>JAHLFR010000015.1 GCA_018883755.1 Candidatus Methanocorpusculum faecipullorum
AGTCGGAATTCGAATCCGAGTCGATGCCGTGACAGGGCATCATGATAGGCCACTACACTACTTGAGCACAGATATGTTGGCAGGTCATCCCTCGACAGCAATCAAAAACATAAACGCTCAAGTCGGAATTCGAATCCGAGTCGATGCCGTGACAGGGCATCATGATAGGCCACTACACTACTTGAGCACAGGAGGTTTTTGACTGCGGTCATGAAAATGGTCCCGACTCCCGGATTCGAACCGGGGACATCGCGGTAGCCGCGCAGTACGCCCGCAGGCGTGAATCTTACTACAGCCGCGCACTCTACCATCTGAGTTAAGTCGGGATGACTGCTTTAATAAGAATGCTGTTTGAAAATATAAATATGACGATTTTGTAGAGCAGATTCATTGGCAGATTCCTAACTCTTTAATAGATAGAGCAGAAGAGATAGAACAAAAGAAACCCAGGGGAGTTGAGATAATGGGAGAACCATACTACATTGGGGGTCAGCCAACATATAGTCCAAACACAGTTACCGTAATATTTCCCTATACTGGAGAAGCATTCACCGAAGTATGTATCGCCGGTATGGAGGATCAGGCCCGCGCAGCAAACTGTGCAAGACAAGGATTTGCCGAAACAAAAACTCTGCCGGCTCACCGCCGCGCAGAGATCCTCCAAAGAGTTGCAGACAAAATAGAAGAGGAACGCGAGACGTTTGTGGATATTCTGATCCACGAGTCGGGAAAAACGGTTCGTCAGGCACATTTTGAGGTAACACGTGCAGTATCAGTGATGCGGACATCCGCGGAAGAGAGTGTCCGGCTTACTGGAGAGGTGATCCCGTTGGATAAAACAGAGGCTGGCGAAGGGTATACCGGTTACTACTACAAAGTACCTTCAGGACCGGTATTGTGCATCACCCCGTTCAATTATCCTCTGAATCTTGCCTGCCACAAAATTGGACCCGCAATAGCCGCAGGGTGCTCTTTTGTTCTCAAACCTTCCACAAAAACACCACGGTCAGCCCTCCTGCTCGGCAAGATTATTCTCGAAGCAGGATATCCCGCAAAGGCGGTCAATGTGGTCCCGTGTACGGGATCCAGTGCCGAAACGCTGGTACGCGATCCACGTTTTTCAGTACTGTCCTTTACCGGAAGCCCTGCAATTGGCTGGAGACTAAAAGAGTTGTTCCCGGGAAGGCATATCGGTCTTGAGCTGGGAGGAAATGCAGCGGCGGTTGTCCATAAAGACGCAGACCTCACATATGCCGCACGGAGAATTGCCGAAGGAGCAGTATCCAATGCGGGCCAGAGCTGTATTAGTGTACAGCGGGTTTATCTCCACGCCGATATTTACGACACCTGTCTTGCCATGATTCTGAATAATATGAAATCCTTTGTTGTGGGCGATCCACGTCTGCCGGAAACCGATGTCGGCCCCATGATATCAGAAGCTGATGCCGTGAGAGCTGAGGAGAAGATAAAACAGGCAGTAATGCGTGGAGCACGGATTCTTGCAGGAGGAGTACGGGAAGGAGCGTTGTTTTATCCAACGGTTCTGGAGCGCGCATCATCCGAGATGAGTGTCTGTTCAAGCGAGATGTTTGCCCCTGTGATTACAGTCCACCAGTACACAGACGTCGACGAGGCTGTACGGCAGGTAAATGAATCAAGATACGGCCTGCAGGGAAGTATCTTCACCAACTCTTTGGATGTGCTGGAAAGAACTGTCACAAAGTTTGAGGTAGGGGCAGTTATCATCAATGATTATCCAACATTCCGCGAGGACTCCATGCCCTACGGCGGTACAAAATTCTCCGGTATCGGACGAGAAGGACCAAAGTATCTGATAGACGAGTTTATGGAAAAGCGGCTGGTTGTCATGCGCCGCACGAGCCCATGATCCGCGAAGGATTTGCTGTGATCGGCTGTCCCCGCTGCAGACGGGTGCAGGTTGCCGATCTCACACATGCAACAAAAACCTGCGTCTGTGGCCACAAAATAGATCTGACAAAGGTAAAACTGCTTGCAGTATCCAGATCAGCAGATGAGGCAGGATCTCTCCTGAGATCCATAACCTCACGGAAAAACACAGGATTTCAGTCTGCTGCAAATATGTACAACTCAACATCTGCGGAAAAATCAACAAAAAAAGATACTGACTGAGATGATACTTCAGTCAAGCGGGACAGCTTCAAGCGTTGACACGAGCTGCCAGATGCTGGTCCGGGCATAGACCGGCATGTTTGGATCGTTGCTGATCTCATCAATTAAGGACAGGGCATCTGCTGCCCGCAGTCCGGTTGTCTTCTTTTCATCAAGAAGAATGGTCTTTGTCTCATCTGCGACACGGCGGATGTTGCGGGGAATCGTCGAGTCCTCGCTGATTGCCTGAAGCATCATCACACACTGTTTTATCATCTCTTCCGGACTTGCCATCTTGAAAATCCCTCCTGAAAGCATGACCTATCCTAATAGAACAGGATAGCATTACCTCAAAACTATGCTTTAGATTAGAGCGTGCACAAAGATAAAGGATGCTATCTATATGTGACGAACAGACTAATAGTATTACAATGACAAACGGTGCACGAAAACCTGACGATATCATGGCCGAGTATCTTCTCGGAGGGGCAAAGATGCTGGCGGATCTGTGCCCAAAGTGCGGGGCACCAATGTTTGAGGTGAAAGGCAACCGTATGTGTGTGGTCTGTGCCGAGAAAGCAGCAACCTCACAGACAGAGACTCCAAAAGTGGTCCCGGCAAACGGAGCTGAGTCACTCCCTGAGAAGGTACGGGTGATTACCCCCAAGTATGCCAAACCGCAGAGCACACCAACTCCGGTTTCCAGTGACATTCCCGCAAGACTGGATGCTCTGATACTGCAGTTCTGCGCCCGGGCTGAGAATGAACCGGATCCGGCACGATGTCTATCATATATGGAGTGTATCAGAACAGCAGCAGAGGCCCGGACAATGCTGAACCGCTGAAAGCGATGGGCTTAATGAAATTCCCTGCATATGAATTACAGATGAAAGTAATCGGTGTTGTCGGATATCCGGCGAGCGGAAAGGGTGAATTTTCGCAGATTGCCGCGGGACTTGGCATTCCTGTCGTGGTAATGGGAGATATTATCCGGCGGCAGGTAAGTGCCCAGGGCCTTGCTCTCACCGATGAGAATATCGGAGCCACTGCACGCAAACTTCGCGAAGATTTCGGGATGGATGCGGTCGCAATGCTGACCGCTGAAGAGGTTGGAAAACAGCATACGGATGTGGTGGTTATTGACGGAATCCGGGGAGATGCAGAGGTGCGGTACTTCCGGTCAGTATTCCCGACGTTTGTGCTGGTAGCAGTTGAAGCTTCGTTTCCGGTACGGCTTTCCCGAATGCAGGTACGGGGGAGAAGCGATGACACCACAACAGCAGAGAGCCTGAAAGGCCGCGATGAGCGCGAGGAGTCCTTCGGTCTCGCAACCGCGATGACACTTGCCGAAGTACGGCTCGTGAATGAGTCGACACGGGATGTGTATGAGGCAGCGGTGCGCAAGGTGCTTTCGGAGGAGTTATGAAGATTTATTTTGCTTCATCACGGCTTTCCCTAAAAGATCCGGAAAGCTGGGTTGCCAGTATTGCCGAGGCGGGGTTTGACGGATGGGAGATCTCCATGGACGGATGGTTCCACAGTGTTGAGGATATCCCCAAGAAATTTCCGGGGATCAAAAAAGTCCTGAAAGAGACAGGTCTTGAGGCCTCGGTACATCTGCCGTTTTCAGGCCTGAACCCGGCATCACTAAACACGGATGTGTGGAGCGCAACGGTGAGTCAGCTCTCCGCATGTATTGAGGCCGCATCTGAGATTGCAGACACCATTACCCTGCATCCGGGATACCTTGAACCAAACGGCCGCGAGGCGACATCAGCCGCATGGAATGCCCACAGAGAGGCGCTGGAAAAGTTTGGAGAGGCAGCAGAACATTCGGGAGTCTGCGTAGCACTGGAGAATATGCCGAACCTTGAGGACTTTTACTGCCGGGACCCATATGAGCTGGCAGGTTTTGCGGATGCAGTTTCCGGAATCTCCCTGACATTTGATGTTGGTCATGCAAACACAAACGGAAATCTGGACACCTTCTGTAAAGTGATTCTGCCGCGGGCGGCACATATGCACATCCATGACAACCACGGGAAGTACGATGAGCATCTCCCGCTTGGGAAAGGATCAATCGACTGGAAGAGGGTCATGCCAAAGATTCGGGCAGAGTACCGGGGAAAGATTATGGTTGTGGAAGGGAGGAATCCTGCCGAGGGCAGGATCAGTCTAGATCTGATCAGGGAGTGGTTCTGAGTATGGCTGGCGGAGAGACGCTGTTTGTACATTTTCTGGGAACTGCTGGTGCGCTCCCGACACCAAACAGGAATCCTTCCTGTATTATGATCCGCCGAGGTTCAGACACACTTCTGTTCGACTGTGGGGAGGGAGCCCAGCAGCAGATGATGCGGGCAAAGACCGGGTTTACGGTAAATGCGATCTTTGTAACGCACTGGCATGCAGATCACTATCTTGGGATATTCGGGCTGGTGGAGACCATGGCATTCAACGGCAGAACAGAGCCGCTGACCATCTATGGACCTGCCGGAGTGGAAGGGTTTGTGGAGATCATTCACCGGCTGACACCAAAGATTCCTTTCGTATTGTCTGCGGTGGAAGTAGCTGACGGTGATGTAACACTGTTTGACGGCTACTCGGTGATGGCGTTTAAGACATATCATGGGATGGAGAGTGTTGGGTATGTGCTGGAGGAGGATATGCGTCCCGGACGGTTTAACCGCGAAGGAGCAATCGCTCTCGGAGTTCCTCCTGGCCCGCTGTTTGGAAAACTGCAGCGCGGGGAGAGTGTACGAATCGTCCGTGACGGAGAGGAGGTCACAATCTCTCCGGAACAGGTGATGGGCGAGCGCCGCCGCGGCAGAAAGGTGGTGTACACCGGCGACACACGGCCTGTGAAGAACAAAAACGAACTGCTGGAAGGAGCGGATCTACTGATCCACGAGGCAACATTTGACGAGGAGGAGGGATCAGCCCGCGCAAAGGAGGTCTGGCACTCAACCGCACGGGAGGCTGGAATGGTTGCCGCAGCGGTTCGTCCGAAGATTCTGGCACTGGTGCATTTCAGTTCGCGGTACACGTCAACGGCAAACCACATACAGGATGCAAAGGAGTTCTTTGACGGAGAAGTTGTTGCGCCGGCTGATCTGTCCGTGATTGAGATTCCGTTCTCGGATGTCTAAGCTGGGCTTCCAGTCCACAGAAAAAAACATCATACTGGATACCATATCCAGAAAATCTCTTTTTAGAAAAAAATTAGGATGTCCGGGAGTCTGCGGTCCAGGATAGAATCATTGCGATAACCAGCACCGCAATCGCCGCGAGAACTGTTGCATGCATCATCACCAGAAACTCTTCAACATACTCCGGCCCCATCTGCACACCGGCACCGAGGAACAGGTTGGTAAGGACCGTCATCATCCCGATCGAGACTGCCATCCCAAGCATCCGCGTCGTCGAGAGTGTGCCCGATGCCATGCCGTACTCCTGCTCGCTCACCGCGTTCATGATCGCGGTACTGTTTGGAGTCACAAAGATTGCAATACCCACACCAAACAGTGCCTGAACCGCAATCATCGTCCAGACAGACTGTTCTGCCCCGCAGGTCAGGAGAAGCACCATGCCGAGTGCAATAATAAACAGACCGGTTGTCGTCGCATAGCGGGGAGGCGCATTTTTCACCATGCGGTCAATTACCGCAAGCACAATTGATCCGCAGCCAAACGCTGCGATACTTGCTGCAATCACCGCTGCAAGCAGCCAGACAGGGTCCGCAGACGGAACACCAAGCAGATATGCCGCAGCACCGCCGACAACTGCCATACCCACACCAGACAGAATCAACCAGCGCGGCAGCAGATGGTCGTAGAACTTGCCGGTCACGATCGTAAACAGAACAAGAATCAGTCCCTGCGTTGTTACCACCAGCGCACGATCCAGAGCCGAGAAGTTCCAGGCATGGGTCATATACATCGAGACCAGCGAACCCATTGCATAAATTGCCACATAATACAGAAGATTTGCCGAGTTATTGAACGTAAATCTACGGTTCTTCAGGATAATCTGTACGGGAATAAGCGGGTTTGCCGCACGCATTTCGTACCAGAAAAAGATGCCAAGCAGCAGAAGACCGCAAACCAGCAGCACCAGTGCAAGTACGTCAGGCATCTTGGAAAAGCCGTAGAGTCCAAGTGTCATGCCAAGTATAAACAAAACCGCCCCCACCCAGTCATACGGCATCTTATCCGTTGGTGCGTCACGCGGGATGAAGGGAACTGCCAAGACAAATGACAGAAGGGCAATCGGTACCAGAATCAGATACACCATCTGCCATCCGTATACATCCGTCAGAGCACCGGCGAGAAGGGGGCCGGCAAGCTGTCCGAGAAACACACCGGTCATGGCAATACCGATCGCCGTACCCCGCAGTTCAGCATTCACCACAGACGTGACCAGGGCAATTGCTGTGCCAAACATCAACGCGTTGCCGACACCCTCAACCGCCCGCATCACCAGAACCATCTCACCGGTTGTTGCAAGACCGATACCAAGGGAACCAAGACCAAGCAGCAGAACCCCGACAGTGAAAAACACTTTCTTACTGATCTTATCCGCATAGCGGGCCGCAGGAATCAGAAAGACGGTGGAGGTCAGCAGATAGACGGTTAAAATCCAGCCGAACATGCTCATCGGCAGCTGGAGATCTGATATCAGGGACGGAAGTGCAATGTTTGTCGCCTCTCCAATAAACGGAGGCAGGAAACATGCAATCGCAACGGTAACCGCCACCAGATACTGCTGACGGTTCAGACGCAGAGAATCCATACTAATCCATTAGAGAGAGGTGTGCTATTAAGATGCCGAAATGATAAGCAACTCAGATATGAGTAAAAAGATTAGAAGTCCCTTCTCACTTCGGCAATAATCACATCGGCACGATCCGAGTCGAGATTCGGGCAAAGTGTATACCACTCCAGCTTAATCTCACGTTCATCCGACGGGTCGCGGAAGGTTTTCAGCGTTTTCACCGCATGTGAGCAGGTCCGGCACAGCGGCACGGATTTTCCGGGGGCAAGTCCAAACGGCGGGAGTGCTGCGGGGAATTCAGCACCGCACAGGTAACACACATGGGAGTCTTCCATTACAGATGAGGAGCCGTAGGTAACATCAGCAGAGACTGGGGCAGGTGCCGCCTTTTTCTCCGCTAATCTCTGTACCGGCCGTTGCCTGGTTTCCTCTCCTTCAAAGAGATCCTCCTCAGACACCTCTCCACCCAAGGAATCGGAGACGGGATCTTCATATCGTCCCTGAGATGCTGGTCTCCGATCATATGCAGGATCGACCATCCGGTCAACAATACCGGTCTCCATTACACCGTCATGAATCTCAAGTTCATGATCAAGGAGATGCTTTGGCACGTAAGACTCCGGCTTCTCCGTCTCCTGCTCAAGGGGCTGGGATTTCGCAGGTGATTTTTTCTGTTTCTTTTTCCTGCCGCCGCCAAATATTGAAGCAAACAGCCCCTTCTTTTTGGGTTTGGCATTCGATGAAGAACTGCCTCCGGTTTCCATCAGTGCGTCGGATGAACCGCCAAACGATACGTCGCTGTAGCTGTCAAACGACTCCTTTTCAACCGGATGATCTCCGCCAAATCCCCCGCCAAGTACATCAAACGTTTTCTCCTTGGACTTCTTTTTCCGTATTCCGCCGCCTCCAATCGGGCCAGCAAGCGGATCGAACTCCTCTTTTTTGCGTGCCATAGTGCTTCCCAACCGGGTCTATTTCTACTTTCATATGCAACGCCCACCTATTAATACCTCTGGAGTGATCTCTGTATAGATGAGTGGTGAAGACGGGATAAACAACGGGGAATACTGGTTTAACCGCGGAGAGAACGAACGTGACTGCGGTAACCTCCGGCAGGCCCAGCTGTGTTTTGAACGGGCGGTTGAACTTGACGCAGAGGTTCCCAAGTACTGGGCTGAACTGGGCCTTACCTTCAGCGAGTGCGGCGAACATGAAATTGCCATCAAATGTCTCAGAAGGGCAACGGATCTCGATCCAAAATGCGCCGAGAGCTGGTGCGGCAGAGGAGTTGCTCACTGCCGGGCAGGAGACATTGATGCAGCACTATTCGCATTTGACAGGGCGGTCCGGTTAAATCCAGAAGTTTCTGATTACTGGCTGAATCTGGGTCTGATGTTTGCCGAGCTTGACGAGCATACAAAAGCCGTAACTGCATTTGAGTGCGGACTTGAGATCAATCTTTATGACGAAGAGCTCTGGAAACAGAAGGCAAAATGCCTCATTGCGCTTGGGGAGGATATCCGGGCACGACACTGTTACGAGCGTGCCGGAGAAATTGAGATGGAACGGGCAACACGACCGGATACGGGGAACGTATGACCTCATTTCAGGAGATTTTTCTCTGGACAGGGTCACTCTATATCCCGATCCTTCTCGCAGTCCTCGGTGCAGCATTCTGGAAACATCCTCAAAAGACCATCTCCGGAAATATCGGCTACCGTACCCGCAGATCAAGGCAGTCACAAGCGGCATGGGATGCTGCACAGAAACTTTCGGGAAAATATCTCTGTATACTTGGAATTGCCCAGATGATTGCGGTCCCTGTCGTTCTCCTCCTCGCAAGTCCGGTCTGTGATCCGTTTTCGCTGTCCATGATCTGCATGACCGCCGAGGTTCTGCTGATAGCAGTTCCGGTCATTGCTGTTGAACACTATCTGAAAATACATTTCCCCAAACAGTGAAAACAATTTTTCAAAAACGAGTGGACCCGAAGGGATTCGAACCCCTGACCTCCGCCATGTAAGGGCGACGTCATAACCACCTAGACCACGAGTCCGCTAATGCTCTATTCTATAGTCGCTGTATCCTAATTAATTCTGCGGAAATAGAAGGGGAAGAGATCCCCATCTTTTCTTATGCAAGACCGAAGGACTTCAGGGTCACATCAACATCGACTTTACCGACCTGGTAGACCTTACCGGTGGAAACCTCGTTGATGACGACCTCTGCCGGGGAGAACAGGCTGGTGTCGATCTTGTAGAAGTCGTAGCCTGCTTCCTTGAAGATCTCGTTGAACGGCTTGCCGTATCCCTTGGATGCGCAGCTTGGGATCTTCTCAAGGTAGTCAACGATCTCCGGAGCGTTCATCGTTAAGTTGATCTGTCCGTGGTAGATCGTTGCATCATTGGTGACGCCCATGGCAAGCTTGGGGCCGCGGACCGGCGGAATTGGGGCGGTACCTGCTGCGGTAAGGATCTTGCGGGTGTCAAAGCCGAGTTCGTTCAGCTTGTACACGGCAGTTTCCACACAGCGTCCTGCAACCTGGATGGAACCGACGATGGAGGAGGTCGGTGCAACAAGTGCGCAGACGTTGGCAACGTCAACCTTACACTTCTCTGCAATCTTCTCCATCACTGCACCGCTCGGCAGGTGGTCTGCTTCCAGACAGATGACTGCTGCATCGCACTCATCCTCATAGCCAATGACCCCATAGGTGTGTTTCGGCTGGAGGGACAGGGCACGGGCCGGGCCGGAACCCATGGCAAAGAAGTTCTCGTGCTTCACGGTCCATCCTGCCTTCTGGGCACCAAGGCAGGAGATTGCCGGGAAGTCGGTGTTCACATCAATGAAGGTCATCGGGAACTTGCCAACCATTCCCTGACGGAATGCGATGTCGCCAAGGCCACCCATGCAGATACGGGTGAAGTAGTCACCTGCGCCGAATCCTCCCGGAACAGCCACACCACAGTCCACGATACGGGCGCCGTTGTCAAGTTCATGATATGCTACATTGAATAAATCTGCATTCTCGACGAGTTCTTCGAAGAGATCGAGTCCGAGTTCATTTACACTAACCAAGATTATCCCCCTTTAGGAAATATGATTCAGTAATGGATCAGGAAAATAGATTAAGGTTATGAGTTTGCTTTGCAGCCGGTTTCAACTTTTCGGAAGGAGAGAACACGTTTTGGATCATATCTGAGGCTGATTATCCGAATTCTGCCGCTGCCGGTGTTCTGATAACTGAGGGTTACAAGCCTGAGGTGATCAAGTTTTTCGAGGATCTGCACATACCGCGTGTAACCCGTTGCTTTCTCGCCAAGAGCGGTATGTACAGATTTGGTGGTGACAATGTCGGTGTCATTTGTCATTTCAGCAAGCTGGAAGAGGACGTTTGCCTCATCGTCCGAGAGAACACGGATGAGCTCGGCAAGCCGGAGATCACGCGAGACGGAGAAGGCATTTGTGACATCCTCGTCGGTGACGCTTGTGCGTGCGGCTTTTTCAGCATTCATGACGGAACGTTTGATGAGATCAAGGCCGATTCTGATATCGCCGCATCTCATGGTGCGATCAACGATGCGATCGAGAAGCTCACTACCAAGCACATTGGGGTAGAGTCCCTGCAATACCCGCTGAGAGAGAATGCCTGCAATCTCCGATGCGGTGTAGGGGGCGAAGTGAATGATCTGCGGGCGGAATACAGAGGCTACACGGGCGTCAAGGGATCGTTCCAGATCCACGTCCGGGTCACTGATGACAACAATCACGCCGATTCTCACGTGTTCATAGGTTTCGTGGGAGCGGAGGAGAGCATAGAGGACTTTGTTCAGCTCTTTTTCATACACGAGGTAGTTGGCATCGTCCAGACAGACAATCGGGGTAACGTTTTCCTTTTCGATGTACTTTGCAATCATGTCAAAGAGCATCTTAAAGGAGGTGCCGGACGGCGGCTGGCGGTTTTTGGTGAGTTTGGTGTAGATCCGGGAGAAGATTGCATACTCCGAGCCGTCTATCTGGCAGTTGATGTGGATTGGAACAATCTTTTTGGTGGTCCCGGATATCTCCTCAAAGAGTTTCTTAACAGAGGTGGTCTTTCCGGTGCCGGGAACGCCGCGGCAGACGGTGTTGAGGATACGGCCACCGGCAAGGGCAGGACGGACGGCGTAGGCAAGTTCCTGAATCTGCTCGTCGCGGTACTCAAACTGTTCGGGGACGTAGTCTATGTCAAATACCTCGATGTCTTTGAAGAGGGTCTGGTCCCACATAAGCAGATTCTTTTTCATTGGTCTGTTTCTCCTTACTTCATGCAGGCTTTGCAGAGTGTCTTGCCCATGAACAGATTGGATACGTCACGCTGCACTTTGGAGACAACTGCCCCACACTTTTCACAGGTGTAGGTAACCGGCTCGGAGGTCTTCGGAGCCTGCGCTGCGGCAGCCGGTTCGGATTCGGAGGGGGTTGGATCGGGAACGGATGGAGTTTCCACAGCAGGAACCGGTTCAGATTCGAAAGAAACTGGCTCAGGAACGGATGGAGTGTCGGCAGCGGCAACTGGTTCCTGCTCGGAGGGAACCGGGTCGGAAACCGAGGGAACATCCACAGCAGATACCGGTGCAGGTACTGACGGAGTATCTACGACGACCACGGGACCCGGCTCGGAAACGACAGGCGTAAGAACTTCTGGAGCAGACACCGGTTCAGACGGTTCCGGCCCTGTTGAAAAGGAGATATCCTCTGATACTGGAGCCGTGCCGTAGATCTCGTCAAGCGTATCAGACGAAGATGGCTCCTCCTCAGGAACATACTTTTCCAGTACGCGGGAGCGGTACCGGTCAATCGCTGCACGGGTTGTCGCATCATTCTGGGCGTACCCGTCCAGAACCCGGTTCAGATATGCGGCAAGTTCTGCAGCTTCCTCCTCGGTCTGCACGCAGTCACTCACCTCAAGCCGGAGACTTTCATAGTTGCCGACGTTTATTGCAACCCCGATTGTCAGTGTCCTCCTCTCTGACATAATAGTAATAGTGTTGGTGTTTTGCAGAATTAATGATGTGTATCCGGATGCTCTAAAGCGAAAGACTGATAGTTTGGCTTTTCAATAGAATAGGTATTCCACACAGGCGGCAGATGATGAAAGTTACCCCCGCTGACCCGAAAGGGTATGATGACGCAGGGGTCTGATGCCCTCTGTCTGTTTTACAATCAGTATATTCCTGTAAAATACCTGCCGGACAGATAATGGAAACAACAAAAAAAGAGAGGATTATTCGTCTCTCTTCTCGACTTCGGCGATCAGGTTTTCCATAACCTTGTCAACCGCATCCCAGGTCGGGTTTGCCTGTCCCGGTTTTCTGACGATGAACGGTCTGCCCTCATCGCCTGCCTTGCGCATCTCAATGTCGATTGGAATTGCACCAAGATAGGGGACTTCGTACTGTTTTGCTGCCTTTTCTCCTCCGCCCTTGCCGAAGATGTCCACAACCTCACCGCAGTGCGGGCAGACCATACCAGACATGTTCTCGATAATACCGAGAACCGGCAGGTCCATCATCTCCACGAACTTGATTGCCTTTGTGGAGTCAAGCACAGCAACATCCTGCGGAGTGGTAACAACAACAGCTCCCTCTACGTTCGGGGCAAACTGTACAATGTTCAGTGCCTCGTCACCGGTTCCCGGCGGCAGATCAACAACGAGGTAGTCAAGATCTCCCCAGTCAACATCGCCCAGGAACTGCTGGATTGCTGCTGCCTTCATTGGTCCGCGCCAGACGATCGGACTGTCGGTGGTGTTGAGAAGAAGGGCCATTGAGACAACCTTGAGTGAGCCGGTGACCTTGACCGGCATGATCTTGTTGCCGATTGCCTGCAGTTTCAGATCCTCAATTCCAAGCATCTTTGCAATGCTTGGACCGTGAATATCCAGATCGAGAAGACCGGTCTGATATCCGTGGTTCGAGAGGGCATACGCAAGGTTGACGGAGACCGTACTCTTGCCGACGCCGCCTTTTCCGGAGAGAACAAGAATCACATGGCGTACGCTGATATCCGCCTTCTTGGGCTGCTGGCAGGTATCGGTCTTCTGCGTGCATCCGTCGCAGTTACCGTCGCATCCTTCGGGTTTGTCTGACATTTGATTTCACCTGTAATGTAAGTCTATATAACTTATTGCATAATCTGTTGTACGGGGGAGAGTATATCCTTTACGTATTTGGCACGGCAGAGTGGCAGCGCCTCAGTCCTGTTTTGCCGGGACATCGATGTCGCCGTAGTAGGGTTTGATGTCCAGCACGGGTGTCTGATCGAGTGCTTCAAGCCCTTTAACCGTGATGCGGGTTTTGTCAATGGAGACGATTGTTACCAGCGTCAGGGAGATCGGGTTTGGTCTGACCGGAGCACGGGTTGCAAACACGCCGGTCAGACCCCGGCGGCCGCCGTGGGGGATGACCTGAAGAATACTCCGGTCGGAGCGATCAAACCAGCAGAGAATGAAGACCGAGTCACCTTCAGACAGCCCCAAAAGCCCGTCGGCATACTCGGGGTACACTTCAACGGTACTCAGCTCGTTTGTGTTCTTTCCCTGATTCGGAGCACTTTTCCGATCAAGGAAAGGCGAGTGGACGATACCAATCGGCCTGCACTCAATAGGACCATGACGCTTCTGCTGTTCTGCGGCATACTTTGCTGCAGCAAGAGTGTCAAGCGCATTGTTGCACAGCCAGTCACAGGATCCGACGTATGCATTTTCGCGCGGAACATGTACATACCGTACCTTTGCATAGACGGACGCCGCAGCTGCTGCTTCGGTGTAAAGGGGCTTCAGGGTCTCGGAGCGGACCGCATATGTTCCTGTCATCTGCGAGATCATCAGTTCGCTGTCCGAGTAGACGGTGAGGGAAGTGGCAGCCGGATCACCATACTTTTTTGCAGCGGTAAGAGCACCCAGAAGTGCCGTGTACTCAGCGGTGTTGTTGGTCTGCACCCCAAGAACCCGCACCTCAGACTCCAGCACCTCGCATCCCCGGAGAATCAGCCATGCTGCTGCTGCTTCCCCCGGATTTCCGCGGCTTGCACCGTCGGTGTAGATGGTCAGTTCGTCCATACGGGTTGTGTTGCTTTTTCTGCTATTTATTACTGGGGATTTGGGACGCGGGAGATTTTTCCCCAATCTATACATCTATTAGGTTCTCGGGTGAGTGTACTGTATGCAGCAGATAACCATTCATCTCGGGGCGACCGGGATTACGCCGACAAGTACGTTCTCCGGCGGAAACATCTCGCCAAAGATCGATCTGACCGGCGTTCCCGCCGAGGTAAAGTACATCGCAGTGATTGTTCAGAACAAGTCCGGAGAAGGAAAGACACACTGTATCTGGTCGGTCTGGAATATTCCTTCGGTAGGGTACATTCCGCCGGGGTATGAGCAGGGCCCTGCGCCTTCCTTCCCCTTCCCTGCGGTCCAGGGCCTCAATGACTTCGGCGAGCACGGCTGGCACGGACCGGAGTCAAAGCTTGGCAGTCAGGAGCGGATGCTGTTTCAGGTCTTCGGCCGCGCCGAGCCGTTGTCAATCTCTGCGGATGCAAAAATGGATGAGGTTATTGAGGCTCTCCGTGACGGAAAAACCACTGCCTACGGAAGTCTTGAGTCAACCTACTTCCTCTAAACCCCGTTCTTTTTTGCGGCGTGCCGCAGTTTGAAGCAAAAAAATCCTGATAGATCGCCGCGGTTGTACCGGCCTTGTGCGCGAGGAGAAATCCAAGTGTTTTACAGGACTGATTTGTCGCCAGATTTCAAGGTATTTTCAAAACAGGAAGAAATAATGAGATTTTTCATTACCCTGACACACAGCTTTATACACCCCAAAAGCAGATGAAAATGTATGTCACACAAAGCGGCAAAAAAGACAGCAGCACCGGTTGCAGAAGAAAAAGTCGAAGCAACGAAGGCAGCTGGAAAGCACTCCAAGAAGAACTAACAACTTCTTTGGAACAGTTTGATGAACTGATGAGTTTGTAAAAAATGTGTGACACCCCCTGACATCTGCTGAAGATGTCTGAGCCTGCCACAGGCACCCGGCCTGTGTTCCCGGAGGTTTTCCGGAAAACACAGGCCGATACAAAGAGGCTCTTTTTTCTGGGTTGTGTATTTTCCGCAAAGTTGACATGCAAAGAAGGCACAGCTACACACATGGTACTGATTACTGAAGAGATAAAAGAGCAGATTGCAAAAGTCGGCGTCTGCCACCTGATTACCGCATCAAAGGCCGGTGTTCCCAATGCAGCACCGATGGGCGGCCTGTGGGTCATGGACAATGACACCATCTGGATCTCAAACAACTTCATGAACAAGACCGCAGCAAACGTGCGGGAGAATCCGCAGGCGGCACTCCTTGTCTGGAGCCGCGAGCTGGGTAACTGTATCCAGCTGAAGGGAACGGCAACGCTTGAGTCCGGAACCCCGGAGCATGCAAAGATGATGGAGATGATGGAGGCAAAAAAGCCGGGACTTCCGAAGAAGGAACTGCTGAAACTTGTGGTAAAAGAGATCTACACCTGCATGCCGGGACCGGCAGCAGGATCAAAGATCGCATAACTATTTTTTATTTTTGAGCGGGCGTCTGTCCGATTTCGCGCAGTTTTCGAATCGCATGCGAGGAGCGGGCGAAGAATGCAGAGAGGAAGAAGGAGAACTCCGCCGACCAGATGTCAGTGCCGGAGAGGACCTCATAGCCGGACTCCTCCATCACCTGCCGGACATGTTTGCCCAGAGCGCCGGAGAGAATCTTTGGTGCGTCCTCAAGCAGGGACCTGGCAGTTGTGTACTTGCGGCGGACCTCGGTGTAGTAGCGGTCTTCCTCAATCCAGGGACCGGCAAACTCGCCTTTTGTCAGGTATTTTTCCACAAACCGGTCGGCGTTTTCGTGGTTCCAGACCGGAGGTCCTGCACGGACTACTATCTCCGGCAGCCGGTCGACAAGCAGTTCAAAGATGATCAGCGAGTGTTCGCCTCCCATTGAGACCTCGGCACGGTGTATCTGGAAGTCCTCGGCAACAAGCATGGAGCGAATCGACTCCATACTCTTGCGCAGCTGGGGTACAACGGTGTCAGCGACATATGGCGGGGTTTTCATCCGGATGGCAAGCATTGCGGTTCCGCGTTTTTCCAGAACCTCGGCAAACTCACCCCGGCCCATCTGTGTCGGCGGGTCGGCAAGGAAGTACACCGGGGACGGGGCTGCACAGTAGTCCCGCGCAAGCTCCATAAACTCGGCAAACCGTGTCGGCGTAAGGGCGGCGGCAACATTCCGGTCCCGATCGGTCGGGTCAATCACCACCAGCGGTTCGGAGAACTTTTTCCGGACGGTTTTTGCATCCGGGTAGTACTTTTCGATATCGATGACCTCGCCGTAACGGAATTTGGATGCTGCCTGCATAAACTCGGAAAATCCGCCGAACGCAAGGATCAGCAGTTCGCACAGGTAACCCGAAAAACCGCCGGTCATGTGATCCGAGCCGTACACGCCTCCGCCTTTGGCAAACTGTTTGAGAAGGAGGACATCCTCGCGAAGCGGTGCTATCTTGGGGAGGAGGTAGCGGGTGTGAAACGGCGTTCGATCAACCGCACATTTCATCTCGGCAGTTGAGGCAACATGGTAGCAGGGGACGAGATCCACATCGAAGCCTTCGATTACGGCGTTGAGATAGGGGTGTTCGGCATACTTTTCCTCGGCGGTTCCGGAAAACTTTTCCACCACTGCGTAGGCTGCGGCAAGCCCTTTTTCCTGGAGTTCCTCTCGCGAAAGTTCGGGAGGGAAGAGCATGAAGATGTCGATGTCCTTGTCGCCTCTGACCCAGGTGCCACGCGCAACCGATCCGGTCATCATTGCGGGAACATTGGCTGCCTCATAGACCGCGGCGATGAGTTTTTCTCCCATTGCCTGAGCCGCAGCCCGTTCAGCATCGGTAGGGAGCACACGGGATAACACCTCTGCTTCGATCGAATTTCTGGTCACAGTTTTACTCCTCCAATTGTTTCATATATGGGTCCCGACGGGGTTAAGGTACTCTTTTTGAGGAGCACCTCGCCAATGGTACAGGTTCCAAACGACGGCTGCTGTTTTAAGGCGGCAATTTTTGGAAGAAGGGCAGGCGAGTACTCCCTGACGCGGGCAATGGTCAGGTGCGGGGAGAAGGGTTTGGGGTCTCTGGGGATTCCCAGCGGCTGGAGAAGCGTGTCAATCTGCCGTGCGAGATCCGCAGTTGCACCGCAGTCCTCAATCTCTGCTTTGATAACACGCGGAGGCCGGCCGAAAACCCCTGCTCCTGCAACCGTTATCTGATAGGGGGAAGCATGAATGCCCGAAAGCGCAGTTCTGATTTTGGGAAGCTGCGACTCGGGAACCTCGCCAAGGAACTTGAGCGTAATGTGCATCAGAGATGCCTGCACTGCTGTTATTCTGGCAGGTGTTCCAAGAAGGCTGCGCCCTGCATCAGCAAGAGCGGTTTTGATCTCATCGGACGGCTCCACCGCAATAAATGTCCGCACCATGTATGCGGAGTATATAGGCGGTTGAAAAAATAGGAGTTTTCGGCGTTTAGGTTACCGGCAGAGCTGTTCAAAGACCCGGACCACATCCTTTGCGGCGCCAACGTCATGGACGCGGATGAGGTCCGCACCGTTTTCCAGCAGATAGAACAGTACTCCAAGTGTTCCATACAGACGCTCATGCGCCGGTTTTCCGATGCAGTCGCCGATGAAGGTCTTGCGGGAGACCGCGGCAAGCAGCGGGCATCCGTAGCGTTTCAGTTCGGCAAACTGCCGGCAGAGATCCCAGTCAGCCGCGGTTGACCGGTCAGCCACCCATTTTCCCACGCCAGGATCAAGGATGATATCGGTGATGCCATACTGCCCGGCACGGTCAAGGATCTCCTGCATGGCAGCATGGGTTCCGGCTCTGTCAAGCGGGTCTCCGGGGAGTTTGTGTGCTGCCATGGCGATCACCGGCAGACCGGAGTCTGCGGCAAGTCTGGCATATGCAGGGTTTCCCAGACCATTGATGTCATTGATTGCGGCAAGGTCATAATGCAGGGCAGCGTCCAGCACTTCCGGATACATGGTGTCAAGCGAAAGAACGGCACCATATCCGTCAAGTTCTTTCATTGCGGTGATGACGCGGTCCCGCTCTTCCGCAACGGTCAGGGGAGGCGCGTTCAGTGCCGTGCTGCGGGCACCCAGATCTATTATGTCGGCTCCCTCGCGGATCATCTCCTCAACGCGGGTTACCACCTGATCACAGGGAGTAAACGAGTCTGAAAAAAAGGATTCGGGGCTGATGTTGAGAACCCCCATGATCTTTGGCGAGGAGGAGTTTCCGATGCAAAGATGCTGAATCCGGACTTCCATTTCAGATCGCCCAAATGCCTTTATTCCCGAATCTCCGGGTAGAGCGGATAGCGCAGACAGAAGGTGGTGACTTCCTCACGGGTTTCTGCAATCAGATCGGCATCGTCGATGTGGTGGAGCACACGGGAGATCCACTCTCCCACCTGTTTACACTCTTCTTCCTTCATGCCGCGGGTGGTGATGGTCGGAGTTCCCAGGCGCAGACCCGAGGTCTCAAACGGTGAGAGGTGCTGGCGCGGGATGGTGTTTTTGTTTACGGTGATGCCGGCTTTACCGAGGGCGACCTCAGCCTGCTGACCGGAGATGCCCTGTTCGGAGAGGTCGAGGAGACAGAGGTGGTTGTCGGTTCCGCCGGTGACAAGGCGGAATCCGTTGTCCATCAGGGTCTGGGCAAGGACTTTGCAGTTTTTGACGACCTGTTTTGCGTACTCTTTGTACTCGTTGCTGAGTGCTTCGCGGAAGCAGACAGCCTTTGCGGCAATCACGTGCATTAAGGGACCGCCCTGCATACCAGGGAAGACCGCTTTGTCGATGGCGTTTGCGTATTCTTTGCCGCACATGATGACACCGCCGCGCGGACCGCGGAGGGTTTTGTGGGTGGTGGAGGTGACGTAGGTGGTGACGCCGACCGGCGAGTTGTGCAGGCCGGTGCAGCAGAGACCTGAGATGTGGGCGATGTCTGCCATGGAGCGGGCGCCGACGTCTTCGGCGATCTCGGCAAAGGCCTTGAAGTCAATCTCTCTTGGGTAGGAGGAGGCGCCGCAGACGATCAGGTTCGGTTTGACTTTGCGGGCAAGGGCTTCGATCTCGGCGTAGTCCAGAAGTTCAGTGTCAAGGTTCACGCCATATGCGGTGACGTCGTAGTATTTGCCGGAGATGTTGGCCGGATCACCGTGGGAGAGGTGACCGCCGTTGTTGAGGCTCTGGCTGAGGATTTTGTCGCCAGGTTTGAGGAAGGAGAGGTAAACGGCTTCATTTGCCTGACTGCCGGAGTGCGGCTGGACGTTTGCATGCTCTGCACCGAAGAGACGGCAGAGCCGTTCGCGGGCGATGTTTTCGATCTGGTCGTGGAATTCACAGCCGCCGTAGTATCGTTTGCCGGGGTAGCCTTCCGCATATTTGTTGGTGAGGATGGTTCCCATGGCTTCCATGACCTCACGGGCAACAACGTTTTCGGATGCGATGAGTTCGAGCCCTTCGACCTGACGCTTGTACTCTTTGTTGATGAGATCGGTTATTTCCGGATCAAACTGCCGCAAAAACGACATATCCGTTGTCTGGGCGAGAAATGACATACGCACTTATTGGAGACGGTATCATATAACCGTCTCGGTTGTTGGGTTTTTTGGGAAAAAAAGATGAGATTTCGTCCTGCGGAGTGCAGGGTTACTGGTCCAGCAGGGTCCTGGATACGATGTACTCGCCGTGTGCTTCGCGGGTTGTTCCGACGATGAGCCAGGTCTGATCTCCGTGCTCTTCCACAACGCCGCAGGCTTCGAGAACTTCTCCGGTAAAGCACTGACCGCAGTAGGTGTGGGTGAAGGAGAGGACGAGGTCGATCTCTTCGTGATCCACGCGGTAGATGCCGGGGCTGTCAAAGGCAAGGGAGGCATCGGTGACGGTTGCTTCGATGGTCATCTTACCGGTTTTTTCTCCCAGGGTAATCGGCGGTACGGAGTGAAGGTTGTCGTAACCGCGGGAGTAGAGAAGGTCAAAGTAGGTTCCTTCAAACTCGCCGCGGTTGAACTTCCGTGATTCGTGCAGGACGAAGTCGTCAAAGGAGATGTCAGGCACGCGTTTGCGGTAGACTTTCTGCCACATCTCCTCGCTCATTGCGGGAATTTTTCCTTTGGCGACCGCATCCATGAGCTGCTGTCGCGCGGTAAACCAGGCACTTCCATACACCACCATGTCGATGTCGGAGTTGTCGTTTTCCAGACCGGCAAGGAGAGAGCCCGTACAGCCCCAGGTCATCGGCGGCAGGTCAAAGTGGGAGAACAGCCGCGCAACACGCGGATTTCTGGCTGCGATGGATGCGGCCTGCTCCTCGGGTTTGAGGACACGGACGATGTCTGTGAGGGGCACGCGGTGTACGAGGTCGAGGTACTCGGGTTTGTGCTCCTTTACCCAGGCGAATGCGTCGGCAAAGTCGTATTTTTTGTAGCGCGTGCCCCACGGCGCGGTTCTGTCGCCGTCCGGGGTTGGGACATACCGGAGAACACACTCTGCACGTTCGTCGTTTTCATACCCGGATACGGCATACAGACATCCGTCGCCGGTCATTACAAAATCGCGTAAACGAATCGGATTCATAGAAAAGACCTGATGCGAGAGGTGGGATTCGAACCCATGAACTACTTATAGACCAGATCTTAAGTCTGGCGCCGTTGGCCTGGCTTGGCTACTCTCGCAAACTACCTTATTAGATAGCACTTCCAACATAAAAAAACGACCGCAGATTTGGCAACCGATATATGCCAACAGAACAGAATGATATAAGAACAGTCCGGACTCTCGTAGTGTAGTGGTCAATCATTCCGGCCTTTGGAGCCGGAGACGGCGGTTCGAACCCGCCCGAGAGTATGAAATCTCTTTTTGTTCCCCTATCGGCAGCCTGATGTAATGCCGTCTTCAAATACATTAGTCACATGAAGGTCCTCATCGCTGAATATACGGCAAGCCGTGATCCGACCCTTGCCCCGGAAGGAAAGGCAATGGTCTCTGTACTGCAGGAAAGCTTCGAGCGTTTAGGCCATACCGTGGTTCTGCCCGAGTCAGGTGATTTCGATGCAGAGATTGCGCGGCTTGCGCCGCAGTGCGACTACGGGCTCGTCATTGCCCCGGATGAGATGCTCTCCAAGTTCACCCATACCCTGGAGCTTGCAACCCACAATATTGGTTCTGACAGCACCAGCATCGCCGTCTGTGCAAACAAACGCCTGACCGGAAAGATTCTCTCCGGAATCGGTATTGCAGTCCCGCAGGAGGTTGGAGCTGACTACACCGGAAAACGCGTGATAAAACCGGTCAAAGGAGCAGGTTCCGTCGGAGTCCGTATCGCAAAAGAGGGAGAGGTCCCCGGCGACGGCGAGATGGCTGTTGAGTATCTCGAAGGAGAACACTACAGTGTCAGTATCGTGGGCAGCCGTGTGGTCGGCGAGGCCTGCGGATACTACAGCGGGCTTCCGCCGGTGTTTCTGACCATTAACCGCCAGTATTCATCCGCCGATGAGAACGGGGTCTTCACCTACCGCGGAGGAGAGACTCCGGTGCATCCCGAGCGTGAGGAGGAGATCATCGATGTTGCCAAAAAGACCATTGAGCGGCTCGGCTGCCAGGGATATGTCGGAATCGATCTTGTGGTCGGCGAAAAGATCTGGGTGGTTGATGTCAATCCCCGTCCGACGATGAGCATCATCGGTGTTGTCGGTGTCATTGACGAGGAGATAGCCGATGTTCTTCTCAAGGCAACCGTCGGACTTCCGCCGGAGGGTGTTCACTACAACGGCAAAAAAGCGGTGTTCGACGAGGTCGGCGGAGTTACCTTTTCATGATCGGCATCGACGTCGGCGGGGCAAACCTCAAAGTGGTGGACGAGGAGGGAGTTCACATCCATTACTGCCCGCTCTGGCGCGAGTCAAACCTTGCCGAGATACTTGCGGAGTATAAGGGAGCGGATGCCGCGGTCGTCATGAGCGGCGAGCTTGCCGACAGTTTCTTCAACAAGGCCGAGGGGATTGCCTACATTGTCGGTGCTGTGCAGAGGACATTCCCCAATGCCCGGTTCTACGGGACAGACGGGAGGTTCCATTCCTCAGCCTGCCCCGAGCTTGCTGCGGCGAACTGGCTTGCGTCCGTTGATTATCTGCGCCGGACGTATCCTGCGGGAATGATGCTTGATATCGGCAGCACCACCGCAGATATTGTGCCTTTTGCAAGGTTCGATGAGCTGCGGGGGCTGACGGATACGCTCAGACTTCAGCGGGGATATCTTGTCTATACGGGCATGCTCCGGACGCCGGTTGCAACGCTTGCAAGTTCTGCGGTGATCAACGGGAAGGTAACGCCGTTTTCCACCGAGTACTTTGCATGCAGCGGCGATGCCCACTATGTTCTTGGGAACATCACCGAGGCCGAGTACACCGCGGCAACGCCGGACGGAAAAGAGGTGAGCCGGGAGGCGTGCCTCCGGCGGCTGGCACGGACGGTCTGTGCGGATCTGGAGGAGATCGGTGAGGATGGCGCCGTGGCCGTTGCCCAGGCGTTCTGGGATGCACAGAGAACGCTTGTGTGCAGTGCGGTGGAGAAGGCCGCAGCTGATGCACAGACCCGGGAGATTCTTGTGGGCGGAATTGGATCGCCCGTTTTCGCCCCGCTGGTAGGGGGAACGGATCTCACCGCGGCGGTTGGTATTCCTGCTGATGCGCTTCCGGCGTTTGCGGTGAAGGAACTTGCGGAAGCCGGGGCTGAATGAAGCTTTCCTGGACGGTTGCCCTTCTTGCAGGGTCACTCCTGCTTACTGCGGCCTGCTGGCTTTTGGGTTTCCCGTTTTTCTTTTTGTTTCTGCTCTTTCCGCTGTTCCTGGCGGGCACGGGAGGTTCCCGCCCCGTCAGGAGGTGCCCGGTATGCGGATGGGAAACCAGAGGCCGCGAGAACTTCTGCCCCTGCTGCGGCGCCGGACTTGAGACCCAGGGGTCGGCCGATAAGGGAGAAGAGTGAGAACGGCAGCGGGAATCCGTAGAAGAAGTTGATTTTTGGAACCGGAAGGTCGGAGAGCGCATATTTTCTCACCGAACCCCGGTCAATCTCAATTCCCATGGCGTTGATGATCTCGGCGGTGTGGGAAAAGGAGTTGAGAAGCGAGAGAGCTGTTGCAAGGTCCACAATCGTTGAGCCAAGTCTGGTATCAGGATAAAAGGGCTCATCGGCATACAGCAGTCTTCCACAGTCGCGGCAGTGGTACCGCCGCACAAATACCGTGATCTTTTGCGTTCCTTCACGGGTGTGAAGGGTTGCGTAGATCTTTTCTTTTGTGTCGTAGGGTGCGGGAGTTCCGCCGCAGTAGGGGCAGGGGCCGATATGGGCAAAGAGGGCCTTGTCAATGGAGGAGATTCCGCAGACGATGGCATCGAAGAGCATCGGCGGGATCTTAACTGGACGGCGTGACACGGGCAGGATCATTCAAGTATTCGGTGTTCAAAGCATATCATTTCTCGGGTGCTTCGGACTGTTTATATGATCTCTCTACCCATCTGTAGTTCATGAGAATACGTGGCATTACTGTCCGGGTCCCGCCGCTGTTGTTTGCGGTTACGGTGTTTTTTGCGGCCGTCTGCGCAATGATGTTCGGGTCAACAAAGGATTTGGCCTATCTGTATTTTGGCGCACCGCTGTGCGTTGTTCTGATATGTGTCCCGCTTGCGATGAACTATCTGACCGAAAAGCAGCTTGCCGAGCAGCTGCCTGCGATGCGGGTGCGGGCGAAGTTTTCCCGGGCACGCCAGATCTCTCCTGCGATGGTCGGGACGCCGGTGATTGTGGAGGGGAAGATTCTGAAGGTGACCGGGCTTCTGATGGGAAAGCCTGCGTATCTGCTCTCGGACTCCACCGGCCAGATCGTTGTCCGCCGGTTCGCTCTGCCGGATCCGCTGGTCGGGGTTGGTGCCGCGGTTGAGGTTGTCGGGACGGTTGCACGCAAGATTACCAACGGCGATGCGGTCTATGTCAATGCGGTCTCCATTAAGCCGATCAAGAAATTCCGGGAGGACGGATCAAAAGAGAGCGGGGAAAAACCGTCTGCCGGAGACGAGAAGATCCATATCAAAAGACTCCATTAACCGGTGCGGTTCTGCACCGGAACCGGAGAACTGTTACATTTTTTTCTTTGCTGCGGAGTATTTTCCAAGGACGTCCATGTACTCTTCGGGATGGTTCATGATGTCCAAGGTGTCGCCTGAGCCGACGAGGTCATAGAGGCTGCGTCCTTCTTCAAGACCCACCTCCGGCAGGGGAAGAGGCAGCATGACGTGCATCGGGATTGGGTCGCCGTAGTGCGGGTTTGCAACCCAGCCTTCTTTTTTCATGTAGTAGTAGGCTGCGCCGTGCATTTCGTCGATTTCGCCGTATTCACTTGCGAAGTCGGTGGAGACGAGGTTTGCCATTACCAGCTGTTCGCGTCCGGGGTTGATGGTGACGTGACCGTAGCCCGGAGGGATCAGGACTTTGTCTCCGGCGTGTGCGGGGAGGAGGACTACATCGGTGTGATCGCGGCGCTGAAGAAGATAGTAGGCGGAACCTGCAAGGACTTCATACACTTCGGGATACGGCATTCCCGCAGGGTTGTCCGGGTGGTAGTGACCTTTGGTTTTGGTGTACTCGCCGTTGAGGATTCCGGGCGGGATGACGGTGATATCGTATCTGAGATGGTGCCGCTCCAGCCAGGTGTGATCCCCGTGGGTTTTCCAGAGGTCACGGTACATGTAGTAGAGCGGGGTCTGCGGGTCGGCTGTTACGGGACGGGCGAGGACGTTTGCCATGTCGGCGATGGTGCGGATCCCCGGTTCCGGAAGTGCGCCTGACCAGTATTTTTTCATGGCATAATGGTATTGCAGGCATCCTATAAGGACAATTTGCCGAGGAAAAAAAGTGTTAGATTCTTGTGTATGATCCGACGCGCAGGGTGCCTTTGCCGTTGCGGTGTGCGAGATCACCCGTAAATACGGTGAGTTCCCGGCCGTTTTCGATGACTTTGCCGGTCTCAGCAAACGTGGGCATGAAGTCGTCCACATGGCCGAAGATGGTGCATTCGCCGCCGAACATGTCGCCGCAGGCAAGGACGGCGTTTCCTTCGATGATGAGTTTGCCGCCTTTCATGTTGGTTCCGGCGTGCAGACCGGCGTTGCCCATTACGTGGACGATGCCGCCGAAGAGGCACTCGCCGCAGTAGTCGCCGACGCTTCCTTCAACAAGAATCTCTCCGCCGCGCACACCTTTTCTGCCGCCGCGGTAACCGGAGCCGCAGTAGTTTCCGGCGTTGCCGTGGCAGATGATTTTGCCGCCGAGCATTTCACGGCCCAGCCAGTCACCGGCGTTACCCATGATCTCGATGGTGCCGCCGGTCATGAAGTCGCCGCAGTGCATGCCGATGTCGCCGTCCACAATAATGCGGCCGTCGGTCATGTACTCGCCGACCCGTTTGACGCGGGAGGCGTCGCCGATGATGACAATTTCGGTTGCTCCGGGTCCTGCGGCCTCTCCGTCCACACGGATGTCGAATACGTCGGAGAGCCGCATGGTCTGGTTGCCGACATAGACGTTGACCCGTACGGTCTTACAGAGGATTTCAGGGGTGATGACTTCTGCTTCGATGGGCAGATGCGGGTCCACCGAGTCGCGCACAATCAGGGTGATTCGTCTCATAATGTTGTCTCCGTCTCGATTTTCATGCTGCGGGGCAGGTAGTATGCTTCGTCAACCGGGTAGTTTTCCTTGCGGATGGAGTAGTACCGTTCAAAGGTGCGGATCAGTTCGGGATCGTTGTCCATGTCGTAGGCTTTGGGGACTTTGGGACTGCACCAGAACATTCTGTTCTGGTTGTCTGCAAGGATTTCGTCGTCGCGCGAGATCATGACGCCTCCTTTGAAGGTGTATTTGGTCTGTGCGAATCCGCGGATGATCTCGGCGTACTGTCTGGACGGGTCGATTTTGTCAGGTACGATCGGGTAGACTGCGATGTCTGCTTCAGCACCAATGCCAAGGTGGCCTTTGCCGCGCTCAAGAAGACCAAGGGCACGGGCCTGGCCTGCACGGGTCATGACGGCGATTTCGTCAAAGGTCAGTTCGCGGTCGAGTGCGGGAAGCACGACGCGTTTTGCAGTTCCTGCATGGACTGTGGCAAACTCTTTGTCGCGGTACTCGCGGCTCATGAGAAGGCCGATGATCTCCGGGTATTTGACGAAGGGTGCGCCGTTCGGGTTGTCGGTGGTTAAGAGGCACTGCCAGGGGTTTTTGACCAGCAGGGCAAGTTCAAGGCCGATTGCCCACATGATGCTGTTGACGAGGTTCTTGCGGCGGTACATGACGGGAATCACGCCGGATGCTGTCTCAAGTTCGACGTCGTGGTTGCTCCATTTGTCCTGATGCAGCCGGTAGAGGTTGAACTCCATCGGGCCGTCGGCGGTCATGGTGGTGGTTCTGCCGAACATGATCTGACCCATGTCGATGGTTATCTGCGGGCGGAGGTTGACCATGTTTGCAACGGGTTCTGCTTTGGAGCAGAAGTCGCTCCAGCCGGAACCGCCGTAGGAGTGGAACTGAACATGGGTGAGGTAGGCGGTCTGCCGTTTTTTGTTGAGGTCAGGGACAAGCCCCATGGTTCCGAGGGTGCAGGTGTAGTTGCCGGGTTTGCCGAGGTTGTTGCAGTGCAGGTGAACCGAGTGCGGGAGGCCGAGCATTTCGTTTGCTTCGATGACGCCTTTGATGAACTCGGCGGGGGAGAGGTCGAAGAAGGGGATGGGTTTTCGGATACATTCGACGTTTTTGCCCCAGCTCCACATCTCGGCTCCCAGGGGGTTGGTGAGTTTGACGCCGTAGCCTTTGACGGCGTTGAGCCGCCAGGCGATGAGGGCGGCTGCACGTTTGATGTCGCCGGATGCGATCGCCCGCATGACACCCCAGTCTCCGTCGAAGAGGGTCAGGATAAGGCCGTCCTGTAAGGGAGTGTGATGGAACTCTTCGTGGGTGTGGCGGGCTTCAAGAGGCGCCATTGCTCCTTCGGTCAGGGTGGTGTAGCCCATCAGGGCGTAGCGGTAGCTGTTGCCGTAGGTGGTCGGGATGCTGTAGCCGGAGACGGCACGCATGCCGTGACCGCGGGGAGCGCGGCCCGCACGCATGTCCTCTGGGCTCATGTATCTGCCGAAGTTGACTTTTGTTCCGCAGATGTGGGTGTGGGAGTCGATACCTCCCGGCAGGACAAGCATGCCGCCGCAGTCGATGATCTCCGCGTTCTTTGATGGTTCATCGGCGATGCGGCCGTTGACGATGGCGATGTCGCGAGTTTCCTGCGAGATGTTGTGCGCCGGGTCGAAGACGCAGGCGTTTCTGAGAAGGTAGTCGGTCATGATCGCTCCTCCATCTGGATGGCTTCGACGCGCCGGGCGACGTGCATTGCGCCGTTCGGGCAGGTGTCTTCACAGACTTTGCAGCCTTTGCAGAGGTCGTTGTGCAGGACGGTGTTTTTGCCTTTTTCAATCCGCATTAGGACGTCGTCGGAGACGGAGGTTCCGCCGGCTCCCATGTCGGGGTCGATTTCGCGGTTGACGGGGCAGGAGGTGCAGCAGTTTCCGCAGCCCATGCAGAGTTTCTGGTCAACCAGTACTTCAAACTCATGGGTGAAGGCGAGGTTTTGTTCGCGGCGCTTGGCAAGCAGGTTGCCTGAGGTGAGAACTTCTTCCGGGCAGATCTCGACGCAGTAGCCGCAGCGGAAGCAGTGTCCCCGGATGATCTGGGGTTCCCATTTGCCGTCTTCACGCAGGACGACGTCGATTGCACCGGGGGCGGGGCAGATCATTCTGCATGCGAGGCAGTGGGTGCATTCGTTTCCGGTCAGTTCGGGAAAGTCGCGGAAGTGGGGAGGGGTGGCGAGCGGGGCGGTTTTTGCTGCGAGGAATTTTTTGATCCAGCCCGCCCGGCAGAATTCTTTGAGGTAGGATGCAACACTCATGGTTCACCGCTCCGCACAGGCTATGCAGGGATCTGCACTGATGAAGGTCGAGGTTACGTCGGCTGCTGATGCGAGGTTTTTCATCATGGCATGCGAGCCGACTTCGACGTTCATGATTGAGGGTGTCTGGATGGCGACCGAGATGACCTGTCCGTTTTCGTCCACTTCGATGTCGTAGGTAAGGTCTCCCCGCGGTGCTTCGATGGTGTGTTTGGTTCTGCCTGCGGTGATGCGGCCGCCAAGCCGGATTGTGCCGCCGGGGAGAGTGGCGAGTGCGTTTTTGATGATCTGCGCCGACTGGAAGAGTTCGTCGAACCGAAGCATGATGCGGGAGTAGTTGTCGCCTTCGCTGCGCGTTATCATGTGCCAGCCGAGCTG
>JAHLFR010000016.1 GCA_018883755.1 Candidatus Methanocorpusculum faecipullorum
GACTTACAGCCTACTGTCTCAGCCTTCCGGGAGGTATGGACGGCCTGTGGTACTATATTTATCCGGACATTTCCAAGTTCTCCGCAGAGACAGTGCTTGCGGCAATGGGCCAGGTGTTTTACTCGCTGACACTCGGATTCGGAGTGATGATCACCTACGGGTCATATCTTGCAAAGAAAACGGATATGGAAAAGTCAGTGCGGACCATTGAGATCTTTGATACCGGCGTTGCGTTTCTTGCGGGTCTGTTGATCATTCCGGCAGTGTTTGTGTTTTCCGGCGGAAGCCCCGAGGCGCTTGGCGCGGGGCCGGGCCTGATGTTTCAGGCATTGCCCAAAGTGTTTGCTATGATGCCGTTCGGCTCGGCGGTTGCGGCAATTTTCTTTGTGCTGGTGGCGGTCGCAGCACTCACCTCCTGTATCTGTATGCTTGAGGTTCCGGTAGCCGTGCTCGGTGACCGGTTCGGTGTGTCCCGAAAGACAGCATCGTTACTGGTGTTTTTGTTCACGATGGCACTTGCCGTTCCGATCTCGCTCGGGTTTGGAATGCTGGACTGGATCTCTGTTGCCGGTATGTCGCTGCTGGATATGTTCGACTTCTTCAGTAACAATATCCTCCTGCCGATTGTGGCAATTCTGACCTGTATCTTCATCGGCTGGATTGTAAAACCAAAAGTGGTTATTGATGAGGTGAAGAGTTCGTCGCCGTTTAAAGCGGAACGTATGTATGTGGTGATGGTAAAGTTCATCGCACCAATCTGTATTGCGGCGATTCTGATCTACGGTCTGCTTTCGGTTCTCTGAAAGCAGCCGTATCATATTTTTTGCCAGTGTACCGGCAGGGTCAAAACACGGCATCTTGATTACGATGCAGCACCCTTCTACTTAGTATCATGATAACGGTACTGTCCGGCGGAACCGGCACACCGAAACTTATCCGTGGACTTCGCCAAATTCTGCGGGATAATGAGATCACAGTGGTGGTCAATACCGCCGAGGATCTCTGGATGTCAGGGCTGTATGTCTCGCCCGATATTGATACCGTGCAGTATCTGTTTTCCGGACTGCTGAACACGGACAGCTGGTGGGGCATCCGCGGCGACTCGTTTGAGACATTTCATGCGATGGAGAAACTCGGATACACTGAGCCCCTGCCGCTTGGGGATCGCGATCGGGCGACGAACATTACCCGTGCAGAGTTTCTGAGACAGGGGATAACTCTGACAAAAGCGACGGACAAAATTGCAAAGGCATACGGGGTGCAGGCAACGATTCTGCCGATGTCCGATCAGGAGGTTACCACATACGTAAGAACCGAGGACGGAAACCTGATGCACTACCAGGAGTACTGGGTGGGACGCCGCGGCAATGTGCCGATTACAGGAATTGTCCGAAAAACCGCAGGTGATGCCCCGCTCACAGCAACGCCAGAGGTGATTGCAGCAATTGAGGAGAGCGAGGGTGTGATTATCGGACCGTCAAATCCGGTAACAAGCATCGGTCCTATTTTGGAGTGTGCAGGTGTCCGGGAAGCGTTGAGAAAGAAGTTTACAATTGCGGTAAGTCCCTTTATCGGCAGCAGACCGGTCAGTGGTCCGGCGGCTGCTTTGATGCAGGCGTGGGGCTATGAACCGACCTCCTATGGAACGTGGGAGGTGTACAAAGATGTCGTCAGTATGTTTATTCAGGACAAACGCGATACGGAGATCGATGTTCCCGGTGCTCACCGGCTGGATACGATGATGACAAACGAGAAGAAGGCCGAGTCCCTCGCCTGGGATCTGCTCTCCTACTTCCCGCGGAAATGAGATCACGTGAGATCTGTGGGATGATCTGTTCCAGCATCTGAAAAAGAAAAATCCCTGGTCCCGGTTGTAGATCAAATGAACCGGGAAAACCGGCACCCTTCAAAGATTGCATGTTGCTGTGTGGCCGGTGAAAAGGGAGGTTTCTTTTGCTTTTTGTGCGGGCGTTGAGAATTTTCATGATGAAGAACAGCCAAAGTGACGGTGTGGCTGCGGTGGGGTAATCTCTCTGCATGATGGTCTGTGCAGTTCTGCGGAGAAAGTACAGCCCAGGTAAAAAAATTGTAAAAGTTATTTCCGCATCTGACAGGGGATGCAGATGTATTTTCCCTCGCTCTGCTGTGCAAGACCATCCGCCACCTGCTCACCGCAGACGGAACAGACGACGTTGTTGTAGATCTTTGCCTCCTTTGGCAGAGGCTGAACAGCATCTTTGATGATGAACAGTTTTTCCGCAGGCGTTGCAAGAATTTCGTGCACATGTTCATGCAAAAGGCGGTGGTACTCCTCATCCTCGGCAGGCGTTGCCGACCCGTCCATGATCTTCGGCCGGAGCTCAACCATGCGTGCATTTTTGGGAACAGCATCCGGAACGGCAACAAGGCGGATGGAGGTGTTGTTGTCGCGGCGATAGAACGAGAACGCCGTCTTACCCCAGTTGTTTACGAACAGATTCCCTTTGCCGGCGGTACAGCCGAGCAGTACCTGAATTGCATCAACGGTACAGGAATCGGTCTCGGTAACTGCTACAATCTCCTCATCCTCTGAGAAGTGTAGGCCAAGTTTCTCTGCGGCAAGTTCGCAGGCTTTGTACCCGAGTGCAAGCCCTCCGCAGGAATGCCCATGAAATGCGACAACATCAGCGAAATCTTTCATAGCAACATTATCGCTGTTTTTCCTTATTAATAGTATTGATATGAAAATATGTTCGTCATATCAACCAACAGAATTCCATACATTTATTATTCAGTATGAAAAAATCATAGAATGATAACATGAGTGTGTGCCGACGATCACTTGCTGTAGTATTGGGATGTATTTTTGCCATACTCCTCTGCCTCTGTGCGGGCTGTGTTTCAACGCCGGAAACGCCAACCGAGGATGCCAATACCATTACCGTCACCGATGCATTTGGGCGTGAGGTTACCATCCCCGATAATCCACAGAAGATTGCCGTGTCCGGATCGGGATCAATGCGGTATTTCGTGTATCTGGATGTTGATCTCGACCGCATCGTTGCAGTTGATTACCAGGACAGCAGTCTCTTCTCCCGATCAAATGAACTGAGACCCTACCTCCTCGCGAACCCTGAGATCAAAAACCGTCAGGAACTTGGTTCTGCCATGGCGGTCGTTGACAATGAGAAACTTCTCGCATCGGGAGCTGAGGTTCTCTTCATGGGAGGGGCAAGCAGTTCGCAGGTTGAGGTTGCCGATGAGATCACGGCAAAGACCGGGATTCCGGTAGTGATGTTCTACACCGGTGACTATGTTACCAAGGGCGATGAAATTCGCAAAACCCTGAGAATGCTGGGAACGATTCTGCATGAGGAGGAACGTGCTGAAGAGATCATTGCATACTTTGCATCGATCGAAGAGGATATCAAAACCCGTGTGGCAAATGTTTCGGAGACCGACAAACCGACGGTGTATGTCTGCGGCATCTCCTACAATGGTGCCCACGGCGCAGACGGAACTGATCCCACTTACCTGCCGTTCACACTGCTTGGTGCGGAAAACGTCGCTGCCGGTATCGGAGATATCAGCCAGACCGGTTATGCCAAGGTTGCCAAGGAGCAGATCCTGGCCTGGGATCCGGACATAATCTTCGTGGACCTCGGGACGCTGACCGCTGCGGAAGGAGGAGCACTTGTCGAACTCTGGAACGACCCGGCTTATCAGAAACTGTCGGCTGTCAAAAACGGTAATGTGTACACAGTAAATCCGCACACCTCGATGAACGTGAACCATGAGACAAGCCTTGCCAACGCCTACTATGTTGGAAAGGTTCTCTACCCGGAACAGTTTGCCGACATCGATCAGGCAGAAAAAGCGGATGAGATCTATGAGTTTGTGGTAGGAGCACCCGTGTTTGATCTGTTAAACGCAAATGTGAACAACCTTTCTTACCAGAAAGTGGAGGCATAGATGAAATACCTCTCTTTTCTTTTACTACTGCTAACAGTAGTTGTACTTTCTGTTTCGGCAGGATGTGTGACAACACCCGATAACAGCGATAATAAAACCATCACGATAACGGACACAACCGGTCGTGAGGTTGTCATCCCTGCCGATCCGCAGAGAATTGCAGTCTCCGGATCCGGTTCAACCCGGCTCGTTGCATACCTTGGAGCACTCGATCGTGTTATCGCGGTTGATAGTCAAGATGGAAAAACTACACAGACATCTGACATACGGCCATACGGACTTGCAAATCCAGAACTTCGAGAACTGCCCACACTCGGAAGTACAAAAGGCCAGATCGATCCTGAACGGCTACTTGCAGTATCACCGGATCTGATCCTCATGAGTACCAGTGGAGCGGACCTAGCGGGAGAAGCAGATCAACTTACTGAGAAAACCGGGATTCCTGTGGTACTGTTTGCACAGTATGATCCAGGTACAAAACCAGATGAGTTTGCAGAAAATCTCCGTATGTTAGGAAAGATATTGGGAAAAGAAGTACGGGCTGAAGAAATCCTTGAATACTTTGACACAATCAAAATGGATCTCGACAATCGTACAAAAGATATTCCCGATGATGGAAAACCAACATTGTACGTGGGGGGAGTCTCGTACTCCGGATCACACGGATTTTATTCAACACAGCCGAACTATCTGCCGTTCCGCTACCTCCATGCCAACAATGCCGCCGCAGGGGCAGACATTGGTACAAGTACTGTTGAAAACGCAAAAATTGCCAAGGAACAGATAGTCGCATGGGATCCAGACATACTGTTTGTTGACTTGGGAACCCTCACTGCAGCCGGAGGGGGATCGATCGTCGAACTTTCAACCGATCCATCTTACAACTCAATGACCGCGGTTCAGACCGGTGAGGTGTATGCAGTTCTTCCCCACACCTCCATGGGAGCAAACTATGAAACAATTCTTGCGAACGCGTATTACATCGGAAAAGTTCTGTACCCAGAACAGTTTGCCGACATCGATCCGGCAGAAAAAGCGGATGAGATCTACGAATTTGTGGTAGGTGTACCTGTGTATGATCAGCTGAACGCAAATGTGAACAACCTGTCGTTCACAAAACTGGAGATCCCTCTCCTGTGATGGAACAAACATGAATCCGGAAAATGGATCTGCCCCGGAGCATTATCGTGCCTATGTGGGAAGAAAAATTGCACTGATTCTCGGAGGAGGTATCCTTGCAGTCATCATGTTCTTTGTATCCGTGTCGGTCGGATCGGTATCCATTCCAATCCCTGACATTATCGCAACACTGTTGGGGTGGCAGGGAACTGGACTGTATAATACCATCATCTGGAACATCAGAATCCCACAGGCACTGACAGCGGTTGTTGCGGGTGCAGGTCTTGCGATTGCAGGTGTTGCCATGCAGTCTGTTCTCCGAAACCCGCTTGCCTCACCATTCACACTCGGCCTCTCCAACGCCGCAGCATTTGGTGCTGCTATCGGCATTCTGATGTTTGGCGCAGGAACAACCGGCAGCAGCATCGCAGATGCGGTTGTCGTCAACAATCCGTACCTGACAACCATCTGTGCATTTCTGTTCAGCATGCTGACAACGGTCATCATTCTCCTGGTTGCAAAGATGCGTTCGGCAACACCTGAAACGATGGTACTCGCAGGAGTTGCAATCAGTTCTCTCTTCAGCGCAGGATTGATGGCTATCCAGTACTTCGTGGATGATACAAAACTTGCGTCCATTGTGTTCTGGCAGTTTGGCGACGTATCACGATCCAGCTGGATGGAACTGGGCATCATCACCGTCGTGGTTGCCGCAGCATTCGCCTACATTCTGTTCAAACGCTGGGACTACAATGCAATTGATGCAGGAGACGAGACCGCACGCGGACTCGGAGTAAACGTAGAGAAAACAAGACTCTTCGGCATGATAGCAGCTTCTATAATCAGTGCGGTGGTTGTGGCATTCCTTGGGGTCATCGGATTTGTGGGACTGGTCTGTCCCCATATGGTGCGGCGGGTAATCGGTGATGACCACCGGTTCCTGATTCCGGGAAGTTTTGTCTGCGGGGCAGTGCTTCTTCTCATCTCAGACACCGTGGCACGTACCATAATCGCACCGCATGTCCTGCCGGTAGCAGTTCTGACGGCGTTTCTTGGCGCACCGGTGTTTCTGTATCTCATCATCAGGGGGCGGCACATGTGAAAGACGAATACCCGGAACACAAAGAACATCATGGCCACCACATCCACGAACACTCACACATCGAAGGATATACGCACACGCACGAACATTCTCATGATGTCCCGCATGAACATCACGGTGAGACCCCCGGAAAAGCCATACTCAATGTAGAGGGAGTGAGTTTTGAGTACCGGTCCGATCCGGTACTGCAGAACATAACCGTGGGTGTTGCCCGCGGAGAGATCCTCGCAATCCTCGGACCGAACGGTGTCGGCAAGTCCACACTGCTCAAGTGCATGAACCTGATCCTGAAACCAAAGATGGGAACCATTCTTCTGGAGGAGATGGATCTCACAAAGATGTCAGGATCAGAGATTGCACGAAACGTGGGATACGTTGCCCAGCGCAATGAATCAGCACGGATGACAGTGTTTGACACGGTTCTTCTCGGAAGAAAGCCGCATCTGGGATGGAGAGTTACAGAAAAGGACTACCAGATCGTGGATGCCGCACTCAAACGTCTTGGACTGGCTGATATGCAGCTCCGCTACATTGATGAACTATCTGGCGGTGAGCTTCAGCGAGTATGCATCTGCCGGGCAATTGTCCAGGAACCATCGGTTCTTCTGCTGGATGAACCCACATCAGCACTCGATCTTTGCCGGCAGATGGCAATTCTTCGCGTCATCCGCGACGTGGTGGATCATCACAATGTGGCAACGATCATGACGATGCATGATCTCAATCTTGCCCTGCGGTTTGCCGACCGGTTCCTGTTCATGAAAGACGGAAAAGTCTATGCAGCATGTGACAGGAGCGGTGTGACAGAGGATATGATCGAGGCAGTGTACGGTATTGCTGTTGACATTGTGATGCACAAAGATATGCCGATGGTTATTCCGCGTTAATTCCATACCACCAAAAATTATTCTTTTTCCTCTTCCGAAATGATTTCGCCGGAAGAGACAACCCCAGAGACACTCCCGCACTCCTCACGGAGAAGCGAGTTACGCCACCTGATCGATTTTTCCGTACCGTCACTGCACAGTACCGGGCCATGATACACCCGATCCTCGACATTCATCATCCCGGAGACCATCAGTTCAAAGGACTGAAGACGCTCTTCCCGGAATTCAGCAGGGACAATTGTATCAAACCAGTTTCTGCCGATTAGATCGTTTTCGGTGTATCCGAGAAGTTTTGCACCATACCGGTTGATCATCTCGATAATGCCGTCGCGGCGAACGACAACCAGCATAACTCCCGCGACATCCAGATAACTTCGGGTACGATCACGTTCCCGCTGGAGTTTTTCCTGGAGAAGACAGCGCGAAGCAACCGTACTAATCTGGAATGCCGTTGACATGACGATCCCGCGAAGTACCGTGTCCGGCGACTGCGGCGTGGTTGAGCCGAGAACAATACAGGCAACGGTTCTGCTCTCATGCACAATCGGCATGAGGATGAGGGAGGCAGCATGGTCCATGGTGGAGAGGGTTCCTTCAAGGAACAGCCCCATCCGGTACTTATCGAAGATTGCCGGTTCACCTTTCCGGATTATGCGATCCACAATCGAGTCACAGGGAATGGCCGGGGCAAATCCACCCCCTTTGGACATGAAGAGAATATAATCGTCAAAGATACTTCGCTGGTATATGGCAACTGCTTCAAATCCGCTGATCTTTGGCAGCATCTCCATTGCCGGCTCCCAGATCTCCTGCGTACTGGAAATCCCTTCCAGAATAAATGCAAGCTCCCGCGTCAACAGCTGACGGTTCCTGTCCGCAACCTCATCAGAGATGTCAGTTGCCATGGTCAGGAGATATTCACGATCCGCGGAAAGGACCATCGGGAGAACACGTGCAGAGATGTAATGAACCTCCCCCTCTACCTCGACACGATCCTCCGGGACGTTGATCCGTCTGCGAAAAGCCTTTACCTGATCATGTGCATCGATCAGGTGGGCGGAACCAAGACGAGCAAGAAGTGCGGAGGAGGGAAGACTCCGGATCTCGGCGCGGGTCATGTGGAGAAACTGTTCTGCTGCAAGATTGGAGTAAACGGTAACATCTGTTTTCATATCGGTTACGATGATGATGCCCGGAATGTTATCCATAACACCATCGAGAAACAGTTTCCACCGTTTGACACCCTGCTCGGCGTTCCGACGATCCGTGACGTTTCTCAAAGCTCCGTTGTAGCCGAGGAACATGTTTGACGGTTCGTCAAGAACAATCGGAGTCCCGGAAAACTCACAGTAGATGCGGCTTCCGTCTTTGCAGATGAAAGGAAACTCAAGGAGTGTGAATCCGCTTTCACGAGATATTTCTGCGGTGAGTTCCCAGGAAAAACGTGCGTCGGCACCTGATGGCATAAAGTCAGAAAACCGTTTGCCGAGCATTTCGTCCGGGGTATAACCGCAGATGGCAGCAATCTGCGGGCTGATATAGGTGATGACCGAATTTTCGTCCACCGACCAGATACAGTCCTGCACAGTTTCAACAAGTCTGCGGAACTTTGCTTCACTCTGTTCCAGAGCCGCCTCAGCGTGGACGTGCTCGGTAACATCATCAAGGACAACGGTAACGCCCGGTTTTCCGTCGGCGAGAACCATCGGATAGATCTTCTGATCCAGATAGTACTCGCGGCCGTTCCGGAATATGCGCAGTTCACCGCGGACAATTTCGCCGTGCATGGCATAACGGATCTGATCCGTGAGCATATCGCTGCAAAGCGGTTTTGCCGGACCATCATAGATAAGGGAACCAATGATCTCATCGGAAGTTACGGATAAGAAGGAGAGCAGTGCTTCATTCACCTGAATGATACGAAGATCTCCGCCAACCAGAAGCACCATCTCCGAGGAGAGGTTCAGCATCGCGGATACCGGAACACGTTTGGAGATGAAGAACACTTTTGCTTTGCCAAACGTACGCATCTCTACCTGTCCGGAGACGAGAAGCGTGTCCATATAACGGGCGACGGTGTTGCGGTTGAGGTGAGCTGCTTCTGCGATCTCCGTGACTGACATTCCGCGCGGATTATCCTTGAGAAGAGAAAGAATATCGGAAAAATCGCCTGCAGACTCACTCATTACTCATTAATTTGCCCTTGATGACTATAATGCTTTCTTCATTGCACAACCATTGTGCCAAACATCAATGCCGTGCAATGAGAGATAATTTTATATATAATACATGAGAATAGTATAGTAGCACCCGGTGTGGGCAACACCGGGGGCGGACAGGTCTGTGGAACAAACGCAAAAACGTACAGATTCCATGCAGTCAAAAGTCGGGCAAATCACACCACAGATGTCCGAACCGAACGGCAACACACCTCACACACCTACACACCAGCCAACAGCGTGAGTTTTTCAGATCTGCCCCAATACAATATTCACACCTCCAAACAGTTAATGACACACGTACCACTCTCAACCCACTCCCCAATGTCCTTTTTTCTGGGTTGTGATTTTAAAAATATTTGAACAAGTACTCTTTTTCAGAGTCGTTTTAACGGCAGAGACTAGCGGTATGGATACGTACTCAAGAAAAAATCAGGGTTCAGGATTTTTGTAGGGATCGATCATCTCAATACCGCGGGGATCCTCATCTTCGCCATCAATTGAAAGCGGATACTTTCCCGTCAGACAACCGGTACAGAGATGACTGCACGGAAGTCCGATGGCTTTGACCAGACCGTCAAGGGAGATGTGGGCAAGACTTGTTGCCCCGATCGCTTCCCGGACACCCTCAACGGATTTGTGATGTGAGATCAACTCCTCACGCGTCGGGAAATCGGTTCCCAGGTAACACGGCGCAATGATCGGCGGAGATGCCACCCGGAGATGTACCTGACTTGCCCCAAACTCACGAACCAGCGCAATGATGCGGCGCGAAGTCGTACCCCTGACAATGCTGTCGTCCACCAGCACAACAGACTTTCCGGTGATGTGACCACGGACTGGGTTCAGTTTCATCCGGACCGCCATCTCACGTTTCGCCTGGGTCGGCATGATAAAGGTACGGCCGGTGTAGCGGTTCTTGATCAGTGCTTCTCGGAAGGGAATGCCCGACGCCGCAGCATACCCTGTGGCAGCGGCAGTTCCTGAGTCCGGCACCGGTGAAACAATGTCAGCATGCGCAGGTGACTCACCTGCAAGAAGGAATCCAGTCTTCTGACGAACCTTGTAGACAGAGATACCATCGATCACCGAATCGGCCCGGGCAAAATAGATGTACTCAAACACACAGTGCGCCGGAGATTTTGCGGTCATGATCTGATGAGGATACACCTTGTCTGCCATGAGACGGATGCTTTCCCCGGGAGCAACGTCGCGAATCAGTTTGGCACCGACTGCATCCAAAGCAACACTTTCGGATGCAACGATGTGTCCTCCGTCTTCAAACTCCCCAAGACAGAGAGGTTTGATGCCGAGGGGATCGCGGAACGCATACAAAACGCCGTCCAGCATGAAGATGACCGCATATGATCCTCTGATACTCCGCATGCAGAAGCTGATGGCTTCAACAACGGTGTGCCCGTGAATGATCTCGTTTGCCAAAATTGCGGCGATCACTTCAGTATCGGAGGTGGTGGAAAATATGTGACCCCTGCCCTCATACTCATAACGCAGCTCATCGGTGTTGACCAGATTTCCATTGTGGACGATGGATAGCGAATGACCGCGGAACAAAAAATTAAACGGCTGGATATTCTCCGGTTTGGACCCGCCGGTTGTCGGATACCGGACGTGGCCAAGTCCTGTTTTCCCGGAAAGCTTCTCCAGAATGCTGCTCGTGAATATCTCGGACACCAGCCCGTATCCTTTGTATTTGTGAACTATTCCGTTGTCATAGGTGGATATTCCACCGCTTTCCTGTCCGCGGTGCTGAAGTGCATACAGCGCCCAGTACAATGAACCCGAAACCTCGGAGTTTGCGACGATGCCCGCGATACCGCACATGTGGAGAAGTATTAGCGCTGGAAGGTAATTAGTTACTCGCCTGTCCCGCAGAAAAAAAAGAATATTATGGAAGAATGAAGACAGCGGCAACAATAACGGTGGTCCACTTACCGTCATCACCACATACCGCGGATGCGGCAAGATGGCTGGTTTTGATGATCTTTCCGCTTGCAAGATAGACCTGCTCGCGTTCCTGCCACGCAGTTTCAGGATCGAACGGGATGTCCATAATGGTGGCAAGCATTGTTGCCGCAAGATCCTCAGCATACTCACCGCACTCATGACCGGAGATATCTGCGGCATGATACTCGGAGAGATACCCATGCTGTTTCCCATGAATCTCCGGTACCGCAAGACCAACGGATGCGGCAACAGCCTGCCCCGGAATATTTGTTTCCGTCCGCGCCATGACGCAGTAGACAATTTCACCCGGCGATAGATAAGGCAGTCCCTCCTCGCGGGAGATGATCTCAGCGTCCGGCGGCATGATCGAGGAGACCGTTACGAGGTTGTACGGGGCAAGTCCCGCATCCCTGAGGGCCATTTCAAAGGACACCAGCTTGTCTTTGTGGACTCCGCATCCTCTGGTAAAAAATACCTTTTCGGGAACAACCATGATTCTTTAAAAAATTGATGTGCATCTCATTAATAGTTGTGATTTACCCCCCTTATGCCAAATGTCAAAAATTAATAATCGTGCTCGCTAATTACTTGGTAAGTACTCTGCACCCGGCCGTATGGACTATCCCCATTTCCTCCGGCAAAATGAAAATTGTACTAATAATATCAGGTTGATTTTATGGCGGACTCAGTTGTAGACAGCATTCTTGCCGCACGCTATTACCGCGTCGGTGAGAAATCATTCGAGGATGTTTGCAGGCGTGTGGCAAATGCCCTCGGAGAAACTCCGGAAGAGACGAAAGAATATTTTGAGGCGATGATGAGCCTTGAATTTCTCCCGAACTCACCAACACTGATGAATGCGGGAACCCCGCTCGGACAGCTGTCCGCCTGTTTTACACTCCCAGTAAACGACTCTCTGCCGGAGATTTTTGATGCAATTCGCTGGGGTGCAATCATCCATCAGTCAGGCGGCGGTACCGGCTACAACTTCTCCCACCTCAGACCAGAGGGATCCCCTGTCCGCTCAACAGACGGAGTTGCATCCGGCCCTGTGTCGTTTATGCGTGTCTTTAACGCGGCAACAGATGTTATCAAACAGGGAGGGCGCAGGCGCGGCGCAAACATGGGTATCCTGAACGTCTGGCACAAGGATATCATGAAGTTCATCAAAAGCAAAGCAAAGGAGGGAGACTTTTCGAACTTCAACATCTCTGTGATGGTAAACGATGAGTTCATGAAAGCCGTTGCATCAGGCGATCTGGATCGCGAGTGGCTGAAAACAACCGACGGTGAGACGGTGACTGTTCGCGAGATCTGGGACGGTATTGTGGAAGGTGTATGGAAGAACGGGGAACCGGGAATTCTTTTCTACGATACAATAAACCGGAAAAACCCGACACCGCAGCTGGGTGATATCGACACGACCAACCCGTGCGGAGAACAGCCGCTGCTGCCGTTTGAGTCCTGTGTTCTGGGAAGTATCAACCTCGCAAAATTCATCCGTGCCGATGGGGTAAACTACGATGCACTGGATAAGATGACGCGGATGGCGGTGCGGTTCCTGGATGCGGTCATCACAAAGAACGTATTCCCGATCGAGCAGATCAAGGAGGCAACAAACCGTACCAGAAAAGTCGGTCTTGGCCTGATGGGAGTACACGATGCCATGCTGATGCTCCGCATTCCCTACGACTCGGAGGCTGGGCGCAACTTCTGCGAAGAGGTCATGGCACGTATCAACGATGTGGCAACGGAAGAGTCCGAGCGGCTTGGAAAGGAGAAAGGAACATTCCCCGCATACAAAGGATCCGTCTGGGACAAACAGGGAAAGATTATGCGCAACGCGGCACTTACGACTATTGCCCCGACCGGAACGATCTCACTGCTTGCAGGATGTTCATCAGGAATTGAACCGGTGTTTTCGTACGCCTACACCCGCCGGAACACCGTTGGAAAAACGTTTATTATGGTTCACCCATACTTCGAGTCCGAGCTGCGGCGCGTAATTGCAGGCCTTGGATTTACCGGGAAAGAAGCAGAGGCAAAGCGGGACGAAGTTATCAGCCATGTGCATGAGACAGGAACCGTTCAGGATGTACTGTGGCTTCCGGACGCATTCCGTGCTGTGTTCAAGACTGCACTTGATATCCAGTGGAAGGATCATGTGCTGATGCAGGCTGTATTCCAGAAGCACGTGCATGCATCCATCTCAAAAACGATCAACATGCCGTTCTCTGCAACAAAGGAACAGGTGGCCGATGCAGTTCTGCTCGCCTGGAAGGAAGGCATCAAAGGCATGACGCTGTACCGCACCGGCTCACGGGAGGACGTGGTACTGGCACTTGAGAAGAAGGAGGAGAAAAAAGAGGAGCCCGTAGCAGCGGCAGAACCGAAGGTTGTACAGCAGCTGCCGTTCTCACGTCCCCGTGAGTTGGACGGAAGAACATTCCTTGCCCAGTCGGGATGCTGCCGTCTCTACATTACGGTAAACACGATGAACGGAAAACCGATGGAGGTGTTCATCCGGACAGTCGGTGCAGGATGCGAAGCAAGCAGCAATGCACTTGGCAGAAGTATCAGTACTGGCTTGCAGAACGGAGTACCGTACGAAAAGTTTGTCAAGCAGTTTGCAAAGGTGAGCTGTATTTCTGCCCTGCGCAATAAGAACTCCGAGGGTATGTCCTGTGCGGATGTTGTCGGAAAGTGCATCGAGCTTGCGGCAACAAATCAGGCAATCACCACGCTGGACAACTGGACAGTACAGACCGTAACACCAGGAGCAAAGAAAGGAAATCCCTGCCCGGAGTGCGGTGAACCGCTGGACTTTGGCGAGGGATGCAACATGGGAATCTGCAAACACTGCGGATGGAGCGGCTGCAGTTAACCCATCCCTCCTTTCCCATCTTTCCAGTAGTTGTCGAACCGATCAACTGCGAAAAACACTTTTTTGAAATATTGCAAATAAAAAAAAGATTACTCGCTGCTTGTCTTGAACAGCCGGAGGCAGCGATCTTTGTACTCCTCTTCTGAGATTACACCCGTATCCCGCAGAAGTTTCAGTGACTCAAGACAGGCATCAACCGTTTCCTCCTCAAAGGAATCCTGCGGCTCAAGAGTGATCGACATAGGAATTACTCCTTTGTCTGCCGGCAGGACAGCAGGTACCTGAACAGGCACTGCACGCGGCAGCAGTGCCGGAAGAGGAGACTTCGCCGGTTCTTTTGCCTCCGGAACCGGGAGTTTGTCAAGTTCCTCAGCGATCATTGCTGCTGCCTCTTCCTCCTTTTGCTTCTTCGGGGAAGGTTTCGGGGTAACGTACACCTCGGAATCATCCTCGTCAACCGGTACCAGCGGTACGGCAGCCCGCGTACCATTACTGGATTGGCGGGAACCAGCGTGCTGATCCGGCAGAATCACCGCATCGCCTCCATCCTCGTTTGCCCACTGGGAATCGGTGACACCGGGACCACTCTCAAGAACCGTTGCGTCGTTGACGGATACCTCCCCCGTATCTGTAATCTCAGGATGTTCTGCCTCGATCTCTGCAGTTTCAATCATCCGCTGAATCCGCGAGTTCATCGCAACAGATTTGAGCTCAGCATCAGTCTCTGGAAGAATCTCTGCGGACTCCTCAAACACATCTCCGTCCTCAGCATCCTGCGGGAAATGCTCGAACAGTTTCTCCGTTGGTTCGTAGCATCCAAGGCCCGGCATCTCTTTGTCCTCGAAGAGATCCTCTGCAGGAATTGTTGGGACCGATGACAAAACAGGATCGCTTTCCTTTACTGCATACTCATCCGTCAGCAGGTTCTGCCGGTGTTGGAACTGCCATTCACCGCCGACCTTTTCGATCATCAGATCGCGCAGAGTCAGAAGGGCTGCCCGGATCTCCTCATGGGTGTTGCGAACGCGGTCGAAGACGTTCATCTCGCCGTCAAGACGGGTGAAGGTCAGAACCGTGGAAAGACCTCGGGTAAACTTCACATGAACCTCTGCCAGATCCACGTAATCAATCTGGAACACACGGTACACCACCGATGTTTCCGGATATGCGCAGACAATCCGCAGGCGTGTAATTAAGATAGGCAGATGATAGTTTTCACTACTGCGGGCGTAGAGAACCTCCAGCACCTCTTCATCAGCCGGAATCTCATCCAGTACTTCAAGCGGGAGATCGTATTCATAGAGGACTTCAGGTCGCACAGTTACCGTCTCAACTGTTGTTATAATTTGATGTTATTTCTTAGTTAAAGTTCGTAAACAGGACGCAGACAGTTACTCCTTCTTCCTGCGAAGTTTCCGGAAAAACGCAGCCCGGCCCTCCGCATCCCCAGATATCCACCACGGCGTCCATGCAGGATTCCAGTGCAGAACACACCATGTGGCAACTCCGAAAAGAACTGCACTAAAGAGTACCGCTGCAACAAAAAACCCGAAGATGGATGCACCGACAAACGGAACAAACACCGCGGAAAGCAGTACACAGTACGCAGCAAGGTGCGAGAAGACAAGAATCAGCACCCATCCGAGATTACGATTTGTGATGTGGGTCACCGCAAGATAGCTGAGCGCACAGCCGCTTCCGAGCGCAAACAGACACAGAGGATACCCAAGCTGCGGCAGGGCGGATGCAGAGATTACAACACCGGTTCCAAGAACCGACACAAGGACCCCGACAATCGCAGGGGCAGCAATCCGCTGAACGAAGGAAAAATTTCGGGTAAAGTACACAAATGCCAGGGCGATCACCGCCGCACCAAGTGTGTAGTTGAGAGTATCCACCCAAGTGGCACCATATGCGAAAAGAACGGTCAGCGGATCCATAAACTGGTACATGTGTTTGCTTTGGGAGAATATAGCGTTTCAGGGAGAAAGAGAACGTTTCAAAAAAGAGATTGATATTGGGGAGATTTACATCATACCGGGCATGCCGCCGGGCATACCGCCCATGCCGCCTGCACCGCCCATTGCTGCCATCTCGTCCGGAGACGGGCCTGCGGACTTTGCGGATGCAATCACATCATCGATTCTGAGAATCATGACAGCTGCCTCTGCTGCGGATGCAATTGCCTGTGTCTTTACACGGAGCGGCTCAACAACGCCTGCTGCAAGCATGTCAACCGGCTTACCCTCGAAGACGTCAAGACCGTAGGTCTTCTCGCCTTTCTCATGGGCTGCACGAAGCTCGACAAGTTTGTCGATTGGGTCAAGACCTGCATTCTCTGCAAGAGTTCTCGGGATGACCTCAAGTGCGGACGCGAATGCCTCGATTGCGAGCTGGATACGTCCACCCTGGGTTGCTGCGTACTCACGGAGTCTGAGGGAGAGCTCGACTTCCGGTGCTCCTCCGCCTGCAACAATCTTCTTGTCCTCAACAACAACACCGACAACACGGAGTGCGTCCTCAAGTGCACGGCCAAGCTCGTCAACCACGTGCTCGGTTCCGCCTTTGATGATGATGGAGACTGCCTTCGGGTTCTTGCACTTCTCAACGAAGATCATCTCTTCGCCGCCAACCTTGCGCTCTTCGACAAGACCTGCGACACCAAGCTCATCTGCGCTGATTGCGTCGATGGAGGAGATCAGTGCGCCGCCGGTTGCACGTGCCAACTTCTCCATGTCGGACTTCTTGACACGGCGGACTGCGAGGATACCTGCCTTGGAGAGGTAGTGCTGAGCAATGTCGTCGATACCTTTCTGACAGAAGAGAACGTTTGCACCGGATGCCTTGATCTTCTCGACGATGCTCTTAATCATGCGCTCTTCCTCATCAAGGAACAGCTGGAGCTGGTCGGGGCTGGTGATGCTGATCTCTGCGTCAACTTCGGTCTTCTTGTACTCGACAGCTGCGTTCAGAAGGAGAATCTTTGCAGCTTTAACGGTCTTCGGCATACCGGGGTGGACACGTTCTTTGTCGATGATCATACCTTCGACAATCTCGGAGTCCTCGATTGCGCCACCGACACGCTTCTCGACTTTGACGTTCTCCGTGTCAACGGTTCCGTCTGCGTCAGCAACGAGGGTGATTGCGCGGACGATTAAGTCGCAGAGTTTCTCTTTGGATGCCTCGGCGTTCTTGCCGGTCATTGCAGTACCTGCAATCTTGGAGAGGATTTCCTTGTCTTTTGCCTTTACATCGACTGCAATGGTCTGGAGAAGTTCCTGTGCCTTCTCTGCTGCCTGGCGGTATCCAAGGGTGATAACAGTCGGGTGGACATCCTGCTCGAGAAGTTCTTCGGATTTCTTCAGGAGTTCGCCTGCGATAACGACGGCAGAGGTGGTTCCGTCTCCGACTTCGTCGTCCTGGGTCTTTGCGACCTCAACCATCATCTTTGCTGCCGGGTGCTCGATATCCATCTCTTTGAGGATGGTAACGCCATCATTGGTGATGACAACATCGCCGATGGTGTCGACGAGCATCTTGTCCATGCCCTTCGGACCAAGGGTAGTTCTGACTGCACCTGCAACTGCCTTTGCTGCAGCAATGTTCATGCTCTGGGCATCCCGTCCACGGGTACGGGAACCGCCTTCTTTAAGAATCAGAATAGGCTGTCCGCCAAGTTGTGCTGACATGATTTCTATCTCCAAATACTCTGTGGCATACAGAGTAATGTATGCAGATTAGGTTGCTTTGTTGTTCTATATAAATTTGATTGTATTGTGAATCCATCGGGACAAAAATGTAAGAAAATTTACCAAGCCCAGCACAACCCCGCAGGGGCGCGCCTGTTGAGTTAGGAGATGTCTTGTTTATCAGATATGAATGATCTCCTACTGACGGTTTTTCTGGATGGATGACAGATGAAATCTGCGGGATTCAATATTATCAGTACGGGATCAATCAGACGGCGCATTAACAAACAGCGGCTCAAAAAATCAGAGGAATAAAAAAAATTATTTTTCTGTCACCATCTCCAGCAGATCCGAACCATCAGAGACATGCTTCAGCCGCTCCTCCCCGATCACGAGTGTCTTGCCAATCTTCTTTTCCTTACGATAGTCGGATACCACACATAATGAGTGTGTTCCAGAAATCTGCGAGATGTTACCAACCAGCTCGGCACGACGGACCGTCTTTTGTGCAGTACCGTAGCAGGTGAGAATTGTCTCATCCTCATACACAGCAAACGCATGGAACGGAGCGCGGCGAAGTTCCTGTACGCTGATACCGATCGATCTCAGGCGGTCAGCGGGAAGCTGATGCGGATCAGCATCAGTACTATTGCCGGATGGGAGAGATGCCGGGGATCGTTCCTCTGCTGCGGGCGTGTAGCTGAGAAGATCGATCGGCATCACAATATCATCATTGAACAGCTCCTCAAGCCGCATTGCAACATCAAGCGTCGTACCCATACCCCCCTCATACTTGCTGATAGTACGGCGGGAGACCCCGAGTGCATGAGCAAGATCACCGAGCGACATGGAATGTTCCTCGCGCAGCTCACGAAGCCGGTCAGCATCGATGTTCACGTAGAGACCACCCGGCGAGGCATAGACGAGCGGCAGCTCTCCTTCCGCAAGATAGTCATAGAGCGTTGCCGAGGACACGGCATTGATTCCGTAGCGCAGATAAATTGCCCCGCGCTCCAGTGGGGCATCGCGTGCCCGTTCGCCGATAATCAACGGAACAGCACCAAGATGCCGGGCAATTTTGTCCAGGTCCCAAGCAATGTCTTCGTTGACACTGTCTATCTGGGACACGACCTTGATGACGAGCAGATGTTTCCCATCAGATGTCATCAGATCGAAACTCCGCGGACGTATCTCGCAGCGTTCCGATACGTTGTAACCTGCCATGATCAGGATGCTGACCACGTTCTGAAGCAGCCGGTCGTTGGACATGATCGTATAATCGTAATAGTAATGCAGTTCAATAAAATAGTATCGATAGTATGTTCCTTGGTATGGACGACACGGACTCCCCAGATGGGATGTGTACCACCTATCTGGGCGCAATACTCGCGGAAAATCTGCGGCGCGCAGGATACACCGTAGGAGAGATGCGGCTGGTCCGTCTGAACCCGAATGTGGTGTGGAAGACACGGGGCAATGCGGCGGTCTGTCTGGAAATATCCGGCGGAACACCGGAGGAAGTATTTGATTCAGCGTGCAGACTGGTCGAGGAGTTCGCGGAGTTTGGGTGCGAAAATACGAATCCGGGAATCGTTGTCGTAAACGAACGGCCCAACCCGGCATTCTACTACCAGGCGCTGCAGAGATTCTGTACCATTGAAGAAACCATACAACGGCTCGATGCAATCGGTGCTCTCTACCGTGGATACAAATGTGGACGTGGACTCATCGGAGCCCTTGCGGCCGTATCATCCGTACTGCCGGATGCAACATACGAACTGCTCGCCTACCGATCACCCGAACGGTTTGGCACACAGAGGAAAATTGTTGCGGAGAGTTTCTTCACATCAGCTGCCGCAACATTCCCGCACACTTGGGACACCGTAGATCCTACGGCAGGCACGGTTGTCTGTGTACCGCACGGAAAAGATCCTGTGCTTTACGGCATCCGCGGCGAATCCCCGGAATGGGTGAAAACATCCGCCAAAATGGTACAGTCAGAGCCCCCGATATTGACTCAAATCTGGCGGACGAACCAGGGGACCGATGCACACCTTCTCGACTATGACGGAGAACCGCAGGAAGGGCTGTCCTACCGTATGGACGGTGTTGTTGCCGGAAATCCGGTAACAACATGCGGCGGTCATGTGCATTTCACCTTCAAACCAGACGCAGGCGAACCGTTGCTTACCGTCTTTGCGTTCGAACCAACAAAGGAGTTCCGGCACATTGTTCGAATGCTCCGATCGGGAGATTGCCTTACGCTTTGCGGCAGCTGGAAAAAGAACTCACTGCATCTGGAAAAGTTCAGAATAAACGATCTCTCAGATGAACAGATCCGTGCGTCCCCAAAATGTCCAGTCTGTGGGGGACGTATGACATCTGCAGGGCGCGGTAAAGGATACAAATGCCGAACCTGTTCCGGGAGAATACGGGAGGTTGCGACAGTCCCGCGGAAAATTTCAGTTGGCTGGTATGAAGTTCCCCCCAATGCACGCCGACATCTGGCAAAACCGGTTGTCAGAATACATGAGCCACAGCATCTCCAGGGCGGACAAAACGGTTAAAAAATTCCAGTCTTTGTTTTTCAAAAAAAGCCAGAGAAATTTTTCATCACATTACGCGGCGGAAAAGATAACACTCTCCTGCACCAAAAAGATACATAACAATGACTCTTGAGGAGAAGATCACATTTTACTCGCGGGAGGATGCTGCAGAGTTCCAGAAGTATCTCAAAGAGAGGGACTGTTCCGCCCGCATCTCAGTTGAGCATACATTCTCCGGGACCCCGTACTTCGAAGGGACCATCGCCGCATTCGAAGAACTCATCAGCAAACTTCTTGCAAAAGAGGATGACAGCGACCTTGCCCAGATCAAAACCGATCTCCTGAGCCGCGAAGAAACCCTTGCCGAATTTTTCTCCACGCACAAAGTCGGGGATGTGTTAACGGACGCAACACCGGCACAACTCCTTGCACAGCTGGAAAGTATCGATGCGGACAGCAACGAAGATATCCAGAAGACCGCAACGGAGAAATTTGTCAACTCCCTGATGATTCTCGGAACCCTTGAGGATAACGAACTCCTGAAAGTCGTCGGGGAAACACCCGAGTACATGCTCACCGGTGTAAAGGACCCCAAAGAACTGCGCGTTATGTATGCCTACGGAGATCTCGGCGGTATTGCTCCAGAAGACCTTGACGGTTCCGGGATCACCAGCCACATCAGAACATCATCAACGACCGGTTATGTAGTTACAACCGGTGCGGAGATTGTGCTTGCACAGGGCATCGATGATATGAGTGACGTTCTGGATCATCTTGACGTGGACGACGACGAAGCAGGAAGATTTGTGGATGCAATCTTTTTCAAACAGGCACTTATTGCAAAAATTCATGACCTTGTCTCGGGAGGAATCACAACAGAGGCGGGACTCCTTGAGGCCTTTGAAGCTCCGGCCTTCCCGCTCGGCGAAACCGAGGATGTGATCTCCTTTGATCTTTCCGCAGACTACCTCTCAGGAGTCATAAACGACCTCCGCAAACTGGGTTTTCTCAAGGGGAGAGACGGCAAGATTAAAAGTTGCTAACGCATAATAGTATAGTTAGGTGGGGGATGTGGAGTACAAAGCAGTGTGGATACTGCTGCCCTCACCACAGTCAAATCTGTTTTCCAATATCTTATTGCTGTATCTCGCCTAACTCTATGGTAGTTACTTCAGGTCAGGTACAATAAATGCACAAACACTGTAATGATCCGGTAAAACAGTTCATTCCCCGCGCAGGTATGACGGTGAACGAACTCGTTCTGGAAATGGGAGGTGCAGGAGCATACAATGGCGGCAGCCTCTACCATGCGGTTGATATTTACGAGAAAATGCTATCCGATCCGGATATGACGAAGTTCTTCGGTCTGTCCGGAGCCATGGTTCCTGCAGGAATGGGAGGTATTGTCTCCACATTAATCGAGAAAGGACATATCGATATTCTCACTTCGACAGGTGCAAACCTCACACATGATTTAATTGAGGCGATCGGTTGCCACCACTATCACGGACAGGCGGAATGTGATGATCTTGAACTGAGAAAGGAGGAGATTAACCGAATCTATGATGTATTCCTCCCCAACGAAGCCTATGAAGAACTGGAGTCGTTTATTCAGGATGTGTACTCCAGCCTTCCGGAACAGCCGATAACCATCAGTAAACTTCTGCGCACCATCGGCGAGCAACTTGACACGGGAATTCTTGCAACAGCGGCAAAACACGATGTGCCGATCTACTGCCCAGCGTTTCAGGACTCGGTTCTTGGTCTGCAGTACTGGATGTACTCCCAGTTCCACAAGAAAACAATCCTGGATGCAATCGGCGACATGCACGATCTGTTAAATACAGCATTTTCGGTGAAAAAGGCGGGTGCGGTTCTGGTCGGCGGCGGCGTTCCAAAGAACTTCACCCTGCAGACGATGCTGATGACGGAAAATGCATTCACGTATGTTGTGCAGCTGACCGGTGACCGTCCTGATCTTGGCGGCCTTTCCGGTGCAACACTGGATGAGGCAAAGTCCTGGGGAAAGATTGGGGAAGGCGGTATCGGTGTAACTGTGTACGGCGATGCAACGATCACACTGCCAATTCTGGCTGCCGCAACGCTTGAGCGGCTGGAGCGGAAATAATGGCAGACCTTCTTCTTGCTCTGGATGTGAAGGGAAAGAGCGAAGCTGTCCGGGTGGCAAATGCCTGTACCGGCGAGGTGGATTCAATCAAGATCGGGTATCCGCTGGTTCTTTCAACCGGCCTGGGGATTGTGAAGGATCTTTCAAAGGCCGACATTCCAATCATTGCAGACTTCAAGGTTGCCGATATTCCAAACACAAACTCACTCATCTGTGAGGAGGTGTTTGGTGCGGGATGTTCCGGAATCATCACGCATGCATTCTGCGGACATGATTCTCTTGCAGCCTGTGTCGACTCTGCACACGATCACGGCGGTGTCTGTTTTGTGGTCTGCGAGATGAGTCACCCCGGTGCGCTGGAGTTTCTGACCGGAAATAATGCAGAGAAGATGGCAGAGATGGCAAAATCCGCAGGAGCAGATGGTATCATCGCGCCGGCGACGCGTCCGGAGAGAACGGCAATTCTCCGCGGCATCATCGGATCGTCCATGAAGATCTACTCACCTGGTGTTGGTGCACAGGGAGCACAGCCGGAGGATGTCAAAAAATATGTGGACGGCATCATTGTTGGGCGGGCAATTTACGAGGCTGCCGATCCAAAAACTGCGGCACATGAGTTCCGCGTGCGGGCAAGATAAAATAAACTATTTTTTATGAGGATATGATAAATACCGTCAGGTATCACACTAATCCCCGCAGCTGTTTGTCTACAATCATGCAGGGCTGGATGATACGTATGAAGAGATTTAGAATCATTTTTGCGTTTTGTTATAAGTGAACTGAGAAGAACTCATTGACTACCCGGCTTTTTTCTAAAAATCACGAAAATATTTTTGAGGAAAAATATAAATCCTCTCGCCCCCACTACATCATTACCGATACCTCGAGGTGGATTTTATGCTGAAACACTTTGTTCTTCTCGCACTTCTTGCCGCACTCCTGTTGGTTCCACCAGCAGCGGCAGCAAATGCTTCGGTGATCGAAAACACCGAATTCATTACCGTACAGTCCAGTCCGCCGTACGCAGATGTGTACATCGACGGCGTGTACCAGGGAAAGACGCCGGTCACCTCTCCTGACTATTATGAAGGATATTATGAGGTCAGGGTAGTTCTTGCCGGATACGACGAGTACGTTGTTCCGGACCTCTACGTAAAACCGCTCGGATCAGGAGTTGCATCAGTGACAGCAAATCTGGTAAAGAACACATCAATCGCCGGTGTCATTGTGTACTCAGAGCCAACCGGGGTTGATGTATATGTGGATGATGTATATGCAGGAACTGTCCCAGAGTTAAAGGACGGGGGCCTTCAGCTTGCAGGCTATCTGCCGGGAAAGCACAATTTCAGGTTTGAAAAGGAGGGGTACAATACCGTTACCAAGAATAATTACATGCTCACTGCCGGAAACACCGAGACACTGAGGGCAACGCTGAACAAAGCCACGGTAACGGAAACAGCGACACCAACAGAGATGACAACCGTCCCCACAGAAACAGTGACAACAAACCCGACGACATCTACACCGACCGCACCGCCGACTAAAGCCCCCATACCAGTACTGGGAGCGTTACTCGGGTGTGCCGCAGCAGTTCTTCTGATAAGGAAAAACTGAACTCTTTTATTTTTGTGATCACGGACAGGATAGCAAAACTGCTCCGTGAATCAGATCCGCTATGCATCATTTCTCCGCAGTCTCAGCGGATACGGCAAGAAGACGCACAGTACCACCGCCGCAACCATCAGTACAGACTGGATTGCTAATGCTTCAGGCATACCGATAGTGTCAGCAACAACACCGATCACCACAATTGCAACAGCACTCAACGCCTGCGGAATTCCGATCACAATGCCGGATGCAAGACCTACACTTCCGGGCATCATCTCCTGTACGGTTGCAATCTCGATCGTTGCCGGAGCCATCAGGAAAAATCCGGCGACAAGAAGGGACAACAGAGAGAACGGGGAGGGTAACAGAAAAATTCCCAGATACGCAGGAACAGAGCATGCATACGATATCAGAAGAATTTCCTTTCTGCCGAGTTTATCAGAACTAACACCTGCGACAAGGGTTGCAATCATTCCCGCATAAAACATGCCGGTAACCAAGACGGTTGCAAAGAAGTACTCAATGCCCGCATATGTGGTCAGATACACGGTTGCAAACGTAAGAAACCCATAATACACCCAGGTGCGCAGTGAACTAATTCCAAGCATTAGTCCTGCACTACCCCAGTTCGCACGGTTTTCTTCCCGGGAGTACTCCACGGACGAAGAAGGTTCATGTACCGGTTTTTGCGGGAAACGGGAGATGATGAACGCGACAACGATACCAGGAATTATCAGATATATGAGAGCCGGCAAACCTGCCCACACCAGGAGAGCACCTGTAACCAGCGGTGCTGCACCATAACCGAAACTACCGCCCACCGAGAACACCGATAAGAGCGTCCCGCGGTTGGCAGGAGTGGAAAACTGATAGATCTGCTGATATGCATTTGGATGAAACATTGCGTTGCCGAGACCGGCAACAACTGCAAGACACAGCAGCAGCCAGTAGTTCTGTACAAACGCAAAGCAGCTGATGGCAATTGCCGTCAGCAGGATACACCAGCTTGCACCAACTGTCCAGCCCCCCCTGTCCTGAAGCCATCCTGCGACCGGCTGGACAACAGCGAGAGTGATCGTAATGGCTGTTACCAGAAAGCCCGAGATTGCATACGAGGTGATTCCCTGTTCAGCAAAGATTGGCAGTAATACCGGTAGGACTGCCGAGATAACCGGGATGTAAAAATCAACGGCACCGTGTCCTGCGGCAAGAACCGCAATCCGTTTTGCAAGGCTGCGATGCGACGCACACGGAAGATCAGTCATAAAGTTCTCTCCAGATGCACAATTTCGACAGGAATCTCAAGAGATTCTCTGGTGTGAAACGCAAACTGTCTGGGAATTTTCAGTTGTGCAGAAATTTTTTCCGCAATTTCCGCACGCCCTCTGACGTACGATGCAACGAAAGGAATACTGCCCGCATTCAGAATTGCATAACTGACAGGCGCAATCTGAAGAGCCGTATCAATAAACGGACGATCGGCATGTTCCTTCTGTGCTCCAAACGGCGGATTCATCACCACCGTATTAGCGGCAATGCCAAGATCTGCATCGTTAATGCAGGCTTCAATAAAGGTGATATCAACATCGAACAACTCCGCATTTTCCCGTGCTACTGCAAGAGCACCAGGATCAAAATCAACCGCAATGACGTCAGCACCAAGCAGAGCGGCAGCAATGGAAAGCATACCTGTACCGCATCCAAGATCACAGACACGGACACCTGCAATATCCCCGTTCATTGCTGCGTGAAACAGCATGCGGGCTGCAAGCGGTGCAGGCGTCATGTACTGTTCTGCTTCGGCAGATGGATGAGAAAATCCTCTTACCTTTTGCAGCTGCATCTCAAGCTGGCGAAGTTTCATGGTTTACTCTATTTCATCGATTGTGTAGTCATCCCATGACCGGAGCCCGAGTACTATTTCAAACTCCGCAGGAGACAGAACCGGCATCGGGAACCGGCTCTGATCATCCAGGGCAAGGCGCGGACATGCGGTGTTCACATATGCATCAAAACCAAGGTTTCGCAGCTGCATCTCAGACACCTCACGGATGAGGACGACTGACGCATCAGGAGAAAGGGTCTCCAGCCGCTTTGCAAGTTCTTTTCTGCACTGTCCCGATTTGCTGGAAAGCAGGATGCCAAATGTTTTTGCCGATTTCGCTTTTTCGATCTGCACGAACCGTTTCCGGAGCAGACGATCCGCCGAAACCTCCTGAACACCTCCGTCACCATAAGGATCCAACGCAAAAGTTGGTTTTCCTGTTGCAAGCGAGACACCGATTGCATGAAAGACACCGGTTCCAACAAACAGGTACGCATCTGCACCCGCGGATTTTGCAGCTGCATACGTACATCCAAGCACCTGTCCCGGCTCCGGAGTGCGATCAGATCCCTCGCCAACCACCACATGGATTCCGTGATCCTGCAGCCAGTCAGCCATCTCCCGTGTTTGGTGTGCGTGCTGGATTGTGGTCACCAGACCAACCGTTGAGAAATTCTTGAGAGGAGACACAGCAGAATGGAGAATCTCCAGATCAATATCCTGACGGAACGGAATGTAGATCACATTCTTTTCCGGTGTTACCGGCGTGTGACCGACATGGACCAACACATCAGCATCCGCAAGGGCATCAAGTGCCAGATCACACGCCCCCCAGCATGCATCACCGCAGACCATCACCTCAAACCCTTCGTCACGGAGTGCTCTGGCAAGCATTGCAGTCCCTCGTTTCAACCCTTCCGGTAGCTGAACTGCAACTTTTTTTGCACCACGTGCATGGAGATCGTCAATCAGATCAGAAAGCGGAATCACAGATCACACCTCCCAAAAACACCGGACAGTCGCATAGTAATACTATACTACTTGTGTCGGAAAGGGAAACACCTATCGGAAAAACCTGATTTGCGGAGCTGGAAAAATATATTTATTTGAGACTTCCTATTTAGATAAATTATAAAATATATAATATTTCGAATAGACACGTATTTTATTCGATTAAATATATATGAATCATAGATTACCCTTATTACCTCCCGACGCGGACATATAAGATGGTACTAAATCATGAAGGCGGTCTTAGGACTTGAAGATGGAACTATCATCACTGGAAGCGGCTTCGGTGTCGAGGGCGCTGCAACCGGTGAACTGGTAGTAACCCTCGTATCCAACGGATACATGGAAGCCCTCAGTGACCCAAGTGTTGCCGGACAATTATTAATGTTCGGTTATCCGCTTGTGGGAAACTACGGCGCAAACCCCGACCAGCTCCAGAGCAGCAAAGTGCATGCAACCGGCGCCATTGTCCGTGAGCTTTGTGAGTTCCCTAAGCACGAGCCAACGATGGCTGCGTATTTCGAGGAGAACGGCCTCATGGGAATCGAAGGAGTCGATACCCGGATGCTCACCATCAAACTCAGAGAGGAAGGTGTCATGCGTGCGGCTCTTCTTACCGGCTCCGATGACGGTCATGAAGCCGTCCGCCTTGCCCAGAATGCTCCTGTGCAGGAGACCCGCGAACTCATTCCGGACGTCACCTGCAAAGAAGCCTACCACATTCCCGGATCCGGCAAAAAGATCGCAGTTCTTGATCTCGGCTGCCGGAAATCCATTCTGAAGAGCCTGCAGAACCGCGGTGCCGACCTCTACGTCTACCCCTACGGAACGCCTGCCGATGTTATTCTTGCAGACAAACCGCAGGCACTTTTCCTGACCAACGGTCCTGGGTATCCGTTTGCCGCACCGAAAGCCATTGAAACCGTCAAAAATATTCTCGGTACAATTCCTGTACAGGGTGTCTGCATGGGAACCGAGATCATTGCAGCTGCTCTCGGCGGTGAGGTTGAGAAACTCAAGCTCGGTCACCGCGGTGCAAGCCAGCCGGTAAAGTTCTCCGACGGATCGGTTGCTGTCACCTTCCAGGGGCACGGCTATGCTGTAATCGGCGACACTCTTCCTGAAGGCTGCGAAATCTCCTGTGTCAACTTAAATGATCACACCGTTGAGGGATTCATCAACAATGACCTCGGCGTGTACTGTGTGCAGTTCCACCCCGAACACGATGCTGTTCACGACGGAGCGGAAAAACCAATCTACGACATCATGTACAGAGGAATCCCCGATGCCTAAAAACCCAACACTCAAAAAAGTCCTCTTAATTGGTTCCGGACCGATCCAGATCGGACAAGCAGCTGAATTCGACTACGCAGGAAGTCAAGCCTGTAAAGCTGTCCGTGAGGAGGGAATCGAGGTTGTTCTCGTCAACTCCAACCCGGCAACCATCCAGACAGATCCAGAAACTGCAGACAAAGTCTATGTTGAGCCGCTGAAAGCCGAGATCATTGCTGAGATTATTAAAAAGGAAAAACCGGATGGAATCCTCTCAGGGATGGGCGGTCAGACCGGTCTCAACCTCACCGCAGAACTTTATGAGATGGGCGCTCTTGAAGGTGTCCAGATCCTCGGAACGCCTCTTGAGGCAATCTACCACGGTGAAGACCGTGAGATGTTCAAGAACCTCATGCTTGAAATCGGTGAACCGGTTCCAAGAAGTTTCATCTTAACCAAGATGGAGCAGCTTGAGGAGGCCTACGAGACCGTCGGTCTTCCGGCAATTATCCGTCCCGCATACACCCTCGGAGGATCCGGCGGAGGAGTTGCCGAAACAAAAGAAGAGCTCAAAAAGATCGTTGAGCACGGTCTTGCCAAGTCCCGGGTCCACCAGGTATTAATCGAAGAGTCGGTCAAAGGCTGGAACGAGATTGAGTTCGAAGTCATGCGGGATGCTGCTGATACCTGTATCATCATCTGCGGTATGGAAAACGTTGACCCGATGGGAGTACACACCGGTGAGTCCGTTGTGGTCGCACCGATCCTTACCCTGACCGCAGACCAGTTCGGCATTATGCGCCGGGCTGCAATCAAGATCATCCGTGCACTCAACGTGCAGGGAGGATGTAACATTCAGTTTGCCTTCAGAAACGGAGATTACCGGGTCATTGAAGTCAACCCGCGTGTATCTCGGTCTTCTGCCCTTGCATCCAAAGCAACCGGTTACCCGATCGCCCGTGTTGCCGCAAAGATCGCAATCGGTATGCACCTTGACGAGATCACAAACACCGTGACCGGTACAACGCCAGCATGCTTTGAGCCGGCCGTTGACTATGTGGTGGTCAAAGTTGCACGCTGGCCATTTGACAAGTTCAAGACCGCAGACAGAACACTCACCACTGCAATGAAGTCTACCGGTGAGGTAATGGCAATCGGCAGAACCGTCGAAGAGGGATTCAAGAAAGCACTTCGTTCTCTTGATACCGACATCATCCACCACACCGACTTAAATGAAATAAAAATGATCCTCTCCCGCCCGACGGATGAACGGTTCCCGACGCTGTTCGATGCATTCCGCCTTGGTATGACAGTGGAGGATGTCTACAAGCTGACCCAGATTGAACCGTTCTTCCTGGAGAAGATTCAGCACGTGGTTGACATTGAGCTTGAACTCCGCGAACACCCGACGGAAGAACTGGTCAAGACCGCAAAGAAGTTCGGATTCTCCAACGCAGAGATCCGGGAGCTGACCGGCTGGAACATTTACAAGATTGAACAGCTCGTGGGCCTTCCTACCTACAAGATGGTCGATACCTGTGCAGCAGAGTTCCCGGCAAAGACACCATACTATTACTCCACCTGGGAGCAGGAGTGCGAGCTGAAGGACACACCAAACAAAAAAGTGCTCATCCTCGGTTCCGGTGCAATCCGTATCGGTCAGGGTATCGAGTTTGACTACTGTACTGTACATGCAGTCAAGTCCCTGCGTGAGGAAGGAATTGAGGTACATATCCTCAACAATAACCCTGAGACCGTTTCCACCGACTTCGACACATCCGACCGGTTGTACTTCGAGCCGATGCAGCTGGAGGATGTTGTCAATATCCTGAGAAAAGGAGACTACGACGGGGTAATGGTACAGTTCGGCGGTCAGAACTCCGTTAACCTTGCGATCCCAATTCAGGAAGAGATCAAGCTGTTCGGTCTCAAGACCAAAATCCTTGGAACCAGTCCGGACAACATGGATGTGGCCGAGGACAGAAACCGGTTCAGCGTTCTGCTGGAGAAAGATAACATCCCATCCCCGGCAAACGGATCTGCATACTCCGAGAAAGAGGCATATGAGATCGCAAAGAAGATCGGATATCCGGTACTGGTCCGGCCAAGTTATGTGCTTGGCGGCCGTGCAATGGAACTGGTCCACGATGAACTTGAACTGCAGACCTACATCAAAGAGGCAGTCCGTGTCTCGAACACACACCCGGTGCTGATCGATCGCTACCTTGACAATGCGACCGAACTGGATGTGGATGCAGTGTCCGACGGAACCGATGTTCTCATCGGCGGTATCATGGAACACATCGAAGAGGCAGGTGTCCACTCCGGTGACTCTGCCTGTGTGATTCCGACGCAGACACTGACCGCAGAACAGATTGCAACCGTAAAAGACTACACAAGAAAGATTGCACTCTCCCTTGGCGTTGTGGGTCTGATCAACATCCAGTATGCCCTGCACAACGGAACCATCTATGTCCTTGAGGCAAACCCGCGTGCCAGCAGAACAGTTCCGTTCGTTGCAAAAGCAACCGGCATCCCGCTTGCAAAGATTGCGGCAAAGGTGATGCTCGGCAAGAAACTTGCAGATCTCGGATACCACGAAAAAGAGATCAAGCACGTTGCAGTCAAAGAAGTTCTTCTGCCGTTCTCACGGCTGCCGGGTGTTGATCCGATTCTTGGTCCGGAAATGAAATCGACCGGTGAGGTTATCGGTATTGACTACGACTTCGGCCGCGCATTCTACAAGGCAAGCCAGGCAGCAGACAATAAACTTCCGCTGGAAGGAAATGTGTTCATCTCCATCACCGACGATCAGAAGACTGCAATTCTCCCGATTGCCCAGAAACTTACAGATCTTGGCTTCAACCTCTATGGAACGGAAGGTACAGTGAAGTTCCTGGAGCAGCACAACATCAAAATGAATCTGGTCAGAAAAGTGCAGGAAGGATCCCCGAACATCATCGATATGGTGCGGGGTGCAGATATCGATCTGGTGATCAACACGCCGGGAGACAAGAATGCACGGGCAGATCACTTCCAGATCATGCGGGCAACAATCGATTACAGTATCCCCTACATCACAACCATCTTCGGAGCAGAAGCAGCTGTGCAGGCTATCGAGTCGATGAAATCAAACAAGATTACCATTGAGCCGCTGTCGCATTACCACTCCGAATAATTTTTTTCTTTTTTCAAACAATCGGCAGAATTATTTCATACTCTGCTCTATACATACCAGAGTTTATGGCGGATACAATAGAGGTGCTGATCCAAGAAGAGCAGATCGACGCACGCATCAGAGAACTTGCAAAACAGATCGATGCAGACTATGCCGGAAAATCTGTAGTCCTCCTTACCACCTTGAAAGGAGCCTGTTTTTTTGCATGCGAACTTGCCAAACGCCTAACAATCCCCGTCTTTATGGAGTACATTCAGGCAGCAAGCTACGAAGGAAAATCTTCAACCGGAACCCTCACCATGAAGCTGGACATCCCAGCAGATGCGATCACCGGAAAACATGTGATCATTATTGAGGATGTTATTGACACCGGCAGAACACTCTCCGCTGTTAAAGAGCTGATTCGCAGCCGCAGTCCGGCGTCACTTGCGGTATGTTCGCTTTTGGACAAGCATGAGTGTCGGGTTGTTCCGTTTGAAGGAGATTACATCGGATTCAGTATCGGCAACGATTTCGTTGTCGGTTATGGTCTTGACTGGGATCAGAAGTACCGCAACCTTCCCTATATCGGGATTGTGCGGTAACGCTTATCATCTCAGGCGTCGATGTTCTGATATGTGTTCCGCAGGCGGACCAGTCGATGTTGATTTCAACGATCCTCTGAAAGGAAAAGGCAAAAAATACCGGTGCAACGAGTGCGGCCAGACATTTACCGGCCTTGGCAAGCATCCGATGTGCCCTTCCTGCCAGTCCGAAGACGTCACTGAGATATAACAATGCCAAAAACTCTCCGTATCCCGTTTGTGCGGGACGATCCAATCCTCATCAGAGGATGCTCTTCTTTTTTGCTCGTTGCACGTTCCCGGGAAAAGTTTCCGTTGATCATCGAAACCGATGATGAAGAACTTGTGCAGGGAGTGTACCCGAGTGATCTGATTGTGGTCTCTGCTCCCGAAGGTGGGGAAATACCACCTGCTCTGTATCTTTTGGAGATGGTTAAAACCTATCACACGCCGGTGATCGCCTTAGGAAAAGATCATCCCGCAAGCAGGAGACTCTCATATGTCATCTCAGCTGCAGAACGGATCGAGATGCGGTGTGACATCAGACGCGGTACGCATCCAGAACAGCATCTGCTCTGCGCCGCAGATGAGTTCACCGGAATGATTCTGTATGCCGAAGAAGAGGATCTGGTGATCGAAAACTGTCGTGAAGAACTCAGACTGTCATATATGACCTGGAACCTCTCCCTCGCAGAAACAACATACCAGAACTGCGGCTGAATGCTCCTCTGTCTCACATCCCTGACACATTTTTTGTTGGAGAATGGTGATCAAACAATTCCTCTGTGCGGAGATGAGTTATACGGCTGGCTCCTGCTGACCGGAACAAAAGAAAAAAAAACAGGGAGGCAGTTATACAGTTTGTTTGTACTTCCATCCAAGCAGGAGGGCAGAGTTCATAATAACCAGAACGGAGCCAACATTGTGGATCAAAGCACCGACAATCGGGTCAATGATGCCAAGTACCGCAAGAATGATCGCTACGAAGTTCAGCAGCAATGCAAGTGCCAGATTCACATGGATTGTTCTGATAACTTTCTTCGCAAGACCCAGTAGGTGCGGGAGATTGCCGATATTATCGTGAATAAGGACAATGTCAGCTGCATCCACCGCGATGTCACTGCCTATACCCCCCATAGCGATACCGACATACGAACGTTTCAGGGCAGGGGCATCGTTGACGCCGTCTCCGATCATACACACTTTGCTGCCACTTTCCTGATACCAGTCGATCATCTCCAGTTTCTTTGCGGGAAGACATTCGGCATGCACATCATCTATCCCGATCACCCCTGCAATGTGGGATGCCGCATTCTGATTGTCCCCGGTCAACAGAACGGGACGGATGTTCATCGCTTTCAGCTCCCGGATCACAACAGGGGCATCTTCCCGAAGGGTATCTGAGAGAGAAATAAATCCTGTGAACTGCCCGTCCACTGCAACATACATTACCGTTGCACCGTCACGAAGACATGTATCTGCCGCAGATGCCGCATCGTGAGATACAGAAATACTGTTACTGCTGAGAAGTTCGATATTGCCGATAAGGACATAACGACCGCGGACCTTTGCCGAGACTCCACGTCCCGGCAGCATGGAAAATGCCTCTGGTTGTTCCGGTACAGAACCGTACTTCTCTTGGTACTTTCGGATGATCGATTTGCCAAGCGGGTGTTCCGATCGTACTTCAGCAGATGCGGCAAGTTTCAACAGATCATCTGCGGAGATCTCCGGATCTACCGGGATCACCTCACCGACCTCAGGGGTTCCGTAAGTTAGTGTTCCGGTTTTGTCAAACATCAGGTACTTGACAATGTTCAGCCGCTCAAGGGCATCGCCTTCACGAACAAGGATACCGTATTTGGTGAGGTTGCCGATACCTGCCATAATTGCAGTAGGTGTTGCAAGTACCATAGCACAGGGGCAGAACACAACAAGTACGGTAACGGAACGGAGAATGTCGCCGGTAACAAAGTACGTCAGAACCGACACAGTCAGAGCGGCTGCAACTACCCATGTTGCCCACCTATCTGCTGTCCGAACGATCTCTGCTTTTCCGGCATCCGCGGATGTAACGAGCTGAATCATTCTGGCAAGAGAGCTGTCTGCACCAACCTTCGTTGCCTTCATGTCAAAAGAACCGAACTGATTGACTGTTCCGGAGAAAACTTCATCGCCCGACTGTTTGTCAACAGGGAGTGATTCACCAGTCATCACTGATTGATCAACCGAGGTTGTGCCGGAGAGAACAACACCGTCCGCGACGATGGTTTCACCGGGAAGAATGCGGAGAACATCACCCACCCGGACATCATCAGACGGAATAATTTCTTCTCCACCATCACGGACAACACGTGCCGTCTGGGGCGAGAGATCAACCAGTTTTTCAATACCTGCACGCGCTTTGGCAACAGTCCGTTCCTCAAGATACGATCCTATCTGCATGATGACCGCAATTTCTGCTGCGGCAAATATTTCGCCGATGAGGATGGAAGCAATCAGTGCAATGGATACAAGAACGTCGGCCCGGATGTCAAAACGGGTCACAAGACCGATAACCGCCTCAATGATAATGGGAATACCACAGAGGATGATAGCAATCCATCCGGGATCAACTGGGAAATTGTGTCCCCAGAAGAAACTGATCAGAACAGCAGCGGCAGACAGAATGATACATATCTCGCTGCGCTTTTCTTCGTCATGAAAGACAGATATGATTTTTTCAAACATTCATAACACCGTTCTCGTATAATACCTATAGGGGTATATGTATATGAGTGTTTTGAAAAATCATCATGTCAACTGCGTTGTACGATCTAAAAAGAGTAAAAATGTGAATAGCGATGTAAATTCACAAAAAAGGATAAAGATGGGTTAACTCATCCGCGAAAAATGCTCGATCGCTTTCGCAAACTCAGCAATGGTTTTGTCTGCGTCACCGTGTTCGATCCCGTCTTTGACGCAGTGATTCAGATGACCTTCAAGCACAATCTGACCAACTTTATGCATTGCGGACTTTGCCGCATTGATCTGGATGAGGATATCCTCGCATGGAACATCCTCATCGATCATTTTATCGATTGCATTCAGCTGCCCGATGATCTTTTTCAACCGGCGGTGAAGATTGGAAGAGTCCATACATTGACGCATGAGAATTACCTACCCTGATAGATAGTTGGCGGGTGAGAGATGATAAAGCCGCTCATTTCCGATACCCTTCAAGCAGCAGTGTTGCAATGTTTTTCACCGGCAGTCCGGTTACCTGATGCAGGTGGAACTCACAGAATGGACAGACCGTCACAATAAAATCTGCCCCTGTTGCCTTTACCATCTCTGCACGAACCGCACCGATCGCAGCAGCTTCCTCAGGCCTGCCTGACTTCACACCCCCACCCGCACCGCAGCAGCGGGCGGGCAGATCAACAAATGTCTCGGCAACACTTCGCAGAAGTTCACGCGGCTGCTCGGAAATCCCCTGACCACGAAGCAGATGACAGGGATCATGATAGGTATAGGTTCCTGCAACCTTTGTTGGGGGAACAAATCCAATTTCACAGAGATACTCGGTGATATCCGCAACACGGAACGGCGTATTGTAATCGTTTTTCAGGGTTGAACCACAGCCAGCACACATCGTAAGCACAACATCCACACCTGCATTTACGAATGCAGCAATGTTGCGCTGCATCAGCTCCGGTACAAAACCGGAAAGACCGGTCCGGATCAGCGGCGAACCACAACAGACCTGATCCTTTGGAATTACCACCCGGATACCGTTTTTGCGGAGTACTTCCATCGCATCAAGTGCGGGCTGGATAACTCTTCCATTGAACATGCAGCCGACGAAGAACCCGACCGTTGCACGGACTTCGCCTTCAGGCTCGATAACATCCGGCACACGTTCAAGGAACAGAGTTTCCTTCCGTTCGACCGAGCGGCCAGTCTCTTCAACAAGACTGGCAAGTGCTTTGTGGGCAGGAAGAGACAGGCCACGCTTTGCAGCTTCCGCTCGAAGTTTCTCCACAGCCTTTCGCGGAGTCTCAATTCCCTTTGGGCAGACCTCCACACATTTGTGGCAGGTCGTACAGGCAAAGAGCCCTTTGGCAATTGCTTCCTCAACACGGTCACCACCATCCCGCGGATCAAGGTTCAACCTCTGTTCCTGCCGCATGATAGTAGGTCCGGCATACTCGGATGCCGCAAATGCGGGACAAGAGGATACACAGCTGTAACACTCAATACACTCACGAAGCGGTTTGATAGATTCGATAGTATCGTGTGTTACCCCGCAACTGCAGGAAATCCCCTCTACCCCTGGGTTCAGCCAGGCCATCTGTGCCATCACCGGTGCAATATCGGTGATAAGATCCCTGATGCGGGGGAGGGAAAGCGGCTCTATCAGATCTCCGTCATGCGCTTCCTCCATGCATGCAAGCACCGGCTCTCCGTTAACACGGACTGCACATGAGCCGCACTGACCTGCACGACAACAGTGCCGGTATCCAAGCGTAGGATCAATTCCGTCGCGTACGGCATCAAGAACGTTTAGTACACGTGCACCGTTTTCAACATGTACGTCATACGTCTCCAAGTGCGGTGCAGCATCCTTGTCGGGATCAAACCGCGAGATCTGTACTTTCACAGCCGCCCCTCCAGAATCTCAATACCAGACCTTGCCTTCGAAAAGAATGTGTGACCAAACGGTGAGGTCTCATTTGTCCACGGGACGCTGATATCGGTCCGCGTATGGGCGCCGCGTGACTCGCGGCGGAGAAGTGCACCTTCGATCACAAGCGATGCAACAAGCAGCATGTTTTCCGTGATGATTGCATCGTTAATCTCGCGTGGTGAAGATATGCCCAAAGGCGTTGCCCGAAGCTTTGCAATGTCACGCTCGGCAACTTTCAAATCAAGTTCGTTTCGATAAATGCCAACATTGTTCCACATAATCTGTTTCATCGATCTGCGGACCTCAGCAGATGCAGCAGATCCTTCATAGAGCCGGGAAATTTTTTCCTCGGCTGCCGCAATCTGATCGGCATCTGATGCACGTTTTGCAGTATGTTCTACCGAAGCAGCGGCCAAGCCTGCACGGCGACCGAACACCTGGGTATCCGCAAGTGCATTCCCGCCAAGACGGTTGCCTCCGTGCACACCGCCGGTAACTTCTCCTGCGGCAAACAGATGCGGCAGCGTGGTATGGGCCTCAGGAGTTATCCGCAGACCTCCCATGAAGTGATGGGCAGTTGGTGCAACCTCCATTGGCTGAGTACGGATGTCGACACCGAACTGGAGAAACTGTTCCAGCATCAAAGGCAGACGGGTTTCAATCTGTTCTCTTGGCAGATGGGTTACATCCAGCCACACACCACCGTGTTCCGTCCCGCGACCCTCAAGAACCTCAGTGGCGATCGATCGTGCAACAACATCGCGGGTAGAAAGCTCCATTCTGGCTGGATCATACTTTTCCATAAACCGTTCACCCTTTGTGTTCAAAAGAATGCCACCCTCCCCACGCACAGCCTCGGTTATCAGACGACCGCGGGTATCGTAGGGATACACCGCACCGGTCGGATGAAACTGTACCTGCTCCATATCGATAAGTTCAGCACCTGCACGATATCCAAGAGCGTAACCATCACCGGTTCCTGCGGTGGAGTTGGTCGTCGTGTCATAGACCTGACCTGCACCGCCGGTTGCAAGTACCACAGCATCGGCGGTGATGACACCGAGTTCTCCTTCCCGATCACAGGTAATTGCTCCTGAAACAGTGTTGCCGTCTTTGAGAAGATCGATGACAGTGAGTTCATCACGAATTTCAACCGGAGAACCACGGAGTTTTTCAAGAAGTGTCATCACCATCTCATGACCCGTATGATCTCCGGCATAACAGGTACGGGGGAATCTCTGACCACCAAATGGACGCTGGGCTATCTCGTTCTCACAGGTGAGATCAAACACTGCCCCCCATGCAAACAGATCACGAATACGATCCGGGGCTTCACGGGCAAGAACCTCCACAAGAGCCGGATCATTCAGGAAGGCCCCTCCTTTCATCGTATCCTCATAATGCGTTGAAACGGAGTCAGCAGATCGCAGCACAGCGTTGTATCCTCCTTCCGCCATAACCGTACAACCGCCTTTTCCGGTAATAGTCTTTGATACGATGATCGTCTCGCCTGATGCTGCCGCCTCAACTGCAGCACGAATTCCCGCACCGCCGGATCCGATGACAAGTACATGGCAATCACTTCTGTTTTCTATGCCCATGGAACGTCCCCTCTGTGTGTACTTATAGTAGTGCGGGAAAGATAAAATCGTGTATGGAGGCGGAGTACACGAAAAAAGAAGAGGATCTTATCTGCGGGAAAGCAGAACGCCTGCAGCACCGAGGAGAATTACACCTATAAGCGGGGCAGGAGTCTTGGTTGGTGCGGGAGGTACCGTCTCAGTTGGAACAACAGCCGTTTCAGTGGGGGAGGGAGTTGTCTCGATAGGAATCGGTTGGAGAGTGACACGGATATTTTCAACAGTTCCTGCACTGTAATCTTTGGTGATGGTTGAAACCGTATAACCGTCCTTTACAAAACTCAGTGTATGAGAACCTGGATAGACACCCGATATCTGCAACCACTCATTACCGGACTGAGTAATTCCAACATAGTCGTCGTCCAGATACACCACAGCACCGGCAGGTTCGGAATGAACACGAATACCTGCCTGTCGTTCATCTTTCACCTGATTTGAATAGACACCAACGATCTTTTCGGAAAGTACCTGAACTTTGGTGGTAAAGTCATGGTACCCTGCTTTTACCACGCGGACGTCATGTTCTCCCGGGGAAAGGTTCGGGATGGTCACCGTACCGGACTTGACACTCGCATAGTACATGTCATCAATGTACACATCAACCTCCGGCATCGAGGACGTTATTCCTATTGAACCCGGGGCTTTGTAGAACTGCATTACCGCGTTGACCACCGTTGTTTCACCGGAACTTACAGAGATCTCATCCGACCAAGTAAAGTACTCCGAGGACTGGATACTGACCAGATGATTACCTGGCTGAACTTCAGCGGTACCGGGTGAGTTCATCACAAATTTGTGATCGATGTACACCTGACCTCCGGTTGGAGTGGTGGTTACCGAAATATATCCCGGCAGCTCGGTATCTGCAAGAACAGGAGCAGTACAGAGCACAAGCATCAGGAGAATCAGCAGAAAAACTGTTTTCCTCATGATGAACAATTCGCGCCGGAGGATTGTTAAGATATCGATCGTGAGAAAAAAAGAGAGGTTAGTTCATCCGCCGGATGGCGAATGCGGCAAAGCCGATCAGCCCAACAAAGGCCAGAACCGGGAACGGGGACTGGGTTGGTGCAGGCGGAACAGATGTGGGGGACATGGTCACGTCCTTCTCCACTGTATAATCAGAGGTGAAGGAGACATACTCTGTCCAGTCATTGTATCCAGTATGCTGGAGTAGTAAAGTATGTTGGCCTGCGGGGATATCCGAAAGATAAATCGGTGTGTATCCGCGGAAGACATTGTCCACATACACGTCAGCACCTGATGGTGTTGAGGAGAGCGACAGACTGGAATAACCAGACGGTGTTGGTGAGGTTGGTGTCAATGTTACACTCAGAGTACGGACTTCGTTTGGAGACAATGTAACTGTTGAGGTATAGGTGTTATATCCGTCTTTCTTCAGCATAATCGAGTGGGTGCCTGCTGACAACGGACCGATATGCATGTAATTCACAGAAGATGACGACGAATATCCAGTGTTTCCACAGTAGGAACCATCAACATACACTGCCGCACCTGCCGGATATGATGCAAGCTGTATGTAAGCATCCCCGCTTGCTACCAGGTTGGCATCAATTGAGACAGTACTGCCGGAACTGACCGTAACGGTCTGTCTGTACACCTCGTATCCGGAGTGAACCACTTTTACTTCATGTGCAGTACCGGCAGTTACAGTAATCACAGCCGGCGTATCATCACGGTAATTTCCGTCAATGTACACATCTGCTGCGGATGGATACGAGTGGACATTGATGTATCCGTACGTCACAGATGCTGAAAGGGAAGCTGCGACCTGTACTGTCTTTCCGGCGGAAACACTGTACGTTCCATACCAGGTGTTATATCCAGGTTTTTCCAGCCGGACAGAGTGACTTCCGGCATCAACAGATACCACCAGCGGAGCAGTTCCTTTATAGATACCGTCAATGTACACGTTTGCACCTGAAGGAGATGACGAGACATCAAGATAACCAGTCTGTACAACTGGTGTTAATACTGCATTCACCGTGATGTACTGATCAGTCACAACAGTACCGATGTACTGATGATAATCATAGTATCCATTCTTCGAGATTACGATATCATGGTCGATTGGTGTACCTGTTGTGTGAACGATAATATTACACGGCGTCGTACCCTGATAGACTCCGGCATCATACACAGACGCACCCGAGGGCGAAGAGGTCACACTAATCGTCGCGGTGGAACCGCCTACAGAACCACCGAGGGCGACCTCAGCTGCCGCTGGTACAGTCAGCATTACAACTGCAACCAGCAGCACCAGAACAAGATGAAGTTTGTTCATGATAAAAGTATCAACGTTGCCTGAGATAAAAAAAGAATCGGTCAGATTAGCTACGGCTTAGTATTCTGACAGCCTCCTCACCACTCATACCCGGGTTTACCCCCCTGAGAACTGCTGCAGGGGTAGCTGCGGAAACAGATCCCTTAAGAAGATCCTCAATGGTCGAGATCCCAGTAACTTTTGCGGCAGGAATGCCGAATTTTTCAAAAGCGGCGAGATCAAAGAAGCCGCAGCCGACGATTCCTGAAGATGTTTTTACAAAGATCAGGTTCGCAGACCCAAGTTCAAGGCAATAAGCGTCAACAGAAACACCGGCATCAGTAATGAGGGCATGACCAGGGGAGAGATACTCGATCTGCATACCGAGTTCATTTCACATTCTTTCCTAAAACAGTTTACCCAACCATCAGATACGCAAAAGGTATGGGCGTGGGCTGCACAGATCTATAATATGATTCGGGAGATACGGCTGTACGGTGACCCGGTACTGACAAAATCAGCAGAAACGGTACCGGAGATAACAGAGGAGATACGGGATATCCTGACAGACATGTGGGATACGATGGAGGCAACCCGGTGTGTTGGTCTTTCTGCACCGCAGATTGGAGTTTCACTTCGGCTGTTCGTGATCAACGCAGGAGGGGTTGTGATCCGAGGTGCAAACCCCGAAGTCCTTACCGAGGGAGCACCCAGCGAGGACATAGAGGGAAGTCCCTGTATTCCCGGAATCCAGAAACCGGTACGGCGACCGCGAAAGATCACGGTGCGGTACCTGGATGAAAGTGGTGAGAATGTTGAACGTGAACTAAAGGGTGTCGCTGCACGGGCATATCTGCATGAAAAGGATCATCACGAAGGAGTACTTTTTATTGATCATCTCAAGCCTGGTGTCCGAAAACTGATCCAGAAAGATCTGGATCGAATCGCAGGCAACAGAGCATAAAGTCCCCAAACCAAAAACAGATATCCTCCAAAAGGGAAAGATAGAGGTCATGACTACCTCGCCAACACCGGAAGAGATCGCAGCACTTGCCCCGAAAATCCGTGCGGATTCCGAAAAACTCGCGCAAAGAAAAGGATGGAAGCTGAATCCAGATACCGCAATTGCGGATTCTGTCATTGCCGGGCTTGCACGCAATAAACTGATGCGGGGAAAACGATACTGTCCATGCAGACTTCCAAGCGGCAACCCGGATGTTGACAAACTGTTTATTTGTCCCTGCCGTGATGCAGAGAATGATATTGAAACTGAGGGACACTGCCACTGCTTCCTCTATATGAAGTAATTGATTTTCTTCGCGGAAAGTAATTTATATTGATTAACCCCCATCACTATAGGATGGATAAAAAAGTGTTGTATGGGGTAGCAGGGCTGTGCCTTGTTTTTGCTGTCCTGATGGCAGGGTGTGTAGACACTCCTGCTGAAGACGGCAAAAAAACCTATGTTGTTGGTATTGATGGAGAATACGAGCCGTTTTCATACCTTGGCGACAACGGCGAGTTCATCGGTTTTGATGTTGACTCTGTAAAGTGGATTGCAGAGCAGAAAGGATTCAATGTCGAGATCCAGGCTGTTGCATGGGACGGTATCATTCCGGCACTGCAGACTGGAAAGATTGACATGGTATACTCCGGTATGTCCATCACTCCCGACCGTGAAGAAAAAGTAAACTTCACCATCCCGTACTGGCAGGTCAACCAGAGCGTTGTAGCACTGGCAGACTCTGAGGTAACAATGGATCAGTTTACCAACGGTACCCTTGTGATTGGTGTACAGCGCAGCTGTTCCGCCGACCAGTGGATGCAGAAAGCAGAAGATGAGGGCGGACTTTTCGGAGAGGAGAAGTACAACCAGCTGGTAAAGGACGGCAACATTAAGCTGTATGACTCCTTCCCGATGTCAATGGTCGCACTTGAGCAGGGACTTGTTGATGTGGTTATCTTCGACGATGCAAATGTCGAGAGCTACATCCAGGGCAAGAGCCAGTTCGCCATGGTTGGTGTTATTGAGACCGGTGAGTACTACGCAGTTGCAGTCCGTAAGGATGACAACGATCTCCGTGAGCTGATGAACGAAGGTCTCACCGAACTTATGGCATCCGACAAGTGGGATGAACTGATTGCACAGTACATCGTAGAGGATGTAGCTGAGCCGACCGTTGAACCGACGACGAACGAGACTGTTGTGGAAAACGTAACTGCTGTTGAGACAACTCCAGCAGAGACAACCGCATAAGTGTAAGATAATCTGCCTTCAGCAGATTTTCTTTTTTTATCTGTCCACAAGATCAGGACAGCTATTCCAAGAGAAAATGTGTTCAGTTAGATCAATGATAGCTGACCATTCAGGAAAAAAGTAATGTAAAATTATCAGGGAAGAAGCGATAAGATCCGATGGGCCATGTGTGCAGCGTTCTCCCCGCCGTCGACGGCCATACAGGCAACAGGAACACCTTTTGGCATCTGAGCAATAGAAAGCAAGGCATCAAGACCTCCGGCAATCTTTCCCGACACCGGCACACCGATCACCGGCTTTGGTGTTCTTGCCGCAACAACACCCGGAAGTGCCGCAGACATTCCTGCAATACAGATGAACACTTTTGCATCGCTTGCCTTTACATAATTGTCCAGCTTTTCCGCATCACGGTGGGCAGAGAGAATCTGCATGTCATAAGAGATGCCATACTGCGCGAGCGTATTCACAACTTTATCGATAATAGCCTGATCTGATGCGGATCCGGCAATAACTGCAACATCTGCCATGAATATAAGTATTGTCTCTTCACATATATGTACAAACATCCCTGATACCATGTATAACGAAACACTTCTCATGATGCCGGGACCGGTTCCGATGCCGGAGTCCGTCAGAAACGCAATGACAAAGCAGGCAATCAATCACCGCAGCAAGGAGTTCGGTGACTACTACGCAGACATTGTCAGGACCTTAAAACCGGTGTTCGGTACGAAAAACGATATACTTGTTCTCTCTGGATCGGGAACCGCAGGACAGGAAGCCGCAATCGGATCCTTTGCCAAAGGCAAGAAAGTCGCATCCCTCGTTAACGGAAAGTTCGGAGAGCGGCTCGGACAGATTGCCGCAATCTACGGAGAATCCGTGATGATCGAGTCCGAGTGGGGACACCCGTTAAACCTGGAAGGACTCAAGGAAGCCCTGGAAAACGGCGCAGAGGTCGTAACCCTCGTCCACAATGAGACCTCTGCCGCAATCCTCAACCCCGCTGAAGAGGTGGGTAAACTCGCACGTAAATACGATGCACTCTTCATCCTTGATGCTATCACCTCGATCGGCGGAGATGTTGTCGAGGCGGATAAATGGGGAGCGGATGTTGCAATCGTCGGATCCCAGAAATGCCTTGCGGCTCCTGCAGGACTAGCCGCAGTTTCCGTATCCCAGCGTGCATGGGATCGCCTTTCTGAAACACGTCCCTTCTATCTCGACTTAAAGAAGGCAAAGAAATCAGCCGACGGTAACCCGATGGAAACACCGACAACGCCGGCAGTTCCGCTCTTCCTCGCGCTCCGTGAAGCATGCAGACTTATTGAGGAAGAGGGAATCGAACACCGCATTGCACGCCACCACAAAATGTCTGCCGCGGTCCGTGCTGCCGGTGCTGCATGGGGACTTGATCTGGTTCCGCAGGTTGATGAACTGCACAAGGCATCGAACACCGTCACCGGATTTTTCTATCCGGAAGGAATAGAAGACTCCCAGATTCGCGGCGTCTGTAAGAAGATGGGCATTGAGTTTGCCGGAGGACAGGATAGGTTCAAGGGAAAAATCTTCCGGATTGGCAACATGGGCATCATCGATACACCGGAAATTCTTGCAACCGTTGCAGCAGTACAGATGGCATTCAAGAAGACCGGATACAAACTCGAAGGCGACGGTCTGGCCGCTGCAGTCGAGGTTCTGTCCGCATGATCATCGGCGTAGTCGACACAACATTCGCCCGCGCCAACATGGGCGCGTTTGCCGTTGATGAGCTGAAAAAGCACACAAGTGCCCGGATCATCCGTGTGACAGTGCCGGGAGTGAAGGATCTCCCGGTCGCCGCAAAAAAACTCATTGAAGAGGAACGCTGCGACATTGTCATGGCACTTGGCATGCCGGGCGGAAAGGACCAGGACAAAATCTGTGCCCATGAAGCCTCGCAGGGTATCATGATGGCACAGCTGATGACCAATAAGCACATCATTGAGGTGTTTGTCCACGAGGACGAGGCAAAAGATGATGCAGAACTTGCGTGGCTGCTGGAACAGCGGACCCGCGAGCACGCGGTCAACGCTGTCCTGATGCTGACACGCCCGCAGGATATGACAAAACTCGCCGGAACCGGCCAGCGTCAGGGATTTGCTGACGTGGGTCCTGCCCGGAGATAACTTTTTTTGAAAAATTTCAGGAAAGGCTATATAATTTCCTGCAGAGGTACTCTTATGAAAAATGTAGAGATGAACCTTGAAGGAAATATCCTGACCATTAAAGTAGATATCACCAAAGAGTTTGGTGTCTCTGGTTCCGGAAAGTCCATCATAATTGCATCCACCGAGGGAAATCAGTCTATTGCCCCTGACCACGATGTCAAAATCGGCTTAAACGTGTACCGCAAGAACACCAACTAACTCTTTTTTTCAGACACCACACTCCCGTGGACAATTTATATCACCTCACAACACCCACCTGATAGAACAGTATTATCATAGGTGCTAAATCCGATGCGACTCGTAATGAAGTTTGGAGGAACATCCGTCGGCGATGAAAAATGCATTGCCAATGTGGTCAACATCATCAAGGAATCCCGCGAAGCAGGAAACGAAATCGCAGTAGTGGTCTCTGCCATGACCCGCGTAACCGATCAGCTGATCGCAACCGCCGAAGAGGTCATCAACTGCAAACAAAAGCCAGCCCTTGATGCGTTCATCACATCGATCCGCAGCCGGCACATGAAGGTTCTGGAAGCGGTTGCCCCAGACTATGTGGATGAGATTGGGGAGTATCTCGATTCCCGGCTTAACAAACTTTCCAACATCCTGCTGGCAGTCCACAACCTCCGTGAACTTACCCCGCGGTCCAAGGACTACATCATTTCGTTTGGTGAGCGGTTGTCCGCTCCGATCATCAGCGCAGCACTCCGGCAGGCAGGTATTCCAAGCTGTTACATGAGCGGCTGTGATGCAGGAATTCTGACTGACGGTGTGCACAACGGCGCAACTGCACTTCCGGAAAGCTATGCTCGGATTCAGGCACGCGTCGGTGCTCTTCTGACCGAGGAAGTTCCTGTTGTGATGGGATACATGGGATGTGCGGCGGATGGTGCAGTCACCACTCTGGGACGCAGCGGTTCCGACTACTCAGGAGCAATTGTGGGTGCAGGCATCGATGCCGATGAGATTCTCATCTGGACCGATGTTGACGGTGTTATGACCACGGACCCCCGCATCATCCCGGAAGCCAGGGTTATCAACTCGATCTCTTTCCTTGAGATGATGGAGATGTCCTACTTCGGCGCAAAGGTCATTCACCCGCGGGCACTCGTACCGGCAATGCAGAAAAACATCCCTGTTCGTGTCAAGAACACCTTCAATCCATCCCACCCTGGTACGGTTGTCATTCGTGAGCCGCACGCAGACAAGAGGATTGTAAAGGCAATCTCCTTGATACAGAACAGCTGTCTGATCAAAGTCGGGGGAGCAGTCATGGCAGGACGACCAGGTGTTGCCGGAGAGATCTTCACGACGCTTGCTGAAGCCGGTGTCAATGTGATGCTGATCTCGCAGGGATCATCCGAGATGACCATCTCAATGATCATCAGCGAAGAGCAGCTGGACGCCGCACTCTCGGCACTTGCAGAGGTGAAGCAGAGAGGATGCATCCGTGAGTTTGGATTTGATCGTGATGTTGCCGTCGTTTCGGTTGTCGGTGCCGGAATGGCAGGAACCTATGGAACGCTGGGACGTATCTTCCACGGCCTTGGCGTCGCCGGTATCAACGTGATGATGCTTTCACAAGGATCAGAAGTGAACGTTTCCTTCGTGGTCAAACGTGCTGACGGAGTGAAAGCGGTCCGGGCGATCCACGAAGAGTACCACCTGGAAGAAGAGGAAGAAGCATGAGTACAAAATATTCCTATAAGGACGCAGGTGTTGACATCAACCTTGAAGCCGACGGCGTCAAGGCACTGATCCACCAGCTGAGTTACAAACGCTCCGGCGAGCACGGTATGCTTGGCGGAGTGGGACACTTTGCCGGTCTGATTGATTTCGGATCCAAAGTCCTCTCCCTCTGTACCGATGGTGTCGGAACAAAAATGCGGGTTGCCGATGATCTCGGTGACTGGACGACGGTCGGGATTGATTGTATTGCGATGAACGTCAACGACATGTACGTGATGAACATCGAACCGGTGGCATTCGTCGACTACATCGCAACCGAAGGCATCAACACCGAACAGATGATCCAGATCGGTGTCGGATTGAACGAAGGTGCAAAACGTGCGAACATGAACATTGTCGGCGGGGAAACGGCAACGCTGAAAGGAATGATCAATGGTCTGGATCTGGCAGGAACCTGTCTTGGCGTGCAGGATCGCGACCAAGTGGTTACCGGTGAGAAGGTTGTTCCGGGAGACGTAATCATTGGTGTTGCAAG
>JAHLFR010000017.1 GCA_018883755.1 Candidatus Methanocorpusculum faecipullorum
CGGAGATGTGTATAAGAGACAGTCGCAGCCCACGACTCCCCCTCCCCCGGCGACGAACGCACATTCTCAGAAGGCGACCTGATCAAACTGGACATCGGAACCCACATCGACGGATACATCGCCGACACCGCCGTAACCGTGAACCTCGGCGACCATGACAAACTCTGCGAAGCAGCAAAAGCCGCACTCGAAGCAGCAATAAACGTCGTAAAACCCGAAGTCGTCGTAAGCGAGATCGGCGCCGCAGTCGAAGGAGCAATCACCTCCTACGGCTTCAAACCCATCATCAACCTCACCGGCCACGCAGTTGCGCGTTACGACCTCCACCACGGCCTCTCCATCCCCAACACCGGCCTGTTCGGCTCCGGCGTCCTTCGCAAAGACGACGTAATCGCAATCGAACCCTTCGCAACCACCGGATCCGGCATGGTCCACGAAGCCCCGCGGGCAGAGATTTACCAGGTCGTGGAAAACACCCCCGTCCGTTCCCCGACCGCCCGCAAAATCATGAAGAAGGCCCAGGAGATGAACGGTCTCCCCTTCTCCCGCAGATGGCTCCAGATACCAAAAGCAGACCTCGCTCTGCCAACCCTCCTCAGACAGGGAAACCTCTACGTCTATCACTGCTTAGCAGACGTCCCGGAAAGCTTCGTCGCACAGTTTGAACACACCATGATCGTAACTGACGACGGAGCACTCGTCACCACCCGCTAACACCTTTTTTTGGCAAATCATAACTGCAACAATCTTCGAAGTTTACCAGAAGGTTATATAATTCTGCGTCCAATGTTCTGGTAAGAATCGCACGCCAGACGTGCTGCCCAAACCCCGGAAACGGGGCATCTCCTACAGGTCGTGATAACGGTGACAGACGATAATGTTGTGGTTGTAGAACAGGGATCCTTTGAGGCACAGAAGATCGCAAAAGCCATGTCTTCCCCCACCTCGGCAGATCTGTTCAACGCCCTTTCTGACTACCCCATGAGTGCAACCGCATTAGCCGAGCGGTGCGAACTTCCCCTGACGACCGTAAAGTACCATCTGGAAAACATGATGTCGGCAGGTCTCATCGAGGTAACAGACACCCGCTGGAGTGCAAAAGGCCGTGAGATGAAGATCTACGCAGTCAAAGACCAAGTAGTGGTCATCGCACCCAGAAAGAAAGTGGACATCCGCGGTATTGTGGAGCGTTACGGTGTGGCGGCAGGAGCGCTTGCAATCGTCTGCTCCTTAGGCCTTGCAATACCCTCCACACTGCTTGGATTCGTACAGGGAACACCCGGCGGCGTGACCGGCGTAACGCCGGCACTGGTAAAAAGCGGATTTGACGCACTCGCCACCACGAGTGTTGCGGAAACAACGGCATCCGCAGCCACAATGCCGCTCTGGATTCATGAAGCAGTCATGGTATTCTTCGTCGCGGGAGTAGTAATCCTTGCAATGATGATGGTGTATGAAGTCTACTCCATGCGGCGTGACATCTAAACCCTCTTTTTTTCAACAAAATCCCAAACGCCAGAACACACCCGGCCTCTCTTGGCCCACGAAAACAGTATAAAAAAAGATTATTTTTTGGAGCCTGCCGCATTGACAACCGTCGGCAGAATTGCGGCAACCTCCTCAATCATCTCAACCGGGAACCCGACCACCATCTCCTCATCGGCAATACCGGAGAACTTGCGGGAACCATCACAGCCAAGAGAGAAGTTCGGCTTACCGCTCAGAAGAACATATGCGGTCGCATCGGAACAGACCGACTGAATTCCGGAGAACTGCGGATAAATTCTGCCGCCGAGTCTGAACAGCACCGACTGTGCAAGTTTGAGCATCGACTTGGGCTTTGCAAAGATCATCACAATATCCGGGGCAAACTCTGCCTTTTCCAGCGGGGCATACATCGTCGCATACGTCTCCTGTGGAAGATTCGGCACACTCGCCATGGTTCTGCGGCTGGATGCAAGAGACTCATACTTCCCCAGTTTATAATAGTGCTCACCGGACTTCAGTGTCGCACCCTTCTCGCGAAGACCAAGAGCCCAGGCACCGCCGCCGCACTGGTGCTTTGCATCGGTCGCATAGAAGATCTTTCCCTCACGGGCAAGAGAGATCATGCGGCAGTGACGAACCGTCTCCTCAATCTCAGGAACACCGGCTGGAATCTGCTCGGGTGCAGTCACGATCTTTACCGCAACTGGTGATCCGACCAGATCCAGGTTTTCCTTAAGAACAGCAGAGATTGCTGCAAAATCCGGATTTGATTTCATACCATCCATGATGAAACATAGGGGATGCGGTTATATAATCATTCGTTTCCAGAACCGAGGTGCCGGTAAAACCCAGGAATAAACTATATGCAAGTATATGATTAGTTCTGAAAAAATACAGAACACCGCTGACACCGCATACGAACAATCAGGAAAAAAGATCACAGAAGTCTGAGCTTCTGCTCAACCTTCTCAAAGAAACTTCGCCCCACATCCAGGAACAGAGCAGGCTCCGGCGACTTCCGCACCACAAGCGACGCCTCCTCACCAATATCGTACTGCACCTGCCCGTCAAGCACCAGCTGCGACGGCTTACTGCTGATAAGCCGCACCTCAATCTCACTCGACGAACTGAACAGATGCGGCCGCGACGACAGCATAAACGGAGCGAGCGGCACCAGAACAAACGCCTCAATGGACGGATCCACAATCGGCCCGCCCGCACTCATCGCATACGCCGTTGACCCGGTCGGTGTACCAACAATAAGACCGTCCGCACGGAACTCGGTGGACTTTCTGCCGTTGATAAACGTCTCAAACTGCAGCATCTTCGCCGGCCGCGACGTAACGATCACCGCCTCGTTCAGCGCAGAACCCATCGGTCTTCCGTCGCACTCAATCGAAATACGCATACGCGGCTCAACCGGCAGCGGCAGGGAAAGACCGGACAACACCTCACCTGCATGATCCCGCTCCAGATCCGTCAGAAATCCGACACGCCCCTGATTCACCCCGACAATTGGAACCTGACGGGAAAGCATTCTCACCGCACGAAGCACACTCCCGTCACCGCCGAGAACAACAATCAGATCCGCAGAAAACAGCGGATCTGAAAGCGACACACCGGAATACCCAAGCTCCGATGCGATAGCATCCTCATAGACCACCTCATGCCCCGCATCAGCCAGCATCCAGCCAAGCGACTGGGCAGTCTCAACCGGCTCCCGGAAATCCACTCTGGAAACAATACAGACCTTCATCATGACCTCAGATACTCAATCACTTTGCGGTGAATAACACGGTTCGTCGCAACCAGACATCTGCCTGCCGCCACATTATCCGGAAACTCAACAGGACTGCCGTCCGGAAGCGTCACACGCCCGCCGGCCTCACGGCAGATCAAAATACCCGCCGCAGCATCGGTTACCCGCAGCGTATTGCGCAGATCCACAAACCCGTCCAGCCGCCCGCAGGCAACATAACAGAGCTCAAGTGCAGACGCCCCCAGCAGACGCCACCGGCGGATTTTATGGCCGAGCTGCATCATCCGCGTCACGTCAAACTTCTTTGCATACACACTCATCGCCGAGTGATCCAGCATCGTCTCGGTCGAGACCTGGATCGGCCTGCCGTCCAGATAAGCCCCCTCACCAAGAATGGCCGTAAACGTCTCGCCGTTTGCAAGATTTTTCACATACCCTGCAACCACCTGCTTACCGTCGGAAAGTGCAATCGACAACGCATAGAAGGGAATTCCGGAGACTGCATTAAACGTCCCGTCCACAGGATCGAGATAGGCTATCCCGAAATCACCGCCGATATCAACCATTCCCGCCTCCTCTGAAAGAAGCGACCGGCAGATCTTCCTCTCACGAAACACCGACAGAACCAGATCCTCTGCCACGCGGTCGATGCGTTCTGTTGGCGTGTTGTCCGCACCGATGCACAACTCCTCACCGCCGTAGGCTGTACCTATCAGCGGGGAAAGCTCCTGCACCATAATTTTCCCGACCTCATCGCAGACGGAAAGAAACTGAAACGGCGTTACCATACGATACATTTGTATTAGTGCGGCAGCCTCATGAAATCAACGGGTGAACGAAAAGGCACCCGCGTATCTGTCGCAACACTCATAAGCAATTACCTCACATAATTAGTCAGAGTTAATTATCATGAAGGAACAGACAGAAGTTGGTAAGCTCAAGGAAGGCCGTTACGTTGTTGTTGACGACGAACCGTGCAAGATCCAGAGCATTGCAATCTCCAAGCCGGGAAAGCACGGAGCAGCAAAGGCAAGAATCGATGTAGTCGGTCTCTTTGACGGTCAGAAGCGTTCCGTCGTCTCCCCGACGTCCGCAACCATCTACGCACCGATCGTTGAGCGCAAGACCGGACAGATCCTGACCATCGCAGGAAACGTTGTGACCTTTATGGACATGAAGGACTTCAACAACTTCGAACTTGTTGTTGACGATGATATCGTTGCAACCTTCCAGCCTGCTCAGGAAGTTCCCTACATTGAATCCCTTGGCAAGCGTAAGCTTGACATCTAAGACTGCACAATACATCCATGCAGTCTTTTTCTAACACTCTTTTCGCGGATGCAGAAACTGAATACAACGACGCACGCTACGTAATTTTTGGAGTTCCCTTCGACGGGACGACATCGTTTAAGGCAGGTGCGCGTGATGCTCCGCTGGCAGTCCGTGCCGCATCCTACAATCTTGAGACGTATCTGCCGTACTACGACATCGAGATGCCGGAGATTGGGTTCCACGACATGGGCGACCTCTACTGCGACTGTCTGCCGGACCTGGTTGTCGATCAGGTGGCGGATGCTGTCTCTGATCTCGTTAAGGATGAAAAAATCCCGGTGATGATCGGCGGCGAACACTCGGTAACAATCGGGGCAGTCCAAACACTCGCCCCCGCCTGGTATGTCGTCTGCGACGCACATCTGGATATGCAGGATGAGTTCCGGGGCTCCCCCTACAACCATGACTGTGTCACTGCACGGGTTGCAGAAACAGTCAAGAACATTATCCTGATAGGTCCCCGCAGCGGTACCCGCGAGGAGTTTGCCGCAGCACGAAATGAGTATCACCTCTACACCGCAGACGACGTGCAGGAACGCGGCATCACCGCAATTCTTGAGGAGGTAAGCGGTCTTATCGGTGAGGAGACGGTGTACCTCTCCATCGACGCAGATGCAGTTGACTGCTGCCTGACGCCGGGGCTTGGAACGCCGGAGCCGTTCGGACTGACGCCGACGGACATCAGATCAGTCATCCGCAGGATTGCACAAAAGAACGTGGTCGGATTCGACTATGTCGAGGTCCTTCCAAATGATGCAGGCCAGACCGCGGTCGTTGCGGCACACCTGATCCGCGAGTTTATCGCCGGCCATTTCTGTTCCCGACAAAAATAAACCGGGACTTCTCTTTTTTCGGTACCGCCGATACGTATTTAAGAAAATATCTCACAACTACTATGTATAACAAAGTAGCAGGCAATACAACATAGTGAGATAGGAAAATGTTTGATCGAGCACAGCTGATGAAAGGAACACTCGAAGGATGTATTCTTCTGATCATTGGCCGGGAAACAACATACGGGTACGAGATCATGGAAAGGCTGATCCAGTACGGCTTCTGCGGCATCCGGGAAGGAACCATCTATCCCCTTCTGGTACGGCTGGAAAAGAAGAACCTGATCACCTCCGAGTACCGGGTCTCCCCCCTTGGTCCGAGCAGAAAATACTATCATCTCACCGACAGCGGCAGAAAAACCGCTGAAGAGTTTGCAGAGGCATGGAAAGCCGTTTCAAGTGCAGTTGAGCGCATCCTTGTAGAGGAGGAGTAACATGTCAGAGTTATCACAACTCAGAACCGAGAACAACGAACTGGAAAAGAAACTGACAAAAGAGAACAGCGACCTGATCACACGGATGTACTTCTATCTGCTCAGCTCAAACCTCAAAGAACTTGAAGTCGAAACCATCCGGAAAGACCTGACCGGTATGGCATTAGAGGCACAACAACGGGGAGAGCGGTTCTCAGATGCGGTCGGGGAGGACTACAAGCAGTTCTGCGACGAACTGATCGCAAACGGAAGAACAAAATCCATCCCGGCAAAAATACTGGAGGTCATTGAACTATGTCTTTATGCAGGAATTGTCCTGCTGATTGTGGAGATGATCACAGCAGGAAGCCTTGATCTTACCTCAACACTCACACTAACGCCTGCGTTTTTTGCACTGATTCTGTTTGCCGTCATCTGCGGCACCATCGTCCTCTGGATACTCTCCCGGGCAGTATGGGGACTCCCGGAAAAGGACAGATGGAAAAACCGCTGTATTGCGGGAACTGCCGCAGGTATCATACTCATCGGCATACCGCTGTTTACCGTAATTCTCCCGAAAACAGAACTCATAACAATTCATCCCTGGCCGGTTCTGGCAGCCGCAGTTGTTCTGCTTATCGCGGTAATACTCATTCGGCAGCGGACGGAGTAACCCAACTCCTGTTTTTACAAAACATCAAAAAAGAAAAATTGGTGTGTGTTTGGGGTGTGTATTGTGACAGTATTATTGAATTTACTCAAACGTCAGCACGGTGTTTCCTGCTGCGTCGGTGAGGAGAAGCTGACCGTCAACAACTTTGTATCCTGCCACGCTTCCAAGTGCTGAGTAGAACTCACTCTCTGCTGCCATATCCTCTTCAGGTCCTGCCATCATGGTGGAACCAACTGCGCCAAAGGTAAGGCCGTCCTCAGTGACAGTGCAGCTGCCGAAGTAGAGGTTAACCGGAGCCTGGCCGTTGAATGCGCCGTCTGCGGTGATGTTGAGGGTAACTTTGTCGTTGTCAGCAAGGACCCACTCCTTGACCAGTTCATCGTCAACCGGTGCCTGGGAGTCAGCGTTGCCGGAGTCAGAGGACTGCACAAAGGTCAGCAGGGTGTTGCCGTCCTTGTCGGTCAGGACAAGTTTGCCGTCGGTGATCTTGTAGCCGGTGACGTTGTTCAGGGCTGCGAAGAACTCATTCTCTGCGGTCATCAGGTCTTCAGGTCCTGCCATCTTGGTTGCGCCGACAGTACCAAAGCTGAGGGAGTTACCGTCAATGGTTGCCGTGCCGAAGTAGAGGTTAACCGGGGCCTGGCCGTTGAATGCACCGTCTGCGGTGATGTCAAGGGTCACGTTGTTGTTGCCTTCGAGGGTCCAGTTTCCAGAGATTGTGGAACCTGCCTGCTCAAGAGCAGCCTCGGTAAAGGTCAGCAGGGTCTTACCGTCTTTGTCGGTCAGAACAAGCTTGCCCTCGGCGATCTTGTAGCCGGTGACGTTGTTCAGGGCTGCGAAGAACTCGGTCTCAGCAGTCATCTGGTCTTCAGGTCCTGCCATCATAGTGGTACCGGTCGCACCAAAGAGGATACCATTCTCGGTAACATACCAGCTGCCGAAGTAGAGGTTAACCGGAGCCTGACCGTTGAATGCACCGTTGGTGAACTCAAGGGTGACGTCATTGTTGCCTTCAAGGGTCCAGGAGGTTCCGTCAAGGGTCTCTGCGGGCATTGCTGCGAAGGTCAGAAGCACATTGCCGGAAGCATCAGTGAAGGTTAATACACCGTTTGCAATGGTGTATGCGGTGACATTCTGGAGTGTTGCAAGGAACGCAGTTTCCTGTGCCATCATGCCCTCAGGTCCTGCCATCAGGGTCGTTGCCATTGGGCTGAACGTTACTTTTCCATCTTCAATGGTGATGGTACCGTGGTAGGAATTGACACCGGCATTGCCGCTGACGTTAGTTCCGGCGATCTCCATGCTGATGATACCGGTTGGGTGTTCTACAGTCGAGTTGGATCCGATTCCAGTAAGGATCCAGTTGCCCTCAAGGGACTGGGTCTGCGGTGCTGCAACACAGCCTGCCGCAAAGACAAGTCCGCCTGCAAGAATGAGGGCGAGTAACACAAGTCCTGTGCGTTTCATACTACATACTTGATCCCAAGAGCATATAAGGCTGGCTTAAACTACGAATTTATTTTCAGTTATACGGGCTTTGTTTTCAAAACAAAGGACATATTCAAGATTTTCTGAAAGATGCCCCCAATGTCCAAAAGAAAGATTCTGCGGTGAGGTTAGCAGGTTAAACATACCTGATCTATTCATCATATGCACAAGAGTGCTGCAGCACCCGGGCACCCCCTCGCGCGAAAAAAGTGGAGTGATTATGCCTGATTGTAGGTCAGGAGCGCAGTCCCGCCTGTGCCGGTTAAGACAAGCTGACCGTCAACGAGGTTATAGCCGGTGACTTCGCCAAGAGTGGTCAGATAGGACGTCTCGCTCGTAACCAGATCAGCAGGCCCGGTCATCTTGGTGGTGGTAATTCCGGTAATGGAAAGAGCCTGGTTTTTGGCAAAGGCAGCATTTGCAGAGTAGACGTTGATCGGAGCCTGACCGCTGATACCGCCGTCCGTTCCGATAACAAGGGTAATACTGCTGTCGCTGGCCAAAACCCACTCGGTTCCTTTCAGCTGTTCGGCAACGTTTACCGCAAACAGCATCGTGTTGCTGTTGTGATCCGTAAGCGTCAGCGTTCCGTCGGCAATCCGGTAGTCACTTACGTTGTTGAGAATGCCGTAGTACTGGCTCTCATAGGCATTGACCTCATCACTGGTGGAAGCAATTAAGGTCGTGACAACGTCACTGACAACAAGGGTGTCAATACCTGTGGCTCTCCACGAACCGCCGTAGGTGTTGATGGGTGCTTGACCGGTAAGGACTCCGGTGCTTTCAAACTGCAGGGTAACAGTATTTGCTGCTGCCGGAGGCACAATACCATTGATGGAGAGAAGCTCCCAGGTGGTGTCCGCCAGCATGCTGCGGAAGGTAAGAACAGCGTTGCCGCCGTCATCAGTCAGAATGAGTGAACCCATCTTAAAGGTAAAGCCGCTTACACCCGGAAGAAGAGCAAAGTAGTCATCCTCCTGTGCCATAAGGGCAGGGGCTCCCGCAGCCTTGGTACTGACAATGTCGGTGATCTTGAGAGTTGTACCGTCCAGTGTCCAGGTTCCGGTGAACTGATTAATACCGCCGGATCCAAATACCGTGCCGTTCTCCGCAAAGCTGATCGTCATGAGAGCAAGCGGTTCGGTGGTGTCAGAAGCACCTGGTGCCGTATAGGAAACTACAGCCCATGCAGTGTTCTCAAGCGGCACGGTAAAGATCAACAGGGTCGCACCGTCTTTATCGGTCAGGACAAGGGTCTCATCGGCCAGTTTGTATCCGGTGACGTTGGCAAGGGCAGTAAAGTAGGCGGTCTCGTCAGCCATGAACTGCTCAGGACCTGCCATCAGGGTAACTACAGCATCACCAAAACTGAGAGAGCCAGTGTTCGGATCTGCGGTGTAGGATACAGAGTAACTGTTCACGCCTCCGCATCCGGACGCATTACCGCTGTCACGGAATGTAAGAGAGATAGTTGCCGCAGGTGCTGCTGCACCATCGGAGTCGGTACCAAATCCTGCGAGAACCCATGTTGTCCCCGCCGGATCCGGCTGGCTGTTTGTGTTCACACAGCCCGCCGTCAAAAGAACTGCTCCAACACACAGGAGCACAAGAAGTAATGTGCCAATACGTTTCATACACGTAATTGATTTGCAGGTGGTAGTTATAAACGTCGAGATGGTTACAAAATTAGAAAAATGAAAAAGAATCCGGGAACAATCAGAACCCGAACCGCTCACGATACATATTGATCAGCCGGTAATAGATCTCCTCAACCGACCGCAGCTGATCAATCCGGACACGCTCATTCAGTCCGTGCAGACCGCACAGCTCGCCCGGGCCGTACTCAATTGCCCGGAACCCTGCCTTGCGCAGCGCACGTGCATCCGATGCTGCCCACTGCACCATCGGTTTTGAGACAATATTATACACACTGCTGATCGCCTTTGCCGTGCTCTGCACCAGATACGACTCCGGGTCCGTAAGGGAAGCGTTCGCCTTGGTAATCGGTGTAACCCGGGCTGACGGCGGCAAGTGTCCGAACACCTCGCCGAGAACCTCGTCGCAGTCACAACCCCACGGCAGCCGGAGATCCATCGTCAGGTGACACTTCTGCGCAACAATATTCACGCGCTCGCCGCCGGTGATAATCCCGGGGTTGTACATGATCTGCCGGAAAATCGGGGAAAGCTCATGACCGGCCTGCCCCTCCTGCATATCGCTGATAGCAATCGAATGTTCAATGATTTTTTCCAGCGCAGGAGACTGCGGGTACACACGTTTGTGCAGCGTATCCATCCAGGAAAGAAACGAAAACGCCTGCATAATCGCACTCTCCCCAACAATCGGGAACAGCGATGAATGCCCCGGTGTTCCCGTAAACTCCACCTCAAACCGGCAGATCCCTTTCTGACCGACCGAAGGCGCAAAAGCTGGGGTCGGTTCTGCAATCAGCACATCACACGGATGAATCAGCCGCTTTTCAATCAGATACCGCGTGCCGTAACAGCCTCCTCCCTCCTCATCACAGACAAATGCAAGAGACACCGGACTCTCACCGCAGTCATTTACCGCCCGTTCCACCGCAGTAAGAATTGCCGCACAGCCACCCTTCATGTCCGTACTTCCGCGGCCGTGTACGTAAGTATCGTCAATGGCCCCCGCATACGGAGGAATATCCCAACCCTCCTCCATGGCGGGAACCACGTCCATGTGGCCGGAAAGCATTAATGCACGGTTCTGTTCCCGGGAAACAACATTGCAGTGACCGGGAGATCCTTCCGTAATATCCGAACGAATCCCAAGTCCGTCAAGAAGCGAAGCAATATACTGGGCAACCTCTGTTGTGTCGCCCGGCGGGTTTTCGCTTTTGATCTTCACCAGTTCCGAACAGATACGTACAACATCCATCGCTTACCTCAGGCGTGCTTTGCCTTGTACTCAGCAAACAGCTTCCCAAGAGCTCCAGTCGGATAAAGACTCCTGAGCATCGGCTGGGAAAAGAGATCGTCTGCCATGTCATGGAAGAACTGCGGCGGCAGCGGAGACCGGGATGCTGGGTCAAGAACGATCCGGAAACCTACATACCGCGTCGGCTCGTCCGGATCATAGACAAGCTGCCAGAGCATCGGACAGTTCTCAAACATCTCCTGATTTGTATCCCGCAGCCAGACCATAAATCCGGGGAACAGGGCATTGTCTCCCTCCTTTGCCAGGTCCACGCGGTGGCGGAGGTACTCTGCTGTCATCACACAGCGGATTGAGTCGGGATTGTAGGCAAGAGAACTCAGGGTATAGTCTAGATGCGCAACGGCATCGATGAGGTAAAAGTAGAGGACGCGATCCATCTCGGACGGATTTTCCAGAATCAGTGACTTATGGTAGAGATACTCGACCTCGTTGGAGTACTCGTTTCTCTGCGGTAACATAGTAGTAGTTTGTCGGGATAGACAAAAAGCGTTAGGATACAGGTCAAATACACCACAGAAAAGAACTGACAAAAAAGAAAATAATGTGAATATGTTTATTCCATGTGGATGGCGCTTTCCGGGCACTCATCCACACAGGTCTCACAGTCAACACATGCGGAAGCGTCCACAACTGCCTTGTCGTTTGCAAGTTCGATGGATGCTGCCGGGCAGATGTCCACACAGGTTCCACAGCCGGTACACTTGTCTTTATTAACTACTGCTACCATTTCGAATACCTCAAATAGTTCTTACTCTATTTCAACCAGAGATAAAAATAGGTTTCGACCGGGGAACAAAACCCCGTTCTTTTCCTCGAAACCGTCCTGGACGTTACAGACCAAGAACTTCTTTCATGGTGTAGAGGCCCGGAGCTTTACCCGGGACCCATGCAGCCGCACGGACCGCACCGCGGGCAAACACTGCCCGGTCATATGCCCGGTGTGTCAGCTCGATCGTCTCGTAGTTCTGGTGGAACTGAACGGTATGGTCCCCAACAACATCCCCGCCGCGGATTACATGAACACCTATCTCATTTCCGCGCTCGGTCATGCCGCACCGGCCGTACATCTCCTCACGCTTGCCGACCTCTTCTTCAAGAACCTTCAGAATCGTCTTGGCGGTTCCGCTCGGAGCATCCTTCTTGTGGCGGTGGTGAGCCTCGATTACCTCAATGTCATAGTCGCCAAGTCTCTTTGCAGCTTCACGCACCAGTTCCCAGAAGATGTTGACACCGACGCTGAAGTTTGTCGTCTTCACAACCGGCACACCCTTGACAGCATCAAGCAGCTCGGCATCCTGCTCGGGCGTAAAACCGGTCGTTCCGATAACAAGAGCCACACCGTGGGCAGCCGCAATCTTTGCATTCACCATGGTTGCCGCAGCAACCGTGAAGTCGATCATCACATCCGGCTTCTGCTCCTCGATGAATGCAGCAAGGCAGGACGACTCCACCACCGGTTTTCCCAGAATCTGCCCAGGACGGATATCAACACCGCCGACCAGTTCAAGGTCCGGATTTTCCACAACCATGTTGGCGATGGTTGTGCCCATGCGGCCAAGTGCGCCGCAGATCATTACTTTAGTCATAGTGGGAAAGCACCTCCCGAAGTTTCTCGGTCATTTGCGGATTCAGCGAGTCCAGCGGCAGGCGGACATTGCCGGAGGCAATAAGGCCGCGGATCTCTGCCGCACGTTTGACCGGAACAGGGTTGACATCCATGAACAGTGCTTTGGACAGCTCCATTAGCTCGTAGTGGATTTTGCGTGCCTTGTCCATATCGCCGTGCACAAAGGCATCATACATGGCAACCATCCGTTTCGGCTCAATGTTTGCGGTAACAGAGATACATCCCTGACCACCGATGGAAAGTACCGGAAGCGTCAGCGAATCATCACCGGAGGTAAGAACAAACGGATACTCGCGCTCCACACCCTCAAGACCGTGAATGATTGCCATCATCTGATCAATGTTGCCGCTTGCTTCTTTGACGGCAACGATGTTGGGGATGGTCTTTGCCATCTCGATGATTAAGTCCGGCGGCAGGTTCTGACCAGTTCTGCCCGGGATGTTGTACACCACCACGGGAAGACCGACATCTGCGACCTTTTTGTAATGCTTGAGAAGACCGCTCCGGTTTGGTTTATTGTAGTAGGGGCTGATCAGAAGGGCGCCGTCTGCTCCGGCAATTTTTGCGGCGCGGGTCATGAGAAGTGCCTCCTCAGTGTTGTTGGACCCGGTTCCGGCAATAACAGGAATACGGTTGTTTGCCGCGGATACCGCTTCTTCAATGACACGGATGTGTTCGGCATGTGTCATCGTTGCCGACTCGCCGGTCGAGCCGCAGGGCAGAAGACCGTGAACGCCTCCGGAGATCACATGCTCAATACAGCTCCGGAGTCCCTCAATATCAAGAGGCTGTGAAGGATCCTCACGGAACGGAGTGATGAGTGCAGGAATCACACCTTCAAACATAGTACTTATACGTAGGACGCACCAGCTACATGTAACTTCGCTTGGACATGCACAAAAAACCGAACTGACCGTAGCAGTATGATGCGCTGATCCTGAAAACTATCCGGTACAGTACAGACAGAAAAAATGTTTTTTTTCGCCGGGAGGCGGAACCCCACGGGGGAACGGACACATCCCGCACGAGTATTTGCGGGGGTGATAATTTACCGGCGGCGGTTGTTGGTATTGACCTTGCGGGTAATGAATCCGGCAACACGGTTGCGGATGATCTTACTCTCAATGGTGGTGACCTCGGAAACAACTCTCTTGTTGTCGTCAAAGTTGTTGTTGAAGCTTGCTCCGTGCTGTTCCATGAGGGCAGTGCCCATAGTCTTGATATAGCTTGGCTTAATTCCCATGCGATATTCCTCAGATGTCTGTATATGTAAGTCGTTCAGATATGATAAGGATTCTGTTTGCAACCTCTTCAGGAGTGGTCCCAAGAATCCGGATCAGCGGCTCGGTATCCTTGGTTCCGCTGTCGATAATGACCAGAGGGACACCGTCACGGCAGCAGGAGGCAATCCCCCAGTCCATACTCGAGATCCCCGGTGGAAACTTTGACGGATCGTACTCGGCAACATCACGCAGCGTTTCCCTGACAACGTCCGCGATCTCCTCGGTGTACCGGATACAGCCAACCGCGCGGACTTCGGCGTCAAATCTGACGACCGTCAGCAGCACGCGGACAAGTGTGTCGTCGGTACCAAACCCAATTCCGTTCGACCTGACTACCGCGATGTCTTTTATGTCACGGGGATTTGGTACGGCATACGCAAGTGCCACCCCGCCGGAAGGAAGGAGATAGCGTGGAATATTCATCACACGACCGTGTGCCTGCTGAAGAGCCTTCAGTATTACAGACTGCTCTTTTGCCGACATAATTATGCAAGCCCGAGCTGATCCCGTACCGCGGAAATCTCGCGAATTGCAATCTCATACATCCGCTCACGTGGAACAAGCGCATCGCCAAGGGCAATTCTGTTCCGGTCGCATCCCGCAGCAAAAGAGGCCGTTTTGTACTTCTTTGTCACCGTCTTTGGCGTGACATCCGTAATTTTGCCTCCTTTGACGTAGGCACATGCAATCACCAGACCGGAGACGCTGTCGGCAACCTGCAGACAGATCTCGACCGGAGTTGTATACTCGCCCGAAAACAGCATATGATTGTGGCGTTTGATCGGCTCTGCAATCTCATCGCTGACTCCGGCGGCCTTTAAAATATCATATCCAGCAAGGCCGTGCCGGGTCATATCCTCGCCAATTTCTTCGAAATCAATGTCATGCAGAATACCAATCGTCTCCCACAGACCTGCATCCTCCGAAAGCTCCTCGGCAAGTCCCTTCATAACAGCAGCGGTCGCAATGCAGTGGCCGCGAAGCGAATCCGCCTTTACATGTTCATACAGAAGGGATAACGCCTTATCCTTTTCCATACCTTATACTTGCGTTATCAAAACTCATAAAAGCACACACGCCAATTCATATATCATGAAAGGATGGGTTCTGGATATCATTGTCGGGGTTTCCGCCCTGATCGTGTTCGGCATTCTCTTGTTCGCTTTGCCGATGGTTATGCCTGCGGCATACGGCTACATTGGTGCATTAATACTGTTCGTTGTCTATCTGACCGTTGCCGGTCTGACTGTTATCAAAAAGACAATCACCTAAAACATCAGGGAAAAAATATTTTTTTTGCTGTTTAGACTCAGCGGGATGCGTTTTTACGGAGCTCTAACTCCTCCAGCGCACGATAATCGGTTTTTTCCATTTTTGTACGCGGGAGGGAGGCAACAATCTCGACTGCGGCGGGAATACTCCACCTGTTCAGTCTTCCCATTGCATACTCAATGAGCTTGCGCTCCGCTTCTGCCGGATCCATCTTCCGCTTCAATGTGACATACAGCTTGATTCTGGTATCATGCTTCCAGGGAATACCAATTGCGCAGACCTCCTTGACGTCGGGATGCGTCTGCATGACCTCCTCAATCATCATGGGGTATACATTGTAGCCGTTCACCTTTACCATGCGTTTGTACCGTGAGCGGAAACAAATGTCGCCGTTCGGAGTAATCTTTACAATATCCCCGGTGTGCAGCCAGATATTTCCATCCTCATGCCTCCTGAGAACAGCCTCGCTTGCCTCCTGGTTCCGGTAGTACCCGGTCATTACTGCACCGCTGAACAGGCAAAGCTCCCCCTCCTCTCCGTCGGGCAGAACATTGATTGTTCCCGGCTCAACCGTACAGACTTTGTTTCCCATCAGCGGAATACCGACACAACCGGTGGGAACAGTACGGTATCCATCCTCTGTCAGTGCACAGACACTGCATGCCTCGGTCAGCCCGTACCCGGGACGGAACTTCACCATACAGTTCCCCTGACGGAGAAGCTGGTTGTACCGGTTGATGAGACTGCCGCTGACACTGTCGCCGCCAGCAACGATCAGTTTGATGAACGAGAGATCCTTTCCTTCAAACTCACTGTACATCCGCTCGTACATTGCGGGAACCCCTGCAATATATGCGGTCTTTTCCGAGAGAATTGCGTGCGCACACTCCTTTGCATTAAACCTCGGCAGAAGAACAACCTTCAGACCGGCAGAAAGCGGTGTATGGGCAGTAACGGCAAGACCGAATGCGTGAAACATCGGGAGAATAGCCAGGAATCCGTCACCCACACAAATATCCTCACCACCGATACCGACAACAAGCTGAACAGCGACGGTATTAACCGCAAAGTTAGAGAGCATCACACCTTTTGCTGTCCCGGTCGTTCCGCCTGTGTACATAATAACTGCGGTGTCGTCCGGTGATCCCACCATCTCAGGAATACCGGATGCAGCAACCACGGCACGCCCCTCTGCGAGAAGATCATCCCACTCGGTTATTCTGCGGACGTTTTCACCGTTGAGGCACTTCCGGACTGCACGGCGGTACATCCACCCCATAAGATAGCCTTTCGGGGTTTTGGGGAAGTAGGAGGGGGTTCTGCACCGGATAATCTCGACATCCATTCCTGAACAGACCGCTTCGTTGATCTCACAGGTCAGCACATACTTGCTTTCGGTCAGATCAACGGCATATCCAGTCTCACCGGTGGTTGACAGCGGGTGAACCATGTTGCAGACCGCGCCGATAAGATTGACCGCATAGACGGCAACAACGCACTGCGGAATGTTAGGAAGAAAGATGGTAACAAAATCACCACGTTTAACCCCGTGGGCACGGAGACCAGCAGCGCAGGCATGAACATCAGCAAGAAGCTGTCCGTAACTGATGTGGTTCCCATAATAGGCAAGAGCTGGGCGGTCATCTCCTGCTCGCTCTGCTCCGTATTTGAGCATAGAATACAGGGTTTGTTTCGCTGAGTCAGGATGAATTACTACTGGCACGTTGTTCCTCCACACCACACAGTTTACTCATATGATGTATCGACGATGTCTATAAATATTTACGGGATTACAGCTGTTTCTCCGGCTTTTCCGAAACAGTTTTTTTTGCATCAGCCAATGCCTGTGCCTCCTGCCGGAGACGTTTTCTTTCCAGAAGTTTCTTCTTTGCACGATAGTAGTTTAAGGGATGGGCAATTTTGTCGCACAGAGAATCACGATTCACGCAGATACCATGTGTCAGCATGGTCTGGCAGGCAGGCGTCGTGTACTCGTGCGTGGTAATGTGATCCACCTGATACATGGTCATATCGGGATTAAAATCAGGACTCCGGGCAAATATTCCCGCAACCTGGTTCGGAGTCATGCCGATGTTGTTCAGAAACGCTGTCATTGCAAACCTTCCCGAGTGGGAAAGGTTAACACCGGCAGCAGCCCCAGCAATCAGTGCCTGAATACACGGAGGATATGCTGACTCATCGATAGCCCCAAACTCTGCGAGTGTTCTCTCCTGCAAAGCAGCGGTAATCTTTTCGCACCAGGGCACAAACTCGTGCTCCATCGACGGGGGAATGGTGAGAGGGAGCTGCGACACAAGGATTTTTCTGATGCGTTCCCGCAGCAGGACATCCAGTTCATCCTCGGATATTGTAACCATCCCGCCATCCACATCACGGTTGATAAGACGCCACTTCGGCTCGCGGACGGTCGAGGCAAGTTCCACATATTTGATCACCGGCATCTTCCCAATACCCATGGTAATACCAAGAGTCTCACAGACATGACTCTTGAGTTTTTCATTCGCCTCTTCCTGGATGTAGAAGTACACCCGTTTTGCCTCCATTCGTGCGAGCCGTTCAATAAGATTACGGTCTTTGATGCAGGAAACAAGAACCCGTGCAAGCACGTACGTTGCAACATCGGCAACAGCATCGGATGATTCCGGATAGATCTCTTTTCCGTCGATAGCACAGGCAACCCGCTCAACCGCTGCATCGAGATACCGTCGCCCAAGGGCTGATGCAGCAAGATCATTCATTTTAATGCCGCGTGCGGCAAGAAACTCCTGGGACTCTTTTAAAAAAGGATAGTGGGTTAGATCGCGCGGCTCAACGGCGAGACGCATGGTTAGTCTGCCTCAATTCTCGGGGCAAGCAGATAGCCAATCTTACCTTTGCCGTCAGCATAGACAAAGGAGAACTGCACCGGGTGGTCATTGCCAAGCCGGATCTGGACTTTGTCTGCTCTGCTGATTGATTTACCCATGTCTTTCAGATAGTCAAGGGAGAACAGGGAACGTGCTGCAGCACAGGAGATATAGTGGACGTCATCACCGGCGAGTTCGCGTTTGATTCTGTCGCTGTCACCCTCCGCATTCATGGTGAATATCTGGGTCTCCGGGTTAACAGACAGGGAGATCTTATCAGAAACCATGGCTGCTGCCTTGATAGCATCGTAGAACATCGACCCAGAGATCTCAAATGTTGCAGGGAGGGAAAGGTTCGGGGCGTTCGGATCCTTTCTGATGGTCTTGGTGTCAAGCAGCGTAATGGAGTATTCGTAACCGCCGAAGCTGATTTTCAGTTTCTTTCCGGTATCATCGAGTTCAAGCGCAACTGCATCGGTCTTTCCGATCATGCCCATCATTGCCCGGATCTTCTCGATGTCAAGACCAAGCTCCGCTGGTTCTGCAGCATAAGAGGAGAAAGCACCGGCTTCAAGCTCCAGGGATACCATGGCAACGTTGGAGGTATCAACCGTGATTGTGCGGATGCCGTGTTCATCGACATGAAGTCGGCATTCGTTCACCAGTGCGGAGACCGCATCGATAGTCTCCCGGAAAATATCTGCATCAATTGTTGCTTTTAACATCTGTAATACCCCTTGACACACCCGAACATACCAGTGTGACGGTCGTTAATAATACTATACTTATACACCGTATAAATTTATAGCATTGCCGCTGTATTTGGTGTAGTCTCAACGACTTAAAAGTGCCAAAGAACAGTAAGGTATAGAGTAACACAGAGATGAGCAAAAAAGATTCAGGGATGCCGGTAACCCAGCAAGATCAAAGCATCTTCATATCAGAGAGATCTTGGTAGATCTTTTGGACCGCCCGTTTAGCATCCTCGGGGACCTTGCCGCCGGTGATGATCAGCTTTCCTGATCCAAACAGGAGAACAACAACCTTCGGATCATCAAGCCGGTACACAAGGCCCGGGAACTGTTCGGGCTCGTACTCGATCTTGTCAAGGTTAAAGCTCATTGCAATCTTGTTAAGGTTGATACGTGAACCAAGATCTGCGGAGGTGACAATATTTTGAATACTGTAGGTGGGATTGTCCACAATCTCGATGTTGAGGTCACGAAGCAGGCCTACCAGGTACTCAAGACCTTTGTTGAGACTGTCAATACTCTTTGCACCGGTAAGCACAACCTTTCCTGATCCGAATACCAATGCCGCAATTTTCGGGTTCTGCATCCGCAAAACGACACCCGGGAACCGCTGTTTGTTGTATTCTGCGCCGGGTATCTGCGCTGCGAGAACGAGGAGATCCAGTTTATCATTCACTTTTGTGGATGCAACCACATTCTCGATCTTCAATGACTCATCGGGCAGGCCTGACATATTTATATCTAAAACAGGTAACTATATAAAAACTCGGTTGATGCCGCAGAAAAAATCAGTTGAGAGATGACTCTCTCTGAATGACAGTATTAATCGTATTCACGCCAGGTGTGTTTGCACTTGGTACAGCGGAAGAACCGGACCTCTGACTCATCTGCACTGCGGAGCTGGCGAAGCCACCACTCGGCAATTCCATGTCCGCAGTTTGGGCACTTGATGGCACAGGTCGGCTTTGTCTCGATCTCCATATCGTCGTCAACGATGAGGATGTCGTTCTCCTGCATGTAAGCAACCTTTTTCATATGTTCCTTCTCTGCTGAGCTGATCTCCTCTGCATACCCGCATTTTGCACAGGTCAGCTTGCCGTCTTTGGACTTCATCAGTTTCCCGCATTTCGGACAGAACATCATAGAGTTAAATATTTGTCTTGGAACCTTATATACTGTGACCATACCCACAGGTGCAGAACCCCAACAAAACCCTATTCAGCCATTACGGCTAACAGTGTAACCAGTTCTTATGCTGGAGCAGTTGATCGAAGCCGTAGTCATCTTTTCCTGTATTGCATTCCTGCTGTTTCTGATTCCGGGAAAGCATCAGAAGTACGTGGCGAGTGTAGGGTGGATTACAATGGAGGCGGTCCTCCTGCTGATGTTTCCTTTCTTTTTTGAAGAGGGAAACTTTGTCTATCCAACAATTGCAATTGTTGCCATTCCGTGTGTTTACATCACCGTAAAGCGGTTGTTCATGGACGACTACTATATTCGCCGCCTCACGTATGCAGCATCCATTGCCTATCTGGTATATGCACCGTTTGCGTTCATTCCGGCAGTTGGAAACTGGCTCATCAGCGTGGTGGTGGAACTGGTAGCTGTTGTTCTGACAGCAATTGGAACACCGTTTACCATGGCGGATTGGAACATCTTCATGGGTGAGGTTCTGCCGGGCAACACCTTCGGTTATCAGGTAGAGGTGATTCTTGGCTGTACCGGAATTCAGGCAATAGCCATTCTTCTCGGGGTAGTGGCCATCATCCCGTCGAGCTGGAAGAGGAAACTCGGATTGTTCTTTTTGGTGACAATCCCTATCTTTGCAGTGAACATCTTCCGCAATGCATATGTTGTAACCGCATATACCCAGCAATGGTACCCCTGGTTCCAGGAATGGTTCCCAGGACCAGAGATGGTTGGCTATGCAAGTTTCTTCTGGGCGCACAACGTGTTCTGCGAACTCCTTGCACTGGCAGTACTGGTCGTCATTGCCTACCTTCTCTTCCGGCTCAACCCCACCATGGTTGCGGTACTCCGTGAGATAGGTGTTGTGTATTATGACGAACTTACCGCAATGCGTGACCGCCTGCTTGGTAAAAAATCAACACAATAATATTTTTTATGACAGACTGCCCTTTCTGCAACCCGGACAACATTCTTCTGGAAAATGATCTGGCATTCGCCAAGTATGATCAGTATCCGGTCTCGCCCGGCCATGTCTTGGTGATGCCAAAGCGGCATACAGCATCCTGGTTTGATCTCACGGCTGAAGAACAGACCGCCATGTTTGTACTTGCCAACCAGGCAAAAAAACTACTGGATGAACGATATGCGCCTGCTGGTTACAACCTGGGCATAAACTGCGGAGAGGCAGCAGGTCAGACAATCATGCATGTCCATCTGCATATCATTCCGCGATATTTCGGGGATGTCCCAAATCCCCGCGGGGGAATACGTGCGGTAATTGCGGCAAAACAGGATTATACCCACTGGGTCTGACCTCAGAACCAGGCATCAAGGGTCGCCTGGCCCTTTTTTGCACCGAGCCGTTCGAGTCCCGCAGACACGCGTTCCTCCGAGAAGCCGTGCTCTTCACAGAGAATCTCAAACACCTTCTCCTGCACAGGGGATCTTTTTGCAATGGTGTAGTTCTTTTCCACAGGCGGGTCAAGGAAGTAACAGATAAGGTCCTCCGGGTCTGCGGCGTTTTCCGACTCGGTAATGCGCTCGGCGAACTTTCCGTCACGAACAATCTTTACCGCAGTCTTCGGCCCTACACCCTTTACACCGCTGTTGTAGTCGGTCCCTATGAGAAGGGCTGCTGCGATCAACTCAACACGGCTCATGCCAAGCCCGTTCAGGACATCTTCCAAAATCAGCCGCTCCGGATAGACCGGCACATACTTTCCGTGCATACGGCGCTTGCCTGAAACCGTGAGGTTCCGGAGAAGTTTCGGTGTTCCAAACAGCAGGGAGTCATAGTCCTGGGAGACAGCATAAGTCACGTCCCCTGCGGCTGCCATGTAGGCAGACTGTGCTTCTCCCTCCTCAGGGGCCTGAATCCACGGGATTCCCAGGGCCGTTAGAAGTTCTTTGGAGGAGTTGATGACATAGGCATCAACCTTTGATGATGCCATGGCATACTTGCGTGCAGTCTCCTCATCCCCTTCTTTTACTGCACGTTCCCAGGAATCCTTTGCATTTTCGCGAATGATACGGCGTTCGGCAAGGGTAGCCTCCTTAAATGCCGGAGGTTTTCCGTCAAACACATACACAGGCGTGATATTTTTTTCCACAAGGTTTGCGGTACGGAACAAAAGACCGCTGAGATGCGACGTGATATGGCCGTCGTCATCCATCAGCGGTGTGCCGTCCGGCTGACGAATGCCGCTTAAAAACTGATACAGGGCGTTGTAGGCATCAATGGCCGCAGTACCGCCAAGCTGATCCCATCCAAGGGTCTCTTTATAGTCCGCAATAAGCGGCCGCAGCGCAACACCCATGAAATCTCCTTACCGGTACATTCTGCTTTTGATGCTCTCGACCGCCTCAACAACCTTCTGCGAGGTTGCATCCTGCCTCTGAATCATCTGCCGGCCAAGGTCCTCAAGATTGCTGCGCATGATCCGCTCACGTGCCGCGCTCTGCTCTTCAAGACGGCGAAGGCGGAAAAGTATCGAAAGCAGCAGTACTCCCACGGAAATAATCAGCAGTTCAACTCCGATTGCGACAATTGCGTCCTGCCAAAGCCGGATAATAATGGCAAGACCGGACACTGCCATGACAATTACCAGCAGAATTTCCAGTAGGATTCCCGGAAGGCTTTCACGACGAACATTCATATTTTAACTAAGGAGACCGCTAAAATATTAAGTTACCTATACATGAGTGAATTCTCGATTCGTTCTCTTGTACCCTACGCTGGCATGCTATTCCTGATGCTTGCAACAGGGGTGCTGTCGCTTCTGCTGATTTACCCGGTAACAGAAGCTGGGCTTGGAGCTTTTGAGGATCCGGACTCGATCGCAAATCCGTTTGTATTCCTGTTCATCATGCTCGTGTTTACCGCAATTCTGCTGCTTTTGATCAAATGGAAAGCACAGACGGTTATCAGTGCAATCATCGGGATCTGTCTTGCACTGGTGATCTACTATGTCGTCTCCTCACTGCTGTTCTCCTATGTTCCGATGCTCCCGGCATCCCCCATTGGAGTGGTAGTTGCGGTACTGGTGGTACTTCTCCTCTGGTACCGACCGGAATGGTATGTAATAAATGTCTTTGGAATTCTTGTTTCAGCAGGGTGTGCTTCGATCTTTGGTGTTTCGCTTTCGGTCATTCCGGTGATAATTCTCTTGATTCTGTTAATTGTATATGATGCGATATCAGTAAACCGGACAAAACATATGCTGACACTTGCGGACGGTGTTCTCCGCCAGAAAATGCCGATTATGTTTATTGTCCCCAAAACCCGCGGGTACTCGTACAGAAAGACAGGCTTCTCCCTGCAGGACAAAAAAGAGGAACGCGGGGCCTACATGATCGGAATGGGAGATATGATCATGCCTGCGATTCTTGTGGTTTCCGCACAGGTCTATGCAGGGGGCGAAGGAATACTCTCAATAGCAGGGATTGCACTTCCCGCACTCGGCGCGCTGGTTGGAGGAATTGCAGGTTTGTGCCTGCTTATGATTCCGCTGAACTCAGGAAAACCGCAACCGGGTCTTCCGTATATTAATGCAGGGGCTATTATCGGCTTTCTGATCTGTTGTGCAGCAGCAGGTTCCTGGGCATGGATCGGGTTCTAAAAGAAATGCAGAATCGTAATGTATATATGTAAATTTTACTAACATTATAGAGCACACCTGCATCGATAGTGTAGTGGTTATCACTAGGCGTTGCCAACGCCTAAACTCGGGTTCGAGTCCCGGTCGATGCACTCCTTTTTCCCGCGTTTACTGCAGATTACATGGAAATGATATGGTTATCTGTTCAACAGATACAAAAGGTATGCCTCCTTTCCGGAAGCGACTGAAAACCCTGGTAAAAAAGTTCTAAAAAATTAGTTCCGGCGCAGGAGAAGCATCGGGAACTTAGCTACAATCCAGGGATTATTTTTCAGCATTGATGTAAGAACAGAAGGAACCGTGACTTCATCCAGGTGCAGATCCGGAACCGACCCGATAATCTCATTCAGCATGGTGTCGTCCATCCGGAAAAAGACGTCGCGGATCAGGGCAGAACGCGCCAAAAACTTCCCCATACGGCTTTCGCGCCAGGTTTTTTCATACACCGCCAGCGCCTTACGAGAACAGTCCCCAGAAGCTACGGCATTAGCTGCGATCTCTCCGGCAAGGCGTCCAGAGTACAGCGCCTGATAGATACCGCCGCCAGTGAACGGATCCGAAAACCGTGCAGCATCACCGCAGATGATGAGATTGTCCGCAACTGTAGACTCAAGCGGTTTACAGGTGGAAACGCCGCCGACAATCAGCTCCGTAATTTTTCCGTTCGGGAAGTGTTTTGCCATAAACCGGTCGAGGTAATCCTTTGCCCGGTGTCCATCGCCGGACTTTGTACCAGGAATGCCAATACCAATATTTGCAGAACGCGGGCCTTTGGCAAATATCCATATGTATCCGTGCGGGCAGTCCGCATTGCTCCAGTAAAAAACATTCGTCTCCGGCTCGATATCAATGTCGGTAACCAGGTACTGCACACAGGAGTCAAGATCGGCAAGCGCTACGGTTGTGTTGATACCGGCAGACTTTGCAAACTTCGACTCCACTCCATCAGCGGCAATCACCACCTTTGCACGGACTTCGTAGGCCTTCCCGTGCTGATAAATGGTGGCACCTGAAATCTTGCCTCCCTCCATAAGGGGAACTGCCCGTGCATGAACCTGGACGTCAGCCCCCGCATCAGCTGCCCGCATAGCAAGATCGCGATCAAAGATCTTCCTATCCAGCGTGTAACCAAGGATCTCATCTCCGGTCTTTCCGGAGATCGTAAAAGTACTCTTGTCCGGTGCAATGAACCTGGCCTTTCTGATGACCGTTGAGACCCATTTTGGATCCGGATTCATAAACTCCGTAAGATCAGCGGTTACAATTCCCTCTGCACACCGCACAGGAGCACCAATAGCAGGCCTCTTTTCCACCAGCAAAACGGATGCACCACGCAAGGCAGCAGCATGTGCCGCCATGGAGCCCGCAGGCCCTGCGCCGATGACAATAACATCATACGCGTCTCTCATCGTTAACACAAAAAAGAAATTAGAGTGCTTTAAGGAGGTGCGGCAGCTCAAGGGCCAGCCACGGATTTGCCTTGAAGATAGCAAGCACCAGCTTCTTTACACTCAATTCATCGATTTTAAGATCCGACATAGCGTGAACAATGGAGTTCAGCTTCTTGTCATCCATCTTGATGAACGACTCCTTTACCGCATAGTTTCGGGCAAGTGTCTTTCCAAGGTGTCCCTCACGCCAGGTCTTGTCATAGACCATTAACGCACTCTTGGAGGTATCACCTTTCTTAATTGCTTCTGCCGCAACTTTTCCGGCGAGATCACCGGTGTACATTGCGTTATAGATACCACCGCCGGTGATCGGATCAGAAAGACGGGCTGCGTCTCCCACAATGATCAGATTGTCAGCAACAGTACACTCAAGAGGCTTGCAGACGGAAACACCTCCAACAATTAACTCGGTTACTTTTCCGTTCGGGAACTCCTTTGCAAGGTAGCGGTCCAAGTAATCCTTTGCACGGTGTCCTTCACCGGATTTTGTTCCGGCAATACCGATACCAATGTTTGCACACCGCGGACCTTTCGGGAAGATCCAGATGTATCCCCACGGGCATGCCTCGTTGGAGACATAGAAGACATTGGCTTTTGGATCAATATCGATGTCGTTGACAATATACTGGGCACAGGTCTCAAGCTCCCAGAGAGGGACGGTTGTGTCGATGCCTGCCCATTTTGCAAACTTCGACTCAACACCGTCGGCAGCAATCACAACCTTTGCACGGACTTCGTAGGTCTTTCCATGCTGGTGGATGACAGCACCCTGCAGTTTGCCGTCTCTCATGATAGGGGCAGATGCACGGGCATGTACCTGAATCTCTGCACCGGCTTCAGCAGCACGCCAGACAAGCTCACGGTCAAACATCTTGCGATCCAGAACGTATCCTACCTTTCCTCCGGCAGCCTCACCGCCAATGGTGAATCTGGTTCCGTCCGGACCAACAAGCACCGCACGCTCAATATCGGTTGAAATCCACTTTGGATCTGCTTCAATAAACTCGGCAAGCGCCTCTTTTCCAATACCCTCAGCACAGCGGACAGGTGCACCGATGGCAGGCCGCTTTTCTACCAGCAGGACAGACAGACCCGCTTCTGCGGCTGCCTTTGCCGCAAGAGCTCCTCCCGGACCTCCGCCGACAACCAGAACATCGTACGCCTCCTTCATTTCTCCACCCACTCAATGGCCCCGAGAGGACAGACAGTCGAACAGATTTTGCACTTGTCCTTACAGGTTTCTGTATCAACCGTGAGATACGCGTCGATTAACTCAAGCGATCCCTGCGGGCAGACAGACACACATGCCCCGCAGTAGCCGCAAACGTCTCTGCGAATATTAATCATTGTATTACTCATTGGGGGGCGCAACGCATAAACTCTCTGGATGAAAGAAAGATAAGCAATATGGATGACGAAACACCAAAGCCCGGACTCATGTACATTGTGCTGATGATCGTTGCCATCGGCTGTGTCATCTACGGCATATCACAGATGCTGTAACTCAGATCAAAACATTTTTTTCAAAAAGGGATGCTTGGATTAAAACCCGAAGACCAGCCGTGCGGCAAGGTAGCAGATACCGGAGACTGCGGCTGCTGCGGGAATGGTTAAGATCCAGGCGGTGACCATCTGACGGACGGCACCCCACCGGACAGCACCGGTCCCCCGTGTTACGCCGGTTCCCATGATAGTTCCTGTTGCGACATGGGTTGTTGAGACAGGAACTCCGAACATCGTCATAAAAGACAGAACAATTCCCCCGGACATTGACGCGGAAAAACCCTGATAGGGGCGGATACGGGTAATGCCGGACCCCATCTTTTTGATGACTTTCCATCCGCCGGAGAGAATACCTGAAGCGATTGCAAGAGCCGAGAGCACAATTACCCACAATGGAAGCTCGGCATCTGCGGTTACAAATCCTGCGGCAATCAGGATGGCAATGATGATACCCATGGCGTTCTGTGCATCGTTTCCTCCAAGACTCATTGCCTGGAAACCGGAACCAACAATCTGCGCACGCTGGAACCATTTGTTCATCTTTGTTGGATGTTTGGCACTTGCCATGATCTTGGTCAGGATGGTGGTGAAGATATAGGAGACAATCAGACCAAGCATCGGTGAGACACAGATAAACAGAACTATGGCAAGCAGCCCCTGGATGACGAACAGATCCAGAATCATCAAAGTAGGAATCGCAATGATCGCCCCGACTGCGGCACCAAGAATAGCATAAAACTTCAGGGAGTCCTTAAAGATCAAGGCAAGAACCGCCATGACAATGGCTCCAAGGACTGCACCTAAGATAAGATACAGAATCGTCCAGCCAACAAGCTCCGGTTCCGGCCAGAACACAGCGGAAATTCCTCCTGCTGCAAGACCTGCACCCATCAGACCGCCAACAAGAGCATGTGAAGAGGAGACCGGGATTCCGTAGTGCGAACAGGCGTTCACCCATATTACCGCACCGACAAGACCGATAAAAAGCAGTACTGGTGTAAAAATACCCGGATCAACGATGCCTTTTCCAATGGTTTTTGCAACGGCTGTTGAGTAGATAAAGGGTCCTGCAAGACAGCAGATGGACGCAATCAGAATTGCAGTACGGGGTGCGAGTGCACGTGTTGCAATGACGGTTGCCACTGTGTTGGATGCGTCATTTCTTCCGTTCGAAAAGTTGAACGCAAGCGCGATCACAATGCCTGCGATGATAATAACCGTGTTTGCGTCCATTGAACTCACGTGTGGCGAATCAGAATTGCGGCAAAGACATCAGCCACATCTTCACATTTGTCGGTTGCAATCTCAAAATGCTCGTAAATATCTTTGAACTTGATGATCTCGACAGGATCTTTTGTTTTGAACAGACTGCACAGGGCATTCGAGAGGATGTCATCCCCCTGGTTTTCCAGACGGTTAATCTCAATACAGCATCCTTTGATGGTCTCGGGATCGTTTAAGGTTCGAAGTCCGGCAACACCGGTGCGGATCTCCTCTGCTGCTTTTCGGATAACCGAAGCGAACTCAACCATGAAGGCATCGGGCTTTTCGATCTCGTAGATCATAAGCATATTGGCGCCCGAATCGATGAAGTCAATCACATCATCAAGTGCGGTCACCAGCCGGGAGATCTCTTCCGGCTCGATGGGCGTGATAAATGTCCGGTTCAGTTCGTCATAAGCACGGTGTGCCATGGCATCGCCGCGGTGCTCAAGATCCTTCATCTGCCGGTATTTTTCCTGGATATTTGTATAGTCGGCAAAGATGTTCACTAAGAGATCTGCTGCTTCACAGACGATCTCCGCCTGCTCTTCGAACAGTTCAAAAAAGAATTTGTCCTGTGGTACCACCCAGCTTTTCAACCCCATCCTCTCGTAACCTCTTTACAGATACATGGTAAGGTATGTTACATGAATCTTTGCCTTTGAAGAAGGTATTTTCCAAAGCCAAATACTACTTATGAGATCTGCGTCCATATCTGACGGAGTACAAAACAATGCAGTACTTCTCTTACGGCACAACGGAAACAAATGCACTGAAAGAAGCAGATCCCATTCTTGGAGCTGCAATTGACCGTCTTGGTCACCCCAACCGACCGCTGATGCCGGATATCTTTACAGCTCTTGTAAGCAGTGTGATTGCCCAGCAGATCTCAAACAAGGCAGCAGAGACTGTGCAGGGGAGGGTCACTGACCGGTGCGGCGGAGAGGTAACCCCGGATCGAATTGCGAAACTTACCGAAGAGGAGATTCAGTCGCTTGGGATGTCGAGGAGAAAGGCAGGATATATCCGGGGTATCGCTCTTGCTTTTGTTTCCGGGCAGATCAATCCCCAAACACTCCGGAAAGCAGGTGAGGATCAGATCGTCAGGGAACTCACAGCGCTACCGGGGATTGGTGTCTGGACAGCTGAGATGCTGATGCTCCACTCGTTACAACGACCGGACATCTGTAGTTGGCACGATCTTGGAATACGGCGGGGGATGATGCGACTATATGGACTGGATACACTGACGAAAGCAGAGTTTGACGAACACCGCCGTCGTTACTCACCATATGGAAGCGTTGCGTCAATCTACCTCTGGGCACTCGCACATGAATAACCTTGTCTGGAACCTGATCAGTGGTATTAATTATCCTCCCGCCCTATCAGATACGCATGAGACCTATGAGGAGAAAAACAGCCCAGCTCTCAGACTGTGAGGCATGGGAAATACTGCAAACCGGGGTATGGGGCACACTTGCAACAGCAGACAGCGGCGGGCAACCATATGCGGTTCCAATGAATTATGTGGTAATCAAAAACATGCTGTATCTCCACTCGGCACAAGAAGGGCATAAGCTGGATAATTTGCGGGAAAATCCTCTGGTGTCCTTTTCGGTAGTCACAAAAGCAGAAGTCCTTGCAGATACATTTGACATGGCATACCGGTCAGTAATACTCTTTGGAACTGCCAGGTTTGTAGAGGAGAAAACAGAAAAACAGAATGCTCTCCAGATGCTGATGGAGAAATATTCTCCAGACAGCCATGATGCGGCAAGCGAGCATATCTGCCGCAACATTGATAGAACAGCAGTCATTGCAATTGAGATCCAGCATATCACCGCAAAGGCAGGAAACTAAATCAGGACGCGGAACAAAACCTCCTGATACTTTTTTTGCAGAGGAGATCTCTAAAAAACTTCAGAACAAATACTATGCTATGGATTCGCTGCATCTGCGATATGCTGCCCCTGAGGATATACCCCTAATACTTGGGTTCATTCGCGAACTTGCCGAGTATGAACACATGGAAAATGAGGTTGTGGCAACAGAAGAGCTTCTCCACGAGTGGCTGTTTGTCAAACAAAAAGCAGAGGTTCTAATCGGGGAAACCGAGGGAAAAGCCATCGGGTTTGCACTATTCTTTCATAACTTCTCCACATTTCTCGGACGGGCTGGCATCTATCTGGAGGATCTGTATGTGAAGCCGGAGTTTCGCGGAAGAGGATTTGGAA
>JAHLFR010000018.1 GCA_018883755.1 Candidatus Methanocorpusculum faecipullorum
GTTGCATATCTCAAAATCGATGTTGTGCAGGCATGGGAGGATGAAGAACTTGCCGCAGAGTTTGGGATTCCAACAAAAAAGGTCTACTCCGGCGATATGTGCCCAGATCACATGGGTATCATGGTGATTCGTGATGCCCTGCTCTGGGCTGACAGCCTCGGTGCCGAGTACCTTCTCTATGAAAGCGCCGGGCTCTGTCTGCGGTGTACTCCCTACACCACGCACTCTCTTGGGATATGCGTCCTTTCCGCTGTATCCGGTACACATGCGCCATTAAAGATGGCACCGATGATAGCACTCGCGGACGTTGCCGTCGTCACCAAGATCGATCTTGTTTCCCAGGCGGAAAAGGAAGTCTTCCGAGAAGGAATACGCCAAGTTGCTCCTGAGATCGACATCGTCGAGACCAACGCCATTCAGGGGACCGGAATGCGCTATCTCATGCAGGTTATAGAACAGATGAAGCCTGCGGAAAGCGAAAAAGACACACTCCGCGGGGTTCCGCCTCTCGGTGTTTGTACTGTCTGCATCGGTAAAAAGGAAACCGGCTGGCAGGAACACTTTGGTGTTATCCGGCCGCTTGCAGCACCCGACAATCTGTACCGGGGTGAGTAGATGGTCTGGACGCCTCCCGGCAAAAACTGCGGAGCCTGTGGTATGGACAGCTGTGACGCGTTTGCCGCAGCTGTACGTGAGGGCATCAAAGAGGTGGATGAATGTCCGTATTATCTCCCGCAGGAACCGCCGGCAGTAACCCAGCCCTGCGGTTCGTGTGCTCTTGAGGCCGCATATACCGGTGCCGATGTCACCAATGCCCCGTATGATTTTATCATTACCGCATTCCCCGGAGAACCCTCCGCACGAAAGATTGTCCTGCCGTTCCGGCCGGATCTCGTTGAAAGACTTGGTATTACAAAAGGCGATATCGTTACCGGCAGACCAACCGGAGCAGGTTGTCCGGTCCAGCATGTGATCAAGGTTCTTGAAGCTGATCCGATGTCCGGCCTTATCACCGGCCACGTTGTCGGGCCTGCATTTGCACGGGGGAACGACAACGTCATTGATCTCAGGCACTATCACATGATAGGTTTTGAGGGAGTAGCAAATGTTGTGCGGCGAACACCGGAGTTTAGTCTCAGGATGCCGTTTCTTCCCGGTGTCTGTATGATGCACCGGACACACACCGGCGTTGTCAACATGATCATGCAGAAATCCTATGGTCTCCATGTACGAGTAGAGGGAGTGGTGATATTGTGAAATCAATTGAGGATATCAATACAAAAATTTCCGAGAAGACTGCTGTTGTCTGGACAGCGTCAGAGTTCAAGAAACACATCCGTGCGGGAGAAACTGTAACTCCCGAGGACGTTGATGTTGTCACCTGCGGAACGTTTGGGGTTATGTCCGGTACTGCGGCGGTTCTTGCATTTCAGGCAGCAGAGCCAGGTACATTTACCCATGCGTACAAACTCACGCTGAACGGAGTCCCGGCACACATCGGCCCGTGCCCGAATGAAAGCAATGGTCATGTGGACGCAATGGTGTATGGAACAGCACAGTCAGACCGGCCCGGTTACGGGGGAGGACACCTGTTTGCAGATCTCGTTGCAGGAGAATGTGTGGAAGCAGTGATCGAAACCGATACCGGGACAATCACCAGATCCGTGACACTTGGAGATATGTCCTCGGCGAAGATGATCATCACCCGCGGTACATTCAAAAATTACATGGCCTTTGTCAATCCCTCACAAGAGGAGATCACTACGATCTTTGCTGTTCTGCCGATGAAAGGGAACCTGCAGGAGGCAACATTCTCCGGATGCGGCGAGATCAATCCGCTGGAAAATGATCCGGAACTCCGGTATCACACACCCGGCACTGCGGCTCTTGTCAACGGAGCACCCGGTGTGATCCTCGGAACCGGTACACGGACATCTGCGGCAAAACCCAATCTATCCCTTGCTGCCGACATGCATCAGATGGATCCAAATCTCATGGGAGGGTTCAAAATGAATGCCGGCTGTGAGTGTCTTACCTCGGTTGCAACGGCAATTCCCGTAACAGATGCCGCGACAATTGCAGCGCTGTCTGTGCTGAATGAGGATATTTCGTTGCCGGTTGCCAACGTTGCGAACCGAACCGCATTTGCTGCGGCAACGTATGCTGATGCATGGAGCGGAGATGCCCGCGTTCGTGCGGAGCCTAGCAACTGTAAAACTTCTGACTGTACCCGATGCCGTGATCTCTGTCCACGTGAAGCGATACGATCGGATCTGACAATTTCAAAATCCTGTATGGGTTGTCTGACCTGTGTTGCGGTCTGTCCGGATCATGTCTTTTCCGCTGAAACCGGGGCACTCCACACAACATCAGGCAGTATTCCCGTTGTCCTCCGGCAGTCCGATCGGGTACGGGGAGAACTTGCAGCGGTGCTTCTGCGCAACAGGATCAAATCCGGCTGCTGGAAACTGGGAGGGATGTGCTGATGGGCGACTACGTGCTCAGATGTATTGCTGGCGGTGAAACCCTGCCGGAACAGTACACACTTTCCTGCAGTGAACATGCAGGTCTGATCCGGACGGAGTATGCAGCCCGGCAGCTGACGGTCCGACCCGAGCTGCCGGGGATCTTCCGGTACAGTGACTGGCTGCCGGTACACGGAACGCTTCCTACCAGATCCCGGCCGGTAACATTCCAGAGCAGGGAACTGTGCCGTGAGCTTGGCCTGCCCAATCTCTGGGTGACGTTTACCGGATATTATCCCGAACGGGAATGTTTTGTTCCGACCGGATCGTTCAAAGAGCTTGAAGCACTGCCGACAACAGTTCGTCTTGCTGAAAACGGCGGGGGAACGCTGGTTGTTGCGTCTGCCGGAAACACGGGACGTGCGTTTGCCCAGATGGCGGCAGAGTTCGGCACGCCGGTCATTATTGTCGTGCCTGAGTCCTCGGCGAATAGTCTTTGGACGGTGACGGATCCCAAAGTTCCGGAAGCTGTGAAACTTATCACCGTCCGTGGTGATTACGCGGATGCGATTGCGGTTGCAAACCGGATCACGGAACGTCCAGGATATGTACCGGAGGGCGGAGCGAAGAATGTTGCACGCCGTGACGGAATGGGGACGGTGATGCTTGATGCGGCGGTTACCATCGGCAGGATGCCGGATCACTACTTCCAGGCGGTTGGTTCGGGCACCGGCGGTATTGCAGCATGGGAGGCGGCGATGCGGCTTTCTGCGGACGGAAGATTCGGCTGTGATGTTCCCCGTCTGCATCTGGCACAGAATCTTCCGTTTGTTCCAATGGTGAATGCATGGAAGGAGCGGCGTGCTCTCCTGCTGGAGCGGGATATGCCGGATGCGGCAGGAGCGATTTCCCAGGTGTCCGCACCGGTTCTGACGAATCGTGCACCGCCCTACAGTATGCCGGGCGGAGTGTTTGATGCGATGATGTACTGCGGCGGTGATATGTATGCTGTCAGTAATGCGGACGCGGCCGAAGCAGGACGCATCTTCTCTGATGCGGAGAACGGTATCGATCTGGATCCGGCGGCTGCGGTTGCGACAGCTGCTTTGATTTCGGCGGTTGCCAGCGGTGCTGTTGATTCGCAGGATACGATTACGCTGAATATCACCGGCGGCGGGTATGCACGGGTTCGTGAGGATCTGGGTATCTTCCCAGTTCCGGTGACAATGACGGTGGATGCTGATGAGGTACCAGAGATATGAACGAGGAGATTGTTCTCAGGGTTCTTGCTGAGCAGGGAATCGATCTTGTTGCATCACTTCCGTGTGATAAAAACAAACGGCTGACGGCTCTTCTGCCAACGAAGTTTCCGGTGATCGATCTCGCACGCGAGGAGGATGGTGTTGGCATTTGTGCGGGAGCATATCTCGGCGGCAGGCGGCCCGTGATGTCGATTCAGAGCTCCGGCCTTGGGAATATGCTGAATGCACTGATGTCACTTTCGCGGGTGTATGATCTGCCGCTGCCGATTCTTGCAAGCTGGCGGGGTGTGTATCAGGAGGCCATCTGTGCACAGATTCCATTCAATGAACCGCTGCCGAGAGTTCTGGATGTGTACGGCATTCCCTATCGGATCTTTTCTTCTGGAGAGGATCTGATCCATCTTGATGAGGTGATTGCCGATGCCTACGCGAATCGTACTCCCTATGTTGCGTTGATCAAACCGTCGTGCTGGGAGCCGCAGGAGCCTGTCGAGATTGTGTATCCGCCGCGTGAATCTCCGGCACGGACACTGAGTCTTCCCGGGTATGGAAAGCCAACAATGAAGCGACTGGATGCAATCCGGGTTGTTGCGGAGTATGCAGATGCGGATACGGTTATCGTTTCCAACATCGGTGTTCCGTCAAAGGAGCTGTATGCCTCAAAGGATCGGGAGGGAAACTTCTACATGCTGGGAAGTTACATGCAGGCGTCGGCGATCGGGCTTGGGTGTTCGCTTGCTCTGCCACACAAACGGGTGATTGTGATCGATGGAGACGGGAGTCTTTTAGGATCTGCGGTGCTGCCGGTTGTTGCGGCTGCGGGGTGTTCTAATCTGACGATTGCTGCTCTTGATAACGGTACGTTTGGGAGTACTGGAAATCAGATGAGCCCGGCGTATGCAACCGCGGATCTGGGGTTCCTTGCCCTCGGTGCAGGTATTACTTCTGTGGAACGGGTGTGTTCTGCAGATGATCTGCGGGATGCTCTTGATCGGAGAACACAGTTTGTCCATGTGCTTCTCGCTCCCGGAAACTCGGCGTCTCCGAATATTCCTTTGTCTCCGGCGGAGATCCGTGATCGGTTTATGCAGTTCTGCAAAATGTGATTTTGTTGGAGTTTTTGAAAAAATTCTTTTTTTCTTTTTGTTTGAAAATTCTTGAAAAAAGATCGCCCACATTTCTCTCAAAAAGAGATTGGTATCTCTCAGGATTTCTCCTGAGGATTTATCATCTCTTTTTGTGATTCACGCTGCTTAGTTGCGGCGGAGGACGAGCAGTGCGACTGCACCAAGTCCTGCGAGTGCAATGAATGCGCCGAAGCCCGGAGTCTGGGTCGGTGCGGTGGTTGCGGTTGCAGTTGCAGTGGTGGTCGGAGTTGCACCGGTTGCGGTTGCGGTCGGGGTTACCACGACTTTCTCAACAAGGTTGAAGTTGGTCGTTGCCGTTACATCGACCTCGATACCGGATGCCTTGATGGTGTACTCGTCAAGTTTCCAATTGGTCGTGTCAACTTCGACAGACCATACGTTCTCAGTTCCGTCACCTGCAACAACCTTGGTGGTTACAGCTACACCGTCAGTTACTGAGGTGGAAGTCTTGTCAGTAGCCTCGAAGGAAGAGGACTGCACATCAACGGTAATCTGATCGCCAACTGCAAGGTTGGTCGTACCAGAGATGGTGAATGTAGTTCCAACACCCTGGTCTCCCGGGTTGGTGATGTCGATTCTCGGCTCAGTAACGGTGAAGGTCAGTTTGGTGTAAACATCATCGATGTTAGCAGAATCGATCATCGTAGTCAGTGCATTTGCTGCATTGGAACTCTGGAGTCTGCCCTGCCCTTCAACAACGAAGGAAGACTGCATACCTTCGCTCACGTTTGCATTGTTGATGTACAGGATCTTGGCACCTGCATCATTGGTACCCTCATGGACATCAATTGCATCGTTGTACATCGGGTGTTCAATGACGACATAGTACTGGTTGGATGCCATCGTGGAGGGTACATCAAACTTCTTTTCGTAGCTTCCGTCATCTTCGACACTGATAGACTCTTTGTGGTAGTAGTTCGGACCAAAGATGTAGAGCATTAATGAGCTTGGGTCGCCTTCTGCGGTACCAGTGATGTAGAGAGTGTCACCTTTTGCAACGATTGTTCCGGATGGTACTGCAGAGAGGAACGGTTGTTTCAGGGAGACGGAAACGGTTGCATACTCAGAATCAGAGAGTTTCTTTGCAGATTCTGACGAAGACGAAGATTTACCGTTTGTGAGTGCACTGGTTGCCCAGATTGTGTAAGAACCTGTATCAAGTCCACACTCTGCGGTGTCCCACTTGTACTCCCAGGTATTGTCAGTTTTAACAGAGACATCTGCGGTTCTATACGTAGATGCTGGATCTGCAGTGGTTCCAACAGTCTTCAGAACGACACCATTTGCATCGAGGTTCGGACCGGTGATAAACAGGAAGATGTCATCACTGTCGGTGTTGCTACCAGTAAGTGTGATTTCTTCACCAATGTAATAGGAACCATCACCAGATGCAGAGATAGTGACTGCACCTTTTTCGACTTTTACTTTTACTTCGTCCCAGTCAGAGACATCAGCAGTTCTTTCGACTCTGACAGTGAAGCTCTTATCTTCGGTGGTTGCGTAGGTGTTGAACTGGACAGTTCTTGTACCGTCTGCTTTGGTCTCAAAGACTGCATGGCCATCAGAATCCAATCCCTGGTATCCTGGCTGTCCTAACATGAGGCTTGGATTCTTGTTAGCGTCATCCTCAGGGTTTGTGATGTAGATGCTGTAATCTGTCTTTGCTTCACCGGAAATTGCTACAACAAACGGGTTGCTGCGGATTACAGAGTCCTTGTCTGCGGTAACAGTCAGGGATTCACTCCGAACGGTAAAGGAGATCGTGTTGGACTTTGCGGCATAGGTTGCGAACGGTTCAAGCGTGTATTCTGCCTGAGCAGTCCATGTTCCAGCCTCTGCAGAGGTACCAATTACACCTGCCTTAATTGCAGTCTGGGTACCGGTAAGTGGCTCATTGTTAATGTTTTTCTTACCAAAGTACGTGGTCTTACCATTGGACGGAGTGGTGAAGATGATCTTTGCGGCTGCACCAGTACCAAATGCCGGCTGAACCTGCGGAGAGTTGATCAGGAACGTGACCTCAGTTTCTTTGGTGATACCCTGGCCGTCAATGGAATCACCCGGAGAGTCGGTCAGTTCTGCCTGAAGGCTGATTTCAGGGTACCAGATGTAGATATAGTTGCCCTGGCTAGTAGTTCCTGGTTGGTCACCGCCATAGTAGTATGCACCATACTGGCCATTGACTACTGACTCGGTAAGATAGAAGACGTTTCCATCACCGGAGATCGTGTTGACTGCAGTCGGGTTCTGACCTTCGGAGTACTTAATCAGTTTACCATTAGCACCATCAACGAAGATATGCTCAAAGACGAATGCATCATGTCCCTTCTCAACAGGTCTGTTGTTGACAGTGATCTCAAGGGTCATCGGGAGGCTGAGGATCTGATCAGCACCAGTGGTATTCTGGCTAAGTACGATCGTCTCATTGCCATACGAAGCCGTGAGCGTTGTAGTTGATACATTCTTCGTGTCAAATGCGCCAGGGTGGATGGTTACTCCAGCGTATGTTACATTTATACTGTAGTTTGAGATAGTTGTATTACTCGTAATTGTAAGAGTAATAGTGCCATCATGATCATATGTCAGCTTATCTGTCTTGGCTGACACAGTTGCGTCAGCTGCGGATGCTGCACCGATAAACAGTGCTGCTGCCAGAAAAACCGCCAAAACGACCATTATTTTCGTGTTTTTCAAGTGTAATTCCTCCTAAATGAGGATTCAATCACAACAGGCAATCATACCAAAAAATATTGCAAATATCAAAAAACAACAAACACAAAACCATCACAGAAAGCACAGAAAACATCATCTCCACATATACAACACCAACTAATATCCTAAAAATACGCCAAATTCTCGGGAGTCTCGGACACAGAAAAATTTCATCAATCAACGAAACAGACAATCCCAAATAACAAAAATACACAAAACACCACAAACAAAGTACTACAAAA
>JAHLFR010000019.1 GCA_018883755.1 Candidatus Methanocorpusculum faecipullorum
CAACCGCAACCCCGGCAACTCCGGGCTTCGGCGCATTCGTTGCACTCGCAGGACTTGGTGCAGTCGCACTGCTCGTCCTCCGCCGCAACTAAAGCCGCGTGAAATAAAAAAGAGATGAACCATCCTCAGGAGATATCCTGAGAGATACTAATCTCTTTTTTGAGAAAAAGTCTGAAGCTGTTTTTCAAAAATTTTCAAACGAACTGGAAATACAAAATCCAGTAAAAAAAGAGAAGTTATTTCGCCAGCAAGTGATTTGCCACCTTAATAAACAAACACTCGCCGGTCCCCAGCTCATAAAACGTATCAGCCTTCTTATCGATCTTCGCATCAGCTCGCCAGAACTTACACTCTTTACCCATACATCTCTCCTGCGTCATCGGACAAATAAATCCCACAAAATCACCTTTTTCTGAGAATATCGAATCACAAAAATAAATCACTTTCGTTTTGCAAAACAAAAAAAAGAAAAATTAGAAACTGATCATCGACGCAGTGATCATCGTACCAACCCCGTCATCCGTGAACAACTCAAGAAGCAGATTATGCTCCGCATTTCCGTTCACCACATGGGCACCCTCAACGCCATGCCGGACCGCATTCACACTTGCCTCGAGTTTTGGAATCATACCGCCGGAGATAGTACCGTCCGCCATCAGAGCATCCACATTCTTCAGAGTCAGCCGGTGGAACACCTGCGTCCGTTCCTTATCCATCACACCATCCACGTCCGTCAGAGAGATCAGCTTAAACGCCTTCAGTGCCACCGCAATCTCACCGGCCATCGTATCCGCATTAATGTTCAGATCATTACCCTTCCGGTCAATCGCCAGCGGGGACACAACCGGAATGTATCCCGCATCCAGCAACGTCTCCAGCAGCTTTGAATTTATCTCACGAATCTCTCCCACGAACCCGAGATCTACCTCCTCCTCATGATCGCCGACCATCACCTTCTTCAGAGGCATCTTCTCCGCAATCACAAGACCACCGTCATTTCCGGAAACCCCAACACCATGGGCGCCGTTCTTTGCAATCAGACTCACAATTGCACTACTGATCTTTCCGGCAAGCACCATCTGGGCAATCTCCAGAGTCTCCGCATCCGTCACCCGCAGACCACCGATGAACTTCGGCTCCTTACCCAGAGCCTTCATCTTCTCCGTAATCTCCGGACCGCCTCCGTGCACCAGCACAACACGCATCCCCACATAATGGAGAAGCACCGCATCCTCAATCACGGTATTCATAATCTTCGGATCAACCATCGCATGGCCGCCGAGCTTAATTACAATCGTCTTGCCGTGGAACTTCCGGATGTACGGAAGTGCCTCCATTAACACACTCTGTCGATTCATGTTGTATACTTCCCGTTGATTTCCACATATTGTTCCGTCAGATCGCAACCCCACGCCGTTGCCTCCTTCTTCCCGGACTCAAGCGTAATCGTAAACACCACATGTTTACCGGTCATTGCAGCCTTTGCCTTCGTGAGATCCGCGGTAATCTCTCCCTTTCGAACAAGCGATGTCTCGCTCTCGCCCTCACCAATCGAAAGCGACAGTTCATCAATATCAAACTCCACACCAGAATATCCGGCGGCACAGACAACCCGGCCCCAGTTCGGATCCTCGCCGTAGACCGCACTCTTCACCAGCGGTGATGTAATCACTGCCCTGGCAATTTTTTCCGCATCCTTCTCACGGCGTGCTCCCTTCACCCGGACCTCAAGCAGCTTTGTTGCGCCCTCACCGTCTGCGGCAATCTGTTTTGCAAGCGAAACACAGCACTCCTCAAGTGCTGCGGCAAACTCTTTCTTTGGAACACGGCCTGCCTCGCCGGTTGCAGTACAAAAGAGCGAGTCGTTTGTACTCTCATCTCCGTCCACCACCACACGGTTCAGACTCCGCCGTACCGCACTCTTCAGCGCATCATGAAGATACTCAGCAGAGACCTCCGCATCGGTGTACACAAACGAAAGCATTGTACCCATGTTCGGTGCGATCATACCGGATCCCTTACAGATACCGGCAACCGTGAACCCTTCACGCTGCACTAAAGCATGCTTTTGTACCGTATCAGTCGTCATGATTGCAGCAGCTGCGGCCTTCTCCGCATCAGCAGAGTGAGCAAGTTTTCCTGCAACATCTGCACTCTGACGACGAATGAGATCCAGATCAAGGTATCTGCCGATAACTCCAGTACTGGCAACACCTGTCTCCTTCTCAGAGATACCAAGTGCCTCAGCACCAATCGATGCCATAGTAACGGCATCCTCGTACCCGCGTTTTCCGGTGTACGCGTTGGCACATCCGCTGTTCACAATAATACCTGCAAGCTTTCCGCGTTTGGTACGTTCCGCCATGAGGTTGACAACCGGAGCACGGACTTTATTGCTGGTAAAAACAGCTGCACCGGTTCCGGATGCTTTGATAAGTGCAAGGCCGTATTTTCCTTCCTTTACGCCCCACGCGGTGACGCCTTCAACAGCACAGATACTCTGCATATGAATTCCTGTCTATTATATATTGTTCTGGGTATCTTGAATGTTCTCACGGGAACATTCCGGGCATTCTCAGACCATCAGTCTCTGCATATCCGCACATAATATTCATGTTCTGGATGGCCTGACCAGCCGCACCTTTTACAAGGTTGTCAATTGCCGAGACCGCAACAAGCCGCGTACCGTCAGCCTCAAGCTCGAAGTTGATATCACAGAAGTTGGATCCGCGAACTCCTCCCAGCTTTGCAGTCTGGAGACGGACAAAAGGCTCATCCTTGTAGAAGGTCTCATACCGTCTTTTTACCTCCTCCAGACTAACCGGCTCGTCAAAGAGGATATGTGCCGTGGTAATAATTCCCCGGATTGCCGGAAGCAGATGGGGAGTGAAGTAGATCTTTGCAGAAGAACCCAGGAAGGCCGCTTCCTGTTTCATCTCGGGAAGATGACGGTGTGCCGTAATTTTGTACGGGGCAATGTTCTCATCGACGTTAGGGTAGTGGGTTGTCTCTGAAACTGAATCGCCTGCCCCGGAGACGCCACTCTTTGAGTCGTAGATAATTGTTGCAGCAATGTCAGCTACCGGAGCTGCGGCAAGGGTTGCGCCGGTTGGAAAGCAGCCCGGATTTGCAACAAAGTCGGCACCGCGTACTTCGTTGCGGTGAAGCTCGGGAATTCCGTACGGAGCTTTAAAGTAGGCAGTATGCTTAACCCCGTAGGTCTTTTCATAGATGTCCTGCGGAAGCCGGTAATCCGCGGAGAGATCAACGGTTTTGATCCCGCGTTCCCGAAGCTGAAGAGCATACTGCATTGCTGCAGTGTGGGGGACTGCAAGGAATGCAAAGTCGGCGTCAATGTCATTGACATCAGGGTTGGTATAGTCAAGGTCGATGAGATTTTTTAAGTGAATGTGGTCTTTGGTTACAGGTGTTCCGGCGAGTTTACGGGAGGTAGCACAGACAATATTGGCCTGTGGGTGGGTGAGAAGCAGTCTGATGAGATCTCCTCCGGCATATCCGGATGCACCGACGATCGCAATGTCCATGACTACAGTATGGGTTGTGAAAGAGATTAAATTCTGTTATGAATGTGAAAAAAGAAGAGGGTTATTCCGGTTCCCAGCCGGAGTCGTAGATACTTTCCGGTTCTTCCGGTGATTTCTCCGTGACGGTTTTTTCAGGTACTGGAGGTTCAGGCTTCTGGGGGTTCAGAAGTTTTTCTGCGAGGAGTTCAAACTCACTCCTTCGTTCAAGCTGGGCAACAAGATCCTGCGGAAGTGCGGAGATTCCATAGCGGGCACCGGCGAATGCACCGCAAAGAAGGGTAAGCGTGTCGGCATTACCACCACAGGCCGAAGCATAGGCAAGGAGTTCATCCGGAACATCGTAGCGTTTGCAGAGGAAGACCGCAAGCGGGAGCGTATGATACACCGAAGAGGAGTTGCCGATTGCGGCAAGGGCATCATCGATCTGCATACCGGTTCCTTCAATGCGAACAGCGTTCTTGAGCCGGGCAGCCAGATCCGGATCCATGTTCTCTGCCGCAGTAAAGAGGGCCTTATAGCCTGCATCGGTACTTCCGGTTTCAATGAGCGTATTCAGAAGAAGAGCAAATCCAAGGGTTGCTGCATGGACAGCGGGGTGGGTATGGGTAATATTACATGCCTCAAGCAGTCTTGGAGCCATCTCTTTACGATCCTTGTAGGCAAGAGCAAAGGGAACCGCAAGGGAGACGCATCCGGCACTGTCGGAGTATACCCCGGAACCAACAAGATTGTCGGTCGTTTTCATGCGTTTGCATGCGGCGTAGATAGTTCCGTCCGGGTAACGGAACTTGTTGAGATTATAGGTACGGAGAAGTTCTTTTGCGTATGATTCGGGATCCCAGCTGGCTTCGGCAAGCAGCCGGGATGCAATGAGAATGAGCTGGGAGTCATCGGTGTACTGACCGGGGAGCAGATCATGGTTCGGGTGGCCTTTGTATGCTCGTTTAAATCCGAGTGTGACTCCGATGAACCGGCTTACGGTGGTTTCGCCGGGCATGCCAAGGGCATCGCCAAGTACTGCGCCGAGCAGGCATCCCTTGTATTTGTTCAGCATGTATTATGTTATGGGAGGGAGGGGGGTTAATTGTTATGGTGTGTTTTTTTGATCTTTTTGTGCAGTAGATAGTTCAGTCTGTGTGAAATTGATGCTGAGAACAGGGACGCCGGGAAGTACATACTAACTAAACCCCAGCACAACAAACGGTCAATTCGGGGATGAGTGAAAACAACAATGACACCAGCCACCAACAATTTCAGAGAATTCGAAACAGGAAACGAGTTTGAACCAAAAGTACCTATTCGCTTTATCGGTTCAGCAACTCCCGTCAGTGATTTTCTGCAGCTTTATGACAACAGAAAGACCAGGGAAAACTACCGGCTTGCAATCAGTGCCTATCTCAGGTGTTTTAATCCCGGTTCCTTCAAACGACCCCATGAGATCGATCCGCATGCAGTTACCTATCTCCGGGAACTCATGGGAGGCAGAAACTATCATCACGATCTCAGAATGGCAGGGAACATCTTTTCCCGGAGCTATGCTCCCATGACGGCAAACCTCTACCTCAAAGCAACCTGTGTATGGCTTGAGGACAGTGGTTTTCCTCTCAGCAGACGGGAACGATCACGAATTTTTGTCAGTCTCCCCCCGGCCAGGGCGGCAACACAGGAGATCGAACTGAAACGCAGAGTCTTTCAGGAAATGTACTTCGAGCTGCCCGATCACATTGGTGTTCTCCTTCTCACCCTGACAGGTTCCGGGATGAGACTCGGCGAAGCTACCAAACTTCTTAAAACCGATCTTGATGAAACACAGTCACGGACCGCCGTCAACATCCGTGCAGAAACTACCAAAACAAAAACAGCACGAACCACCTATCTTACACAGGAAGCAGCCGATGCCCTCGACGACTACTTTGCGAGTCGCAAGGACAATGATCCGCGGGTATTTCCCTTCTCACCGCTTACTGCCCAGTATCATTTCAGAAAAACTGCCGATATCCTCGGATACGGTAACCCAGATCCTGCAACAAAATGTCGTCAGCTCCACTGGCATATGACCCGCAAATGGTTTATCTCACGATTCAGTCTTGCTGCAAGCAAAGATATTGCGGAACTTCTTGCAGGTCATGAAGGATATCTTGCCGCATCATATCAGCGCTATACCAGAAAACAGATTCTCAAACAGTTCAAAAAAGCAGAACGCGAAATCAGTATTCTCCGGTAGGCTCAGAACCGGAGTACATCCAGCGTAAACAACATTACCGGTACCATAATTGCCCCCATGCAAAAAATCCTGGGCACATCCAACAGCCCAGGAACCAGTCCTACCAGCGTAGCGGCTGCCAGAATCATCAGACCGAATGGGCCGCAGAACACAAACGATACCACAACCAAAAACACAAGTACTGCTTTTGCAAGAGACCGCTGATTTATCCTCATCAGAAGAGAGGCGGATCGTGAAACACCAATTGTGATTCCGTATGCCAGAAGCGCAGCAACGGCCGCAACCAATACCAGAAGAGACAGCGGGGGAAGCTCCAGTGAAGCTAATGCCACCATTGCCCCGCTCCGCATTCTTCCGATCGCATACAAAGCCGCAATTCCCAGAACTGCATTTGCAGTGTTGGCCGCACTTGTTGCAATCAGGTACTCGCGTGGGTCCGTCTTTTCAAAATCACCATCGCGTCGGATTGCAAGAAGTGCATTTGCTGTCCCGCTCGAAAACCCGGGAAGCCATCCGACAACAGCACCCGCAACCGCACCACGCAGACCGCTCCAGAGAGTCTCACGACGTCCAATCAACAGGCCGGTAAACTTTTGCGGAGGAATCTCTGCGATCGAACGCATCGACGACAACAGAACAGGAACACCAAACAACCCCGTCAGCAGAGGCAGCAGTACCTCTCCAACCCCAAACACTCCAAATGAAAAATGTGCGTACCCGAGCGAAAACACACCAAGAATTCCCGAAACCCCAAACACCGCAAGAGCCCATCCGGGAGATCGTGAGAACACGATCAAAAGACCTGCTGCAAGCAAAATGACAAGGCCGATACCCCAGTCAATGTATCCCTGCATTGGCGGGAGAAGGAACATAAACATCACAAACAGCGGGAGACACAATACAAATCCTGCAACACTCCCCAGAGCCGACACCCGGACTGCTTCTTCCCCATGGCCCGCAAGACACAGCCGATGGGCAGGGAGTACCGACAGAACAGTGTCAGGATCCGGCACGCCGAGAAATGTTGACGGAACCGCATCAAGAAACGTATGCGTAATCATCGTTGCAACAATCGCGGCTGCAAGCCCCTCCGGGCCGAACAAAACCAGAAGAGGACCGGAAGCACCTGCCAGAAATCCTGCGACCGTATTGGAGTGTACACCCGGAATAATTCCTGAAATTGTTCCAAGAAGAACACCTGCCACACATCCCGCAGCAAGGCCAAGCATACCTGAATATCGACGGGACAGAATATTAACTCTGGCCGTCCAATACTCATTCATGTTACTTGCAATCACCCGTCTTGCCGAAAAAGGTGCGGCAGATGCGGCCCTCTGCAAACAATATGGACACGAATGCCGTGTCGTCTCATCACTTCGTTCTGAAATCCGCAGCAGTACGATTCAGACCTTTGTCCTTGCGGCATCCGACAACGAATTTGATGCAATATTTTTCACAAGCGCTCTCCCCGCACAAAAAATTGCGCCGCTCCTCAACCCCAGTATCACCAAAACCACGCGGGTAATTGCCATTGGCCCGCAGACCGCAAAAGTTCTGCATGAATCCGGCATTGCCGCAGAAACACTTCCAACCTACTACTCACGTGACTTCGTCCCGTACCTCGGCAGCTGGATCAAAGAAAAACGCATTGGGATTCCTCGTGCGGATGTTCCAAATCCTGATCTGATCAACGCGATTGAGGAGGCAGGCGGGATGGCGTTTGAGTACCGGTGTTACGGACTTGAACCAACCAACGAGCCGCTGAACCTCGACGGTGTTGATGCGATCCTTTTCACCAGTGCAAACTCGTACAAAATGGCTATCCTTCCTCCTCTAACCTCATCGATTCTCCCGATGGCTATCGGCGAGATAACGGCGGCTGCAATGCGTGCCGGAGGTCTGGAACCGAAAGTTGTCGGAGATGGCTCACTTGAGGGGACTCTCAAAAATCTGAAAGCCTATCTGCGGAGTAGCGAATGAGTTATACGGGCGTTCTGCTGGTGGATAAACCACAAGGGCCGAGCAGCCATCAGGTTGCGGCATGGGTTGGCAGTATGCTCAAAAGTAGTGTGGGACACTCGGGGACCCTTGACCCGATGGTATCAGGCGTGCTGGTGGTTATGCTCGGAAAAGCCGTGCGGCTTGCACCCTTACTGCTTCTGCATGAGAAAGAGTACGTGGCATGTCTCCGTCTCCATGCCGATGTTCCCCGCGAACGTGTTGAGGAAGCTGTAAAGCAGTTCACGGGCCGCATTTATCAGCGTCCGCCACGGCGTTCGGCGGTGAAGCGGGCACTGCGCATCCGGGTAATTCACCGAATCGAGCTTCTGGATATGCAGGATCGGCTAGTCCTAATCCAGGTTCGCTGTGAGGCAGGAACCTACATACGATCGTTGTGCGTCCACATAGGCCGGATTCTTGGGTGTGGTTCGCAGATGATCGAGTTGCGGCGTACACGTTCCGGCGGATTTTCGGTGGAGGACACACACACTCTGCATGAGATTCGTGACGCCGTGGAGCGGGGTGATGAAGATCTGATTCGTTCCATGCTGCTCCCCCCTGAGAAGGCCATCACAGATATTCCCAAGATTGTTGTCACGCCCAAAGCAGCGGATGCCGTTGCACACGGCGCCGTTCTCGCGGGTGTAGGCGTACTCCAGTGTGATCCGTTTGTACAGAAACAAAATGTTGCAATCGTTACCGAAGAGGGAAAACTGATTGCGCTTGCAGAGGCAGTACGTGACTCGGCAAAGTTTGTCTGCGGAGAGCCGGGATTTCTGGCACGATCTACCCGGGTTTTTGTCTCGCCCAATGATGTAAACAAGAAATATTAATAAACACAGACAACGCACGTAATATGCTAGTTTGCTGAGGTAGTCTAGCGGTAGGGCGCGGGCCTGGAAAGCCCGTGAGGCGAAAGTCTCTCGGGAGTTCAAATCTCCCCCTCAGCGTTTTTGTTTTTCTTGTGTAATTTCTGTGCAGAGTCGGATCCATTTTCCGAGAAGTATCGTACTGAACAGGAGTTTTGTTCACTAAAAAAGTGGAAATGAATTACGGCTGTGTTTCACGACAGGAACATCGCAAGAAGCGGCAGTGTAAATACACTCACCAGCGTGGTGATAAACACGCCCTGTGCCGCAATATCTGGATGCACACGATGTTCTGATGCAAGCATCACGGTGTTTGTTGCCGCCGGCATACCTGCTGTCACCACCACCACCCCCAGGATCAGCGGATCTTCAATGAACGGCGAGAAGATCACATATACCAGGGCAGGCAGAATCAGCAGCCGGATCCCTGCAACAAAGTACTGCCGCACATTCCCGAAGATCCGCGAAAGATCCAGCTGTGCAAGAAAACCTCCCGTAACAACCAGGGACAACGGTGTCGTCACACTGTCCAGCAGCTCCAGAGATCCGTTAATCGGATCCGGGATCGTTGTTGATGTCAGAAACAGTGCAAGACCCACGAATGTTGAGAGGAATGCCGCATTCAACAGCAGTTTCGGCTGAAACACCGGGCGTCCTTCTCCTCCTCCGTGAACGGTCAAGAGCCAGATACCTAGTGAGTATGCCAGAATCGTAAACGGAATGTTAAAGATCGCCGCATAAAATATTGCCTCTGATCCGAAGATCATCGACAGAACCGGGAATCCCATAAACATCGAGTTCGAAAACACCAGCATGAACCGGAATACTCCGTACTCCTCGTGTTTTGCACGCAGGAGAATGGGTGCAAACCATGCAACAATCAGTGAAACCGCATAATACCCAAATGCCGCAAGGATCAACAGCTCACCGTTCTGCAAGAGTTCTGATGTAAACGGAATCTGCATCGAATAGATGATCATTGCCGGAATACAGATATGCAGCAAAAACTTCGAAAGGGATGCAACTGACGTCTCATTCAAAATCCCAACACGCCTGCAGAAAAATCCCACCCCGATAAGGAGGAACAGAATCAAAATCTGGTTTAAGGCGATAAAATAATCCACAGCCTAAGGCCTCCTTTCTATCGTGTACATATAAAACCGAACCGATAGTTAAACTATCGGATCCGTCCATACCGTATAGTATGGACGAAATCGTCGAACAGGGATTTGACCGCCTCCAGACACTCATTAGCGAGACAAAACAGAATCAGGATGACGCATACCGTGAACTCTGTGAACAGAGCGCATCACTCCTCTCCCGGATGATTGAGGCTGTTGCACCGATAGCAGGTGAGATTGGATCAGAGTTCCTGCTCAAAGCAAAACAGGATACCAAAGGGGAACTCTACGATCAGAAATACTACGACGAAAAGATGATCATTCTTGGAAAAACCGACTCCCCGATGGAGTACCGGCCGGATGATCCGAAGAAAAAAGTTACACAGCAGTTCTGCGTCCTCTCTGAAAAAGGAGTTTTATATGAACTCATGTTCTCCAATGACGGATTCGTTGTTGACACCTTTGCATCACCACTTACTCCGGAAGATGCACTTGTGTTCTACGGCTATGATATTATGTACATGCTCTACTCCGCAATGAGAGACTACTATCTTGCAGAAGAGGAAATTCTTGCATCCCTGGATATTGCTCTGGGGTACATTCAGAAAAAGACCCAGAACTAACTTTTTTTAGTTACAAAAAATTACAGAAAAACAGTGGGCCCGATGAGATTCGAACTCATGACCTCCCGGTTATCAGCCGGGCGCACCACCTAGCTATGCTACGGGCCCCTTTTGGGTGTTACCCTAATACATAGGATATAGAAATATAAATAGATTGTGAATTGTGAGTTGAGACAGACTTAACTCTTTATCCTGCTAAACGTAATGGAAGAAGTATATCGTGGCAGGATACAGAATGGCAGAAGAGAAAAACAAACAATATCTCCTGGGAAACGATGCAATTGCCCATGGTTGTCTGGAAGCCGGAGTGGACTTTGTATCCGGTTACCCGGGAACACCTTCGTCCGAGGTCATTGACACGCTCCGCCGGGTTAAGGATCCCTGGTACTATCTTGAGTGGTCGGTCAACGAAAAAGTCGCATTCGAAAATGCAATCGGTGCATGTTGGTGCGGACTGCGCTCCATTGTGACGATGAAACATGTTGGTCTGAACGTCGCAGCAGATCCGCTGATGACCTCATCCTACACCGGGGTAAAAGGAGGATTTGTCATTCTCTCCGCGGACGATCCCTTTGCCCACAGCTCACAGAACGAACAGGACTCGCGGATGTATGCAAAGTTTGCCCAGATCCCCTGTCTTGATCCAAAGGATGTCCAGCAGGCTCATGATATGATCACAGCTGCCTGGGATCTCTCGGAGAAGTTTTCTCTGCCGGTACTGTTCCGGCCGACAACCCGTATCTGCCACTCGAAGAGTGATGTGGCGCTGGGTGATCCGTCGCCATCCCCAAGAAAGGGCGAGTTTGTTCATGACCCGAAACAGTACGTAGTCATCCCTGCCCATACCCGTCCCCTCCATGCAGTGCTTACTAAAAAGCAAGCCGATGTTGCGAAGTATCTGGTTGAGGCCGGGTTTAACTCCGCAGATATCCGGGGAACACGTGCGGTGATCGCCGGAGGAATCTCAGTGTCCTATGTGGAAGAGATTCTTCCGGAGGATGTATCACTCATTCGTATCGGTGCATATCCGATCGATCAGACCTGGCTTGCAGATGTCGTGGCAAAGCACACGGAGGTTCTGGTGGTGGAAGAGCTGATGCCGGTGATCGAAGAGGCCGTACGTCAGGCGGCATGCACAACCGTAGTGCATGGAAAACTTGACGGTTACCTGCCGCATGAGGGTGAGTTCTCCACGGCCCTTGTTGCAAAGGCACTGGTGAAGTCCGGTTTCCTTTCTGAAAATCCGTTCCCACCCGAACCGGCACAGGAGGCAGTTGCAGTGCGGCCGCCGATTCTCTGCCCGGGATGCTTGCACCGTTCCGTGTTTTATGCAATGAAAAAGGTGTTCCGTGACGGCGTATTCCCCAGTGACATCGGCTGTTACACCCTTGGTCTGCAGATGGGGACGGTTGACACCACGATCTGTATGGGAGCATCGGTTACGGTAGGTTCGGGTATTTCCCATGCCTGTCCGGGAACGGACGTTGTTTCAACAATCGGTGACTCGACGTTTTTACATACCGGGGTAAACGGATTGATCAACGCAGTGTACAACAATGCGAACCAGACGATCATTATTCTGGACAACCGTATTACAGCAATGACGGGCCACCAGCCAAACCCGAACTCTGGTGTAACAGCAACAGGTGTGGAGTCTCCGAAGATATCTCTGGAAGAGCTTGCACGTGCCTGCGGTGTTTCGTTTGTGGAGTCTGTTGACCCGTACGATCTGACGGATCTTCTGGAAACACTAAAGGCTGCAAAAGAGAGACCGGGTGTGAAGGTCATCATCGCAAAACAGCCGTGTGTGATCATGAACAAACGCAACGGTGTAAAGCGCAGCCGGTATGTAGTGGATGCAGACGCCTGCATTAAGTGCGGAGCGTGTATCCGGTACGGCTGCCCTGCTCTGGAAACCCGTGAGGACGGAACATCGGTAACAACTGCGTTGTGTACCGGATGCGGTGTGTGCGCAGACATTTGTCCTGCGGGTGCGATTCACCGGGGAGGTGCAAAGCAATGAAGAAGAGTTACGATGTTCTGATTGTTGGTATTGGCGGTCAGGGTACGATTCTCGCATCGAATGTACTGGGCGATGCGTGTGTGATCGAAGGACGGCATGTCCGCGGTGCAGAGACGCACGGGATGTCACAGCGCGGCGGATCGGTGGAGACGCATATCCGGATTGATGGAAAGTTCGGTTCACTGATTGCACCGGGTTCGGCGGATCTGCTGATCGCATTTGATGTTCTTGAGGCACTCCGGTACCGGCATTTCCTCAAAGAGAACGGCGTGATGGTGGTGAACCGTGAGATGGTTGTACCTACCTCTGTGTTCTCGGCAAAACTGCCGGTTCCGCAAATGGAGGATGTCGTGGCCCAGCTGAAGTCCGGCAAGGCAACGGTGCTCTTGGTGGATGCAACTGAGATTGCAACAAAGGCAGGCAGCCCTCTTGCAGCAAATATTGTCCTCCTAGGTGCTGCATCCCACCAGCTTCCGCTCTCGGTCTCCTCCCTTGAAGAAGCGGTCCGCAGGAATGTTCCGCAGAAAACAATTGCCCTGAATGAACAGGCATTTGCAATGGGCCGAGAGGTCCGTCTCTAACCTTTTTTTTGATTTTTGTTTTTGGGAAACCTTCGTGGTACACTAACGTACAGATTGTCATTTTGGAACATTGCAAAATATCCAATACGCCATATTAATTATACTAAACATAATCTAAAATCGATTTTATACTTCTTATAGTATTAATAATGTATAGGATTTCAGAAAACGGTTATATCTCCTCACACCCTATTAAGAAGAGATGACAAAGAACGCTTCAGCCACCATACAGACCCTTACAATACTTCCCGGTACCACCCGTGCGGGAGAGCCCGAGAACTTTTCCGAGATCACCATCCGTCCGGGGGATACTATCTCCATTGTCGGTCCGACCGGTTCTGGAAAAACCGCATTCATCAACGACATTGAGGTCTTTGCACAGGGTGACACCATCACCAAACGGAAGATCCTTGTCAACGGTGCAGAACCCGCTGAAGACCTTGTCCGCGATCCCTCCAAAAAACCCATTGCCATGATCACCCAGAACACCAAATGCCTTGCCGATCTCACTGTCGAGGAGTTTCTTGCAATGCATCTGCGTTCCCGTAAAATGGAGAACCCCACAATCATCGCGGAAGCAATTGATCTGGCCAATCAGTTCACCGGCGAAAAGATTGCCGGATGCATGCGAATGAGTTCTCTCTCCGGCGGTCAGACCAGAAGCCTCTTTGTTGCTGATGCGGTCAGTATCTCCGACACACCGATAATTCTGCTTGACGAAGTGGAAAATGCCGGTATCTTCAAAGATCGTGTCATTGAGATCCTGCGGGAAAAACACAAAGCGATCATCTTTGTCACCCACGACCCTTACGTTGCCCTTCTGACAGAAAAACGAATTGTCATGAAAGGCGGTGCCGTGGAAAAAATTCTCACGCCGGGTGATGAAGAGCGGGCAGCTCTCATACAGATTGCAAAGATGGATGCCGATATGATGAAACTGCGGGAACGCATCCGCTCCGGCGAACTCCTTACTGCATCACGGGGAGCCGAAGCATGAACGTCCGGCTCATCGCAATTGCAGGACCCCCGAGTGCCGGAAAAACCGCGGTGGTCAAACAAATTATCAGGAATCTCGGTGCCGCAAAGGTTGCATATCTCAAAATCGATGT
>JAHLFR010000020.1 GCA_018883755.1 Candidatus Methanocorpusculum faecipullorum
GTTCTTTGGAACTCTTGCCCGCGAAATTCTTAAGGCTGCCGAAGACATTGAGGGCGATGCTGCCGGAGGAGCAAAGACTCTTCCAATGATTCTTGGCGTACAGAAAAGCGGGTACCTTGCGGTAATTCTCATTCTTTGTGCGATTGCAGCTAGTGTTCTGCCGTATTCACGCTGGGGTGCTGTGTATCTTGTTTTGATCGCAGTAATTGATATCTTCATTCTCTACTCTGCGGTTAAATCCGTCCGCTGCAAAACCTCTGTGGAGCTGATTGCTTCAAAGTCCACGAGTCTGATTAAGTACGGTATGTTTGCGGCACTTTTCCTGTTCCTTGTCATGGAAGTGTGGTACGGCATTCTTGCACCGGTCCTGTGAAAATCCGTGATGGACAACATATTAATACCGTGAGAAAGAAGGTTATTATACGTAACAGGGGTATCCAATGAAAGTTTTCGTAAAGGGCACGACCTACTTGGCAGAACCGGGATCCTACTTCAAGGACTCAGTTAAAATTGACGGAGATTTCATTGTGCCCCCCAAAACCCAGTTCTGGAAGGACCTTGTGGTCAGCGGTCATCTTTCCCTTGGTGTTGGTTCGCGGGTCGGCGGCAACATTACCTGCAATGGTGCGGTTATCGGTCGTGGCTGTCTTGTGGAAGGTGAGTTGAACGCCGGATCAGAACAGCTGACGGTTTGTGACGGTGCACGTGTGCGGGTTATTCGTTCCGAGGGAAATGTTCTGCTTCGTCCGGGGATTGTTTCTGATGAAGTGCATGGTGAAAATATTCTGGTAATGGGAAAGATTCACTGTGGAAAACTGATGGGCAGAAACACCCGTGTTGTGACCAACTAATTTTTCAAAAAAAAAATTTCTAAAAATATTTTTTGCATCTTACAAACATTTGTGGAAGATTAGCAGATCTTCAAACGTTCCGTCGGCTTTTCGGTAACCTCCGGGAATTGTTCCGATGATGTTGAAGCCAAGTTTGAGGTAGAGTGCGATTGCCCCATAGTTGGACTTGACAACTGCGTTGTACTGCAGTCCCCGATAGCCGCACTGTTTTGCTTTTGCAAGTGAGTCGGAGACGAGAACTTTTCCCACGCCGCATCCGCGGAATTTTTTGGAAACACTGTATGATGCGTTCGCCATGTGGGAGCAGCGGCCAACATTGTTGTCATGCAGGATGTAAAATCCTGCAATCTCTCCCTTAGCCCATGCAACAGTTGTTGCTTTTTGGGATAAGAAAAATGCGTCACCCTCTTCATCAGTGAAAGGAAACTCCTGCGGGAATGCATTTGCGTCACGGACGATGTCGTTCCAGATGGCCGTGACCGCTTCTTTGTCATCTGAGGTGTATGGTTTGCAGATGATCTCCATACTTTTCTATATGTTGTGCCGGTATTTATCGCAGTTGAAAATTCCTCTGGTTCCCATAATACTTTATAGCCGCCAACCAATGTACATAAGTATTTACTATGGCTGAGGAGGAACACAGTGCGCAGGAGTGGACGAAGATAATTCTCCGTCGGATTCTGTTTCTTGGTGGACCCATTGCGGTTTACTGTGTATTCCTCCTTTCCCTGTGGTTTGTCTATCCCCCGGAAACCGGTGTTATTGGTCCGCCGAGTCAGGACTATCTGACACTGTTTGGTCTCTTTGTTGCCTATCTTATCCCGCCGTTTGGGAAGGAATCCATTATTCCGATTGCTCTGGGTTTAGGGTATCCCATCTGGCTCATCTGCTTTGGCATCATCCTGATGGATATGATGAGTTCTATTCTCATCGCACTGAACTTTGATCTTCTGGAGAAGATTCCGTTTGTTGGTGACCTTATCCGCAGGTTTATGGACGGGGCAAACAGTATTCGTAAGAAAAAGCCCTGGATTGAACAGCTGTCACATCTCGGTCTCCTGATCTTTATGTACATCCCCTTGCAGGGTTCCGGTGCCACAAATACCACCATCCTTGGTAGACTGTTCGGCATGAGAGTCAGAACAGTGTTCTGGATTGTTACTGTTGGCAGTATTCTTTCCACGCTCTCGGTTGCGTTTGGTACTGCGGCAGTCATTGAACTCTGGCGGATCAACCCCTGGCTTGCGGTGCTTGCGGTTCTCGTGATTGCCGCAGTGATCGTTGCGGTTGTTTTTGTGTGGCGGAGATACACAAAACGGTTTTCCCCAAAGAATCCTGCGTGCTCGTGCGATACAGATGAGGAAGATATTCTTCCATGAACACCAATAGATACAACAAACTCATATGACGGAAGAAACGGTGTCGCCCTATTATCAGCCGACCCTCCGTGTACGGCTTATGGCAACGGGAGGTATCCTGGCAGTTTTTGGTGTGGTACTTTGTTTCTTCTTCTTGACGATGCCATCCGATGTTTTTTATCAGTTCCTTGGGTTCTTGGGACTGTATCTGATGCCAGGGTTTGGGAAGGAAAGTATTGTTCCTCTTGCAATGGCGTTTGGGATATCCTGGTGGCAGATTACTCTTGGTATTGTTGTCGGCGATATGGCACTTGCCATCATTATTGCCTACAACTTTGATCTGCTGTTACGTCTGCCCCTTCTTGGCCGGGTTCTTCGTTACTTCACGACCAAGACGAATGAGGTACTGCAGAAATATTTGTGGATTAAAGGTCTGTCGCTTGTCGGGCTGTTTCTGTTTATGTACATCCCGTTCATGGGCTCAAGTGCGATCAACACAACGATTGTGGGGAGACTGCTTTCCGTACCTCCAAAAACTCTTCTGACGATTGTTTTTGTCGGAAGTATCCTTGCAACCCTGACGATGGCAGTTGGTATGCAGGCAATCCTTGAGTTGTGGGCTGCCAATCCTGTGTATGCCGTTGTTGCGGTGCTTGCTGTGGTCATAGTTGCCGTTGTCTGCTGGAAGCTCTGGCAGAAGTACACCGAGAAGAGGTTTGGAAAGGGTCAGTAATCCGGATTTTCACGCATCCTTTTGGATGGTACCCGGTAAAAAAATTATTTGCAGGATTCCGTGAATCGTTTCATCTCTATCTGTGCAGATTTGGAGATGCTGACGTATTCTACGAACTGTTTTATTTTCTGAATGGTTTCTGCGTTCAGTTCGTGTTCCATGAAGCAGGCATCTTTGGTTGCAATCTCCTCAGGAACGGAGATCAGCCTGAGAAACCCTACCAGTACATCGTGGCGGTACTTGATCTGCTCTGCGATGGTTCTTCCTGCCTCTGTGAGTGTTACTCCTTCATATTTCCGGTACACAACCAGTTTCTTCCGATCGAGCTTTGCAAACATCTCCACAACCGAGGGCGGCGAAAGCCCCAGCTCGTCTGCAACATCCCGGGTCTTTGCGTAACCTTTCTCCTTTGAGACGTTGAGGATTGCTTCAAGGTAATCCTCTTCTTTCATGGTGAGGCGTTTGCAGTGTGCTGTCTGCGGCATTGCATCCATGTGATATATCATTCATCATACGAGATTATGAGCGTTTGCTTTAGAAATTTTCGGATATTTTGAAAAAATCCGAAACATCTTCGGTCAGGTTATGTGATCCAAAAATTGTTAGGGGGCAGGATATACGCTCCTAACAGGATACACTTGTGTATGCAAACGACATCTCAATCAGTTGCCCTGAACTGCCTTCCCTGCGGTTCTGAGGCAACGGTAGTGTCGCTCCATCACGGGGCTGAGATTACCAAGCGTTTACTTGAGCTGGGTGTTACCCGGGGAACACATCTGACGGTTCTCGGGAAAGCGCCGCTCGGGGATCCCCTGTTTGTACGTGTCCGCGGTTGTCAGATCGCGATGCGAAAAGCCGAGGCCGAAAATATATCCGTGGTAAAAGACGGGATCTGGACGCTTGATGCTGCGCCCGTTGGTCATACCGTCCGCGTTACGGAGGTCCGGCCAAACACTGAGATTACTTCCCGTCTCCTTGAACTGGGTGTGACGAAAGGAAGTAGTATCCGTATCACTGGTGCTGCTCCGCTTGGAGATCCGATGACAATCTCAGTTCGCGGATGTCAGTTTGCAATCCGCCGTCATGAAGCAGAAAATATTCAGGTGGAATTAGAGTCATGAGTGAAAAACGTGTAGTGGTTGCTCTTGCCGGAAATCCAAACTGCGGTAAGACGACACTGTTCAATAATCTGACCGGCATGCGTCAGCATGTGGGTAACTGGCCGGGAAAGACCGTTGCCATAGAGCGAAAAGACGGTAAGGCAACCTATGATGGTACCACGCTTGAGATTGTGGATCTTCCGGGAACCTACAGTCTGAGCAGCAGATCCCTTGAAGAGGAGATTGCTGTTGAGTATCTGCTTACCGAAAAACCGGATGTCGTCGTCAATATTATTGATGCTGCGCATCTTGAGCGGAATCTGTATCTGACACTCCAGTTAATTGAGCTGGGTGTTCCGCTGATTGTTGCGCTGAATCTGAACAGATATGCCGACTCCGAAGGGATCATTATTGATACGAAGAAGCTGTCTGCGATGCTGGGTGTTCCGGTTGTCCGGATTGAGGCGATTGACAACACCGGTAAAGATCAGCTGATTCAGGAGATTCTTGGCGGTGCTGTTCCTTCGACGCATCCGCCGCATTATGGCGATGAGGTGGAGAAGCATCTTGCAGAACTTACCGATGCTCTGCCGAACTACTCACGCTGGGATATTATTCAGAATCTGATTCACGGTGCGTCAGAGGATATGCCTTCGGCAGCAAAGTCCCGTATTGAATCGACCCGAAAGCACCTGACGGAGATGTTTGGAACATCCACGCAGGAGATATTCGCCGATCAGAGGTACGGCTATATTGCAGGTATTCTTCACGATGCAGTTCATTATCACAAAGATTCCGGAGGGAAAAACCAGTCGGAACGTATCGACCGGATTGTTACCAACAAGTGGCTTGGTTTTCCGATATTCCTTGTTGTGATGTATCTTGTGTTCCAGATTGTGTTTGCCGTGGGTGATCCGTTTATCGGGTGGATTGAAACGATCTTTGGTGATGCCGCGGTGTTTGTCGGAGAGGTTCTTGGTCCAAGCATGCCTGCCTGGGCGGTTTCGTTTATCTGTGATGGAATCATTGCCGGTGTCGGTTCCGTTGTTGTGTTCCTGCCAAACATTCTGCTGATGTTCCTGCTTCTGGCAATTCTGGAAGATTCGGGATATCTTGCCCGTGTTGCGGTTATTATGGATCGGATCATGCACAAAATCGGTCTGCATGGGAAGTCGTTCATCCCGATGATCCTTGGATTCGGGTGCAGTGTTCCGGCCGTTATGGGTGCAAGAACTCTTGAGACCGAGCGTGAGCGGAAGCTTACTGTTCTTATGACGCCGTACATGGCCTGTTCTGCACGGCTTCCGGTGTTTGTCCTGCTGGTCGGTGCGTTCTTTGCTCCGCAGCTGCAGGGTGCGGTTATGTTTTCGATCTATCTGCTTGGCATCATTGTTGCGCTGATCGTTGGTCTCATCATGCAGAAGACGGTAATGAAAGGTGAGTCTTCATCGTTTGTTATTGAGATGCCGCCCTACCGTATCCCGACCATTAAGGGTGTTATTCTTCATGCGGTCGAACACGGCGGTCTGTTCCTGAGAAAGGCCGGACTTATCATCTTCCCGGCGGTTCTGCTGATCTGGCTGCTTGCAACTCTTCCGTACGGTGTTGAGTATGGTTCCTCTGAGTCGATCATTGGTATGATTGGTGAGGCGATTGCGCCGATCTTTGCACCGCTTGGCTGGGGTATTCCGGAAGCCGCGGTTGCGGTTATCATGGGTCTGCTTGCAAAGGAGACGGTGGTCGCATCCCTTGGTACACTCTTCGGCGTTGGCGAGGAGATGCTTGGCGAGACGCTGGTGAATGTGTTTACACCGCTGTCGGCATACTCTCTGATGGTGTTTGTTCTCCTCTACATGCCGTGTCTTGCCGCAATGCTTACGATCAAGCAGGAGACTTCCTGGAGGTTTGCCACAGGAGCAGCCGTTCTGATGTGTGTTGTCGCCTGGGTGGTGTCCTGTATTGTGTATCAGGGAGGGGTTCTTCTTGGCTTCGGGTGATCCGATCTGGACGGCAGTGTTTGTTGTGGTTGCCGTGATGATTGTCATCCTGTTTGTGCGGATGGTGAAAAATCATCTGTGTGATGCGGGTTCCTGCTGCGGCAATTGTTCCAGATCTGGAGGGAAGAGTGGGGGATGCAGCCACTGTAAGGGGGCATCCCGCCACTCTTCTTTGAAAAAGTAAGTTTCTTTTTTGATTCCGTTTTGTGTTATTCGGCAGTACTTGTGGTTTCCGTTTCTTTGGTGAGATGGTGATAGAGCCAGATGTATTCGGGAAGTACTGTGTAGGAGATGGTATTTTTTCTGCGGCTGGTTGTGATTGCTTCGTATTTTGCAAGCTGGGTGAGGTGCCACTGAAGGGTTGTTGTCGGAATGTCTGTTGTTTCGGCAAGTTCTTTTTGCGTAATGCCGGGTGTGTTCATGATTGTCCGGAAGATCTTTTGCGGTCTTTCCTGCTGAATGAGATGTTTCATGAACTCAAGTGATCTGTCCTCTTTGTCCTCGATGTGGTAGTAGTGGTTTGTTTTTTTAAGCGGAATTTTTTTGATCCTGTCTGCAAGGATGAGTCTGGTAAGACTGTAGTTGATGGATCCGCGGGAGTATCCGGTGTTATCCTGAAGTTCTGCGACGGTGATGCCGGGCTTTTTTTGGATGAGGCCGTAGATGGTCTGGGTACGCGGGTTTGCGTGCTGTTTTTGTGTTCTGCGGATGATAAGGCCGGTGAGTGCTCCCCCGCCGAGGAGGAGGAAGAACAGTGATCCAAGTTCAGTGATGATTGCAGGAGGAAAGCCGAAGATCTGGTTGTATGTGGTGATGAAGGTCCGGTGCAGAGCGTCTTTGATCGAGAACAGTCCTGTTTTTTCCACGAGGGGTGTGGTGTCGTCAGGGTTGTTTTCGATGGGTTCATTCTGCGGGGTGATGTGTATTCCGTCCAGGGGATAGTACTGGCCTTCATCCTCTGCGGCTCCGGTGGATGCGAGGGAAATGAGGAGGAGAAGGATGATGAGGAGATGCTGTTTGTTCATGAGTGGCTTTCCCGAGTACTATTGTGTTGCTCGTTTGCGTAGATGAGAGTTTCTGTGAATGGTGTCGGAAAAAAGAGATGTGGTTATGATTCTTTGTTGTTGTCTGGTTCTTTTTCCTCTGAAGATGTGTTGTTCTGTTTTGTTTCTTCGAGAGCGTTGTTGTAGAGGAGTACAAGGTCCGGGATGACGTTGTAGTGGACGGTGTTTCGTTCTCGCGTAATTTTGATGGCCTCGTACTTTGCAAGCTGGGAGAGATGCCACTGGAGTGTTGTTTCGGGAATTCCCGTTGTTTCGTGCAGTTCTTTCTGGGAGATTCCAGGGTTGCTTATGATGGCTTCGAAGATCTTCTGCGGGTTTTCCTGGGTGGTGAGTTTGCGCAGGAATCCTTTCATCTCGTCATCCGGAGTGCTTGCAAGGTAGTAGCGTGTCTTGCCGTTCTGTACGCTTTTCCGGATCTTTGATGCCATGCCCAGATGATGGAGATTGACGGAGACGGAGCCGCGTGAGTGACCGGTGAGTTTCTGGAGTTCTGACTGGGTTGCACCAGGATGTTCCCGGATGGTGTTGAGCAGAATCCTCGGACGAGAGTTGGGATCTTCGGGAAGTTTCCAGCGGGTGAGAAGAAGTGTGCATGCGCCTGCACCGAGAAGGATGAAGATGATGGCGATGGTTTCTGAGATGAATGCGGAGGGAAGGCCTATTAAGCTATTGTACGAGTTTATCAAGTAATATTGCCCCTCATCTGCCAGTGATCTTATCTCTGCCTGTTTTTCAACGGGGGATTGTATCTCGTCACTTGGAATTTCCTCCGTAGGTAGGGATATGTATAGATTGTCTCCTGGGTAGTATACTGTATTCTCTGGTATATCTGAAATGCCAGTCCCGCATAAACAGAATATAATCAAAAAAGAACAGAGGAGGATTTTTCTCTTCATATGCACATTAGTAGGTATTCACAATCAATGTAATAGTTTCGGTTCCGCTCACGCTTTTCCCGGTAATATCAAACAACCACGTACCAGCTGGCAGTACAGCACCTGCAGACTCCACGTGGACTGAAATTCTTGCATTTGGTGTGGGGGATTCTGAGTAATCATTATACTCTCCATATATTCTCCCAGTTGGACTAGTAAAGTAGAGGCCAAGATTGTTCGATGTTGAACTCCATGTTACCTGAATATCCATCTCTGTCTCCCCCGGCTGAACAACATAGGAGTACGTTTTCCTCTCCCCCTGTACGATCGTTCCGGTGGCAGAGCCTTTCGGCCCATACACTGGAATGTCCAACGCTGAAATTATGAGATCGTTATCGACAGTATCCGCTGCATCAACCGTTGCTGCGGAAGCAGGTACCATACAAAATGCGATCAGACAGACGATCGCAAACAGGAAAGCAAATCCTTTCTTCATACAATACGTTTGTTCTCGTTTACCGGTTATAATCTGTATGAGCTGAAATTAGGTTTAGGTATTCCGAAATCATACAATTTATGATCTAAAACCCCCGCACGTTTTCTATTCGTTTCCGGTTTGCCGGAGGAATTCGCATCCTCTGCCTCTGGATTTTCGATCTCTCTCTTTTTGTCTGACAAAACCTAATTCGCGCTCAACAGATTTATATATTATCAAAATAGCCAGCTTTGAATGAAATCAATGGGGAAAAGAAAAAAATGTGCCGGATGACCGGCGGTTATATCGGTATTATTCTTCCTTCTTCTCTTCGGCCGGCTCATCGACCTTGAGATTCGGGCGGGGGAAGGTCTCCACGAACTTGACTGACTCAATCTCCGGGAAGAGACCAAAAGCCTCCTGCGTGATCATGTACTCGGTCATCATCCAGTTCTGGTTGTACATAGCCATCATCGGCGGAACCTCAACAGAGACAAAGTTCTTGTGTGCATTGCTGACCTTCATCTCGCGTCCGGTAAAGAGACGGATCGTTCCTGCAAGCTTTGCGATCGGATCCTCAACGATCTCCTCAATCTTGTACACATAGGTGACCTCCTGACCTGCAAGCGGGTGGTTAAAGTCCACCAGGTAACGGTTGCCGATCTTGTTCACCACGACACCCTCACGTCCCTCAACCGTCACACGGTCGAGCATTGCAACCTTCTGCGGCAGTGCCTTCTTATCCACAGCCTTCAGCTCATCCTTCTTGTGCTCACCAAATGCCTTCTCCGGCGGGACCACAACTGTGTACTCCTGGCCAATCTCCTTTCCGGCGAGATCCTCATCGACACCCGGAAGAACATGTCCTGCACCAACCTTCACCACAACCGGGCCGTACAGTGCATTCTCGCGGAAAATTCCTGCCTTCTTTGCCTCCTCAGCATCCGTCGTATCAAACGGAGCTCCGTTCACCGAGCCGGTGTAGCTGAGTTTAACATAGTTGCCATTCTCAATAGCCATACGAATTCCCTATAATATGCGCATTCATACATTAAGAGAGTTTCCCGGAAGCAGGGCGAGGCACCGTTTCCTTTCTAAAACACAAAAGCACTCCCGCACCTGACACAAACACCCCCTACTCTTATATTCCCTCGCGTTCGAGTATTAATACATCATGGCACTGGAGATCGAGATTAAAGTAAAAGTTCCCGCACTCGAACCCATCCGGGAAAATCTCAAAAAGAACGGAGCAGAACTCATCGCCGAACAGGATGAGCACGACATCTACTACAACGCACCCCACAAAGACTTCGCCGTAACCGACGAAGCCCTCCGTGTCCGCTACACCAAAAACCAGACCTGCGGCAAAATCATGCCGCCGAACATCACCTACAAAGGCCCGAAAGTTGGCCGTGAAGGATTCAAAGCCCGCGAAGAGATCATCGTTGACATCTCCTCAGGTGAACAGTTTGCCACAATCCTTGAACGGCTCAACTTCACAAAAACCGCAGAAGTCATCAAACACCGTGAGATCTATCAGTGCGAAAAAGCCATCGTCACCCTGGACAATGTAGCTGAAGTCGGAACCTTCTCCGAGATTGAAGCAGACTTCTCCCTCACCGAAGACGAAGCAGTCGCCGCCATTGAAAACGTTGCAGCCATGGCAGGCATCACCGGCGAACGGCTCACCAAATCCTACCTTGAGATTCTCCTTGAAGCCCGTGAGAAAAACGCAGCAAAATAATCTATTTTATTCAATCAATAAAAAATTCCGAAGAGAGGATCAGGCCTCCTCTCTCTCATTCACATTCCGCAGCTCAATCACCGGCTCATCCTCATCGGTAAGCGTGATCACTGCATAGTTTCCTTCCGATGCCGGTCCCGGATTCACACAGATGCGTCTCTCAAACTCCGCGATACCCTTCTGCTCGTGAATGTGTCCGCAGCAGATAATGTCAAACTCGCGGACAACCGCTGCAACCGAGGCAGAACCAACATGTACAGATCCGTCCTCACCGATACCGTCCAGTGCCCCCTGCGGCGGTGCGTGTGTCACCAGAAGATTCCACCGGTTCTTCTTTGTCTTTGCCAGAACCTCTGAAAGAGCCGCTGCAATCTCCTCTTCAGACAACTCGAACAGCGTATTAAACGGCGTCGTATTCGATCCGCCCAGGCCGGTTATTGTGATATTCCCAAGATCAATACTTTTTTTGTGCAGAGAAATTGCATCGGAGGCATCGATCACCTGCACAATCTCCTTTGGATCACAGTTACCGGGAATAACAAAGGTTGGTGCCGGAATCTCCTCAAGTGCCGGAATCACACCATCGAGCGGTCCAAAATCCGTCAGGTCTCCGCCGATCAGAACATAGTCTGGCTCCTCCTCCTCGAATATTTTGGGGATTACCTCATACTTCCCGTGGATATCGGTAATAAACACAATATCGGTCATAAATACTATATTTCGCGGCTAAGAATATGAAGGTTCAGAGACCTGCAAACAAAAAAACTGTACCAAAAAAGTATGGGAACCCTGGGATCAGAATCCCTGTGTTTCAGACGGTGTTCGCTGTCCCGCGTCTCTCCCGCATCCATGCCGCTGCATACACAACCGCAATCAGTACACTGCAGACACCGCCTGCCAGGAACAGATTACTGTACGAACCGACCGCAGCAAGAATCGGCACAACCATGAGGGACGATCCAAACTGGCCAAGGTTCAGTGCCACCGAGAAGATACCGGTAGCTTTTCCCATCGCCTGAGCCGGGGCTTTGTTTGAGATCCAGCTCACAATCGTCGGGATCAGTGCTCCCTGTCCGAAACCGACAAAGATCACGGAAGCGGCGATCGCTGTAACTGATGCGGCAAAACCCAGAAGACAGCAGCCCAGTCCCATCAAAAAGAAACAGAGACACATGACCTGCATCCTTGGCATCCGGGCCGCAAGCCTTCCGTAGAACAAACCTGCGAGTGCCGAACAGCATCCCATCAGTCCAAGCAGGAGACCGGTTCCGGTCGTTGATGCTGTACCAACCTCTGATACCAGATACGGAAGTTTTGTCGGCAGCAGGAATGCAATCGCCATTCCGACAAATATTGATGCATAAATAGGCAGGAGTGCCCCCATATTCAGTTTCACCGTACCGTCATGCCGTGCCTGCCTCGGCTCACGTGATGGTTCGTGGATGAAGAGCAGAACACCTGCCAAGATTACAAACCCGACCAGATAGATCAGGAACGGTTCGCGCCAGGAGATCTCTGCAAGACTTCCTCCCCCGGTTTCAAGAATCAGAATCCCAAGACCCATTGCAGCCGACTGATACCCAAGAACCTTTGCTCTCGACGCACCGGTATAATATTCAGTGATAAGTGCCGTCGTAGCAGTCGTCAAACCCGCAATACCAACTCCGAGAACAATGCGGCTCACCAGAATTGCCCAAAGGGAATCCAGATAAAATCCGGCAGATCCGGCAACAGCAAAGACCACAAGAGAGAATACGAGGACCGGTCGTCTGCCGAACCGATCACAGGCAATACCGATCAGGTATCCTGTACATGCCACTGCAAGCGACGGAAGTGTAATGATCATCGAGACCAGATACTCCGGTGAATCGGAGAACACCTCGCTGATCAGCGGCAGTGCCGGAGCAACCGCTGCACCTCCCATCAACGTCAGCATAGCTGCGAGAAGCAGGAACAGCAGCGTCCATTTTGTAGGGACAAACGTATTTTTCATCTCTATTCATTCATGCCACACACCATAAATAAGTGGTGCACCTACATACAGGAGCACTTTTAGAGACTCATTGTGGAAATCTCCCGATAGAAAAATAACAGCACTCTTATTTCCTCTCAGCCCCTATATATAAACTTCAATGGCAGAGAGGGAGAATATTGTTACTGAGGGCAGTATAACAAAAGCCCTTTTCATCATCGCTCTCCCGATTATTATCAGCAACATTCTTCAAAGTGTTCTTGAAGTCGTGGATATGTACTTCATCGGCCACCTTGGAGATGATGCGATTGCGGGAGGAACGATGAGTCTCTCGATCATCATGGTGCTTACCACCGTGATGTTCGGAGTTGTTACCGCTACTGCTGCATTCATATCTCGGGCATATGGATCGAAACAGTACGAAAGGATTCAGGTAATTCTTGCGCATGCGTTGTATCTTGCATTAATTATCTCTGCAATCATCGCGGTCATAGGACTCTTCTGGTCTGAGGAGCTGCTTCTCCTCATGGGAGCAGAACCCGGGGCACTTGCTGAGGGAGCAAAGTTCCTGAGACCGATGCTGATGGGACTGTTCGGCATGATTATTCTCATGACGCTGGTTACCGCATTTCAGAGCAGCGGTGACTCCCGGACACCAATGTACGTGATGATTGCGGTAAACATCGTCAATATCATCCTCAACCCGACACTCATCCAGGGTCTTGCCGGTCTTCCGGCATTTGGTATTGCGGGATCAGCATATGCATCGATTCTGTCGCGTACAGCGGGAATTGTTCTGTTGCTTGGAGTCATGTACCTGCATCCGGCGTTCAAAAACTCGCCGGTCCGGCTCCCTGTCAAACTGACGTTTGAACCGCAGCTGGTGAAAAACATCATCGTCATTGCAATTCCAAGTGCACTTCAGAGCGGTATCAGAAGCTTCGGTTTCCTGATGATGACCTCGCTGATTACAATCGGTTACGGAACCGTTGCAGTCGCGGCATACGGCATTGCCATCCGGCTTGATATGCTCGGATTCATCATTGTAATGGGTCTGTGTACAGCGATTGCTGTCATGGTGGGTCAGAACCTAGGTGCAGGTAAAGTTGAACGGGCGGAGATGGCTGTAAAGTATGCGGTCATTTTGAACGCAATCTTCATGGCATGTGTTGCGGTCTTCTACTACCTGAATGCTGAGATGCTCCTGGCATTCTTCGGTGCAGAAGGCGAGACACTGAAGGACGGCGTCATCTTTATGCACATTGTGCCGTTCTCCTACTTCATCAGCGCTGCTGCAATGACGCTCGGATTTGCAATGAACGGTGCCGGTATGACGCGGCCAGGCATGTACTCGGCAATTGCGGGACAGATCTGTACGCAGGTTGCACTTTCTGCGATGTTTGCGTATCTTGGCTATCCGTTCGAGTATGTCTGCTATGCGATTGCCTTCGGATCGGTCATCATGTGCCTGTGTGACTACTACTTCTACCACAAAGGCGACTGGAAGAGAAAGAAGCTGAACCTTGGTGGAGATACCGAAGTAGATGGATGAGGAACTGGTTCGCCGTCTGAAAAAGTTCGGCATGAACGAGTATGAGGCAAAGGTGTATGCGGCACTGTTCGGCCTGCGGGTCGCCAGTGCCCGGGAGATTCACGAGTTCACCCAGATTCCGCGCGGGCGGGTGTATGAGACGCTGAATGCTTTGATGGAGAAGCATTTTGTTTTGTCGGCGGGAGGATCTCCCGCCCGCTACCATGTCTGCGACGTGTCGCGGACATTTGATCAGATCAAAAAGGACACAATGGCCTCACTCAATGATCTGAGTGAGTACCTGATCGAACTGGAACGTGACCGCCCTGAACGGCTGATGCAGGCCTTTGAACTGCGGAGTCCGTGGGCAATTGATTCTCAGGTACACCAGATGTTCCGGCGTGTCCGTTCAGAGATGCTGATCATCTGCGATGATGAGGAGTTTTTGAAGCGCTATGGATCCGATCTGGAAAAGCTCGACAAACGAATTTCTTTGTATGTGATCGTCAGAACACCAGAACTTGCAGAGCATCTAAGAATCCGCTGCTATCTCGGCGGCAAAGACATCGAGTACGGAATGTTCTCCCCACCGATCCCGGACGGCAGAACTCTTCTGAGGAAAATTGCCATCTATGCCGACCGGCAGGATTCCCTGTCGGTGGTAGACGAGAACGGGTCATTGGAAGGTGTGTTCCTCTCCAATGATTTTTTCTCAGGGTATCTGTATCACTGTATCCTCAATGAAATTCAGCCGATTCGCTAACCTACTGCCTTTTTCAGATTAGACTGATGATCTTATTTCCTGGTGCGGGATGAGAGCAAACCTCCATGTTTTTACTTACCGCCAAAATCTATTTCCTCTCTCACCTGGAAACATAACCAGCACATACCAGCCATGACACCTCCCGCTCATCTTCTTCACAGTCTTGTTCTGTTCCGCAACCTCCTTTGTCTGCCCGTTTATCAGAAACTTCTTGCCCTTCTTGATGACGACCACAGTGATACCGCACGGTTCCTTGACCGGTACGCAGAGTTCGTTGCCGAACTCTATTATCACACAGACAATCTCAGTGAATACATCCAGAAAAGTGTCTATGAAGATGACAACATCTATGTTCGGCTTGTTGCTGAAGGAAAAACCATCCGCCCGGCAGTTGCAGAAACCCTTCAGTCGGAACTTCGGACACTGGAGATACTCAGCGGTCTTACACCCGCAGACCTGAAAGGAGACTACAGTGGATACCTTCCGTCCTGGCAGACAACAAAAATAGATCTTGTTTGCGGGTATGCAAAGAGAATGACAAACATTCAGAGAACCGGTTACGGAATTTTTGCAGCCCACCATGTCTTTATCATCAAAGATGAGATCATTACCCCCTTAAAACACCCTGACCCGCAGAAACTCTCCGACCTCTATGGCTATGAAGCAGAGCGGCGGAAGATCATTGCCAACACCAAAGCCCTGCTTGCTGGAAAACCAAGTGCCAATGTTCTCCTCTATGGCGACGCAGGAACCGGAAAAAGTTCAACCGTCAAAGCGATCGCGAACGAATTTGCATCAGACGGTCTGCGGCTTATTGAGATCAACAAATCCCAGCTGTATCTGATACCCTCTGTCATCGAACAGCTCGCAGCAAACCCTCTCAAGTTCATCCTCTTTGTTGATGATCTGACCTTCACCGAAACCGACAATGAGTTTGCTTCCCTGAAAGCAATTCTTGAAGGAAGTGCTGCGGCGCGTACCAAAAACATCGTTGTCTATGCAACCAGCAACCGCCGACACCTCATGAAGGAAACGTTCAGCAGCCGGGAAGGAGATGATGTTCACCGGAATGATACCCTTGAAGAGACCATCAGTCTCTCCG
>JAHLFR010000002.1 GCA_018883755.1 Candidatus Methanocorpusculum faecipullorum
GGTTGGAGTGGTGGTGTCTAGACTGGAATCGACCGAGTATCGAGTTTTATCTTTCACTTGGCGCCCTACCGATGAGTGACTGGACGGTGTACCGCATCTGCGGCGACACACTGTCAGAACTGGCAGAAAAGGATCGGCAGTAGTCCGACTTGGCGGAAATGCCACGTCGTCTTTATAGTGTTGCAAGACCAAAGTTACAGAAGAGATTTTCTATGTTTTTGATTGGTGAAGCACTCGTTGGCGATGGAGCAGAACTCGCTCACATCGATCTTATGATCGGCGACAAGATGGGTCCGGTCGGAACCGCTTTTGCAAATGGTCTGACCCAGCTTTCCGCCGGACACACCCCGCTGCTTGGTGTTATCCGCCCCAACCTTCTGCCAAAACCGGCAGTCCTGATCGTTCCGAAGGTTACGCTGAAGCACACCGAACAGGTAACACAGATCTTCGGCCCGGCACAGGCCGCAGTCTCCAAAGCAGTTGCTGATGCACTGGAAGACGGCGTCTTTACCGGTATGGATGTGGATGATGTGGTCATTGTTGCAAGTGTTTTCATCTCTCCGGAGGCAAAGGACTTCAACAAGCTGTACCGCTTCAACTACGGAGCAACCCGCCTTGCACTCTCCCGTGCGCTTGACAAGTTCCCAGACACTGCAACCGTCCTGAAGGAGAAGGACAGAGCAGCCCACGCAGTTATGGGATTCAAAGTTCAGCGGCTCTGGAACCCGCCGTATCTGCAGGTTGCAATGGACCTTGTCGATATGAAGCAGGTGGAGCGTGTCCTGCGTGAGGTTCCGCAGAACGATCACGTCATCTTTGAAGCAGGAACCCCGCTTATCAAACAGTTCGGCTTGCATGTGATTGGTGAGATCCGCAAGATCCGCCCGAACTGCTTCATTGTTGCAGACTTGAAGACCCTGGACACCGGCAACCTTGAGGCCCGTATGGTCTCCAACGCCGGCGGCGATGCAGCAGTGGTCTCCGGCCTTGCACCGATCGAGACGATTGCAGCCTTCATCAAAGAGGCAAAGAAGTGCGGAATCTATGCAATCATCGACATGCTCAATGTTGCAGAACCGGCAAAGCTGATCGAGAACCTTGCAAAGATGGGAGGAGCAGCACTTCTTCCGCAGTATGTTGAGATGCACCGCGCAATCGACAAAGAGGCAAGCGGCGAGTACAGCTGGGGCGACATCAAGAAGATCAAGGCAGTTGCCGCAAAGCACAATGCAAAGATTCTGGTTGCAACCGCCGGCGGTATCCGTGTGCCGGTTGTGAAGAAGGCAATTGCAGCAGGTGCTGATGTTGTAGTGGTCGGACGCGCTATCACTGCAAGCAAAGACATCAAGAATGCAGCTGAGTCCTTCCTTGCAGAACTTGACTCAGAAGAGATTGATCAGTTCCGCGTGATGACAGACTTCTAAAACAGATTTCCTCTTTTTCTTTTTTAGTCTAAACTTTTAAACGCTGACAAAAGGAAAAAAAGGTTCAGACCAGAACCTTGGCAGAGCTCCCATCCGGTTTTTTAACAACAAGAATCTTCTTTTCAATCCTTTGCCGCAGATCCTCAACATGTGAGATGATCCCAATAAGCCTGCTTCCGCTTCTTGGCAAGGCAAGGGTTGCAAGTGTCTCAATTGCCTGATCCAGAGATACAGCATCCAAAGATCCGAATCCTTCATCAATGAAGAGGGCATCAAGCTCAATGCCGCCGGAACTTTCCATGATCACATCCGACAGACCAAGGGCGAGAGATAGTGCTGCTTTAAACGACTCGCCGCCGGAAAGGGTGGAAGTAGGACGCTGCTTCTGGGTGTAGCAGTCGATGACGTCCATCTCAAGCCCCTCCTTTTTCCGGAGATCAGTGGAACTGCTGCGCTGCACAATGGAGAAACGGCCGTCGGTCATGGCATGCAGACGAATGTTTGCCTTTTCCAGAATGCGGGAGAGGTACGCGGACTGCACGTACTCCTCAAACTTCATCCGAACGGCTGTGCCTGCGGCATCACCGTTTGCAGCCCTGGAAAGATCAGACAGCTCAGTATATTCAGCGGCAGCAGCCCGGTACTGTTCCAGAAGACTGGAAATATCAGATATTGCGGTGGTGTTCTGTAAAATCCGGTACTCAATCGCTTTTTCCTGCCCCTGAAGTTTGGCATACTCCTCTTCGACCCCAGATAAAGCAGAAGAAAGGGCAGAAATATCTACTGATATGTAACCCTCGGTACTTTTTCGAAGGAGGACAACCTCAGCATCGGTGGAGGAACAGTCCTTGCGGTACTGCTCCAGCATTTGCTCAGCACGGGAGTACTCCTCCTCGGTCATGAGGTCTGTACGGAGATTCAGGGGGTCCAGCCCGCGTTCCGCAACAGCGTGGGAAAGTGCCTCATCATCGGCGGCACACAGCATTTTTGCCTCACTGCGAATCCTTTCGGCAGCGGTGCAGGCAGATACGGCATCATACATGGCGGTCTTTGCTGCATCACAGGCGGCGATAAGATCCGTTTCCCGTTTCCGATGGAGAGTGATCTCTTCCTCCATTTTCCGAACCGATGCTTCAAGATCGGATGAGGAAGAGTAGCCAGGGGGAAGCTGACACCTCAGCGTTTCAACACGGGATCTTGCATATGCGGCACGTCTGCGAATATCCTCTGCCTTTTCATGGAGAAGAGCGAGTTCCTGTTCATGTGCCGGAGCAGCTTCATCCATCGCCCGCAGATCCGACTCAAGAGATTTCTTCTCCTCGGAAAGTTCAGTAAATACTGCAATCTGATCTGCTATTTTGGATTGCTGCAACGTAGTCTGCACAGTCTCCGAGTTTATCAGATTTTCCAGCTGCAGTACCCAGTCAGAACCGTGAGGCAGCGGAAACAACGGTGATGCAAGCGATCTGATGTGCTGTTCCTCTGCGTTCAGGGTTGCAGCAGCTGCAGAACAGCCGGCTGCGGAGGTGTTTCGTTCTTTTTCCCTTCCGGCAAGATCTTCTTTTGCACGATTCAGTTCTATCTCGGTGGGTATCTCCTCTGAAAGTCCTGCCGGACGCGGATGCCGCGTTGAACCGCAGACCGGACAGGGAGCGCCCTCGGTAAGCTGCTGAGCAAGAATTCCTGCCTGACCGTCAAAGAAGGCGCGTTCCTTTCTCTGACAAAGAACAGCGGCCTCATCACAAGCGTCAGCTGCTTTCGTGTAGGCAATCTTTTTTGCGGCATGATCCTTCTCTGCCTGGCGGAATGAAAAAAGAGAACTCTTCACCGCAGCAAGAGCTGTCAGACGGGTGACAACCTGATCCATCCGGTGATGTGCACTGGCAAGTTTCTCCGGGGACTCGGAAATTTCTGCTATCCTGACCGTAAGTTTGTCACGACGTACCTTCTCCTTTCCGGCTGCGACCCTATGATCCTCCAGTTCTTTCTCGATTTTTGCAAGTTCGGCATCCCCCTGCTGCATCTGGATAAATGCTGCCTCATACTCTGCAAACTGAGGGATAAGACTCTTGAGTATTCCGATCTCTTCCTGTTTTTTTGGAAGAAGAAGTGTTGTTCTCTGAATTTCGGCCAGGGCAGCCGCAGCAGCACCCACCTCCTCCTGCCTCCGCGAGAGTGATTCAGCTGCTCTTTTGCATGCCTCATCTGCTTCGACTGCACGTTTCTGGGATGCGGCAGCACGTTCCTCCAGCGGTAAAACCTCACGGATCTTTTGGGATAGCTTGAGCTGTTTATCAATCAGGATCATCTCCGGTTCCCGATTCTTCAGGTCGGCGGAACGCCGGAGTGCTGCGGAAAGACGATCAAACTCTGAGTTGATTAGTTTACCTGCTTCAATCTCCCCCCGAAGATCAGCTGCCTGTTTTTGTGCGGAGATGATACCGCTTTTCAGAACGGCAACCTGCATCTTATCCTCAGAAACTGCTGCGTCTGCAACCTTAAGCAGTTCGTCCATACGGAAAAATCCATCTTTGACAGAGGATATCTCTGCAGAAAGTACCGCAAGCGGCGTCCCGGAAACCGCGGAAAAACGTCCTGCACGTTCAGTGCAGGAAGTTTTTAGCGTCTCGACCATGACCTTTGCACTTCGTGCACGTTCAGCAATTTTTTCCTGCAGAACAGAGAACCGATCGGTTGCAAAGAGTTTGCGCAGAATGTCCGCACGTTCACGGCTCGTGCAGAAGAGGAAACGCTGGAAATCGTTTTGGGCAAGCATTGCAACCTGCCGGAACTGCTGGCTGTCAAGACCGAGCAGGCAGATAATCTCTTCACCGACATGTTTCGGGCCGGAAATTTCGGTGCCAGACGGAAGAATGAGACTTGCAGTTGCCTTTCGTTCAGTACCGGAAACGATTCGGACGGGGGTCCGGCGGATGGTATAAAGCTCACCGCGGTGCTGAAATGAAAGCTCCACATACGGTACGGATTCTGCATGGGAAAAATCACTGGCAAGGGTTTTTGCTTCGCGGATACTGCCGCTTGCAACGCCATAAAGTGCGTAGGAGATCGCGTCAAAAATGGTGGTCTTCCCTGCACCCGTGTCCCCGGTAATGAGAAAGATACCTGAACTGCCGAATAGTGAGAAGTCAATGACGGTTTCCTTCGCATACGGGCCGAAGGCGGACATGACAAGACGTACCGGTCTCATGTTTCGCTCTCCATCTCCTGAAGAATGTCAAGAAGGGTCTGCTCCTGGAATACACTCAGTGATCGTCCGGTTGTCTCCGTGAAAAATCCTGCAAACAGGTCCCGATCGGATTTGCGCAGATCCTCCATTTTTGCACCGGCCGCAACTGCAGCGGGCAGACTGTCGCTTATCATCTCAAGGGTGAGGATGTTAGGATACACTGCCCGCAGACGTGCCATTGCATCTGCCGGAGGAAGAGGATCTGTCAGCTGAACGGCAAAGTAATCATCGTGCGGGGCAGCAACCGATCCATCTGCGGTAAGATCCTCGAGGGTCCCGCAGATAACCCGGAGATCATGCAGCGGGTGTAGGGGGATCTGCTGAACGGAGATGTTTCCTTTCTCGAAGAACTCGATCAGGGTTACGGATTTTTCAGTCCCGCACTCAGAAGGGGAGTACTTGAGAGGGGAACCTGCATACCTGATGGTTGGCAGGCCGACCTTCTGTGGTTTGTGCAGATGACCAAGAGCAACATACTCAAACTCGGTGAATCTTCCTGCATCCACCTGTTCAATGCCGCCGACAATGATGCGTTCCGACTCTGATGAGGAGGGAGTTGTGCCAAGTCCTGCAACGAACTGGTGGACAACTGCGACGTAGCGTTCCTCCGGCCGGAAGTGAATGGTTGCAAGAACTGCGGCAACGGCATCATCGAAGGTTGTTATCTGTTCTGCACCACAGCGTCCAGAACTGCGAACTGAGGCAGGATCCAGATACGGCAGAAGACAGATGTGCAGCGGACCGTAGGCATCGAAAACGTCTACGACCCTGATGTCACGATCCTGATCGTAGATGCCACAGATGTGAATTCCGCAGCGATCCATGATGTCGCTTGCGTAATGGATGCGTTCTGGAGAGTCATGGTTTCCGCTCACCATGAACACAGAAACTCCCGCCTCGTTGAGTTCGGTTAAGAACCGGTTCAGGAGATCAACTGCAGCGCGACCGGCAACAGCTGTATCGAAGATATCACCTGCGATGATAAGACCATCAGCATGTTCACGAATAGCAATATCTGCTATCTGGTGAAGGATAAACTCCTGATCGGCAAGGATATTGTAACCGTAGAGCTGTTTTCCAAGATGAAGATCGGCGGTGTGAATCAGTTTCATGAAAGGAAGAAAGGATCAACCGGTGCTCTGGGTATTCACAGGTTTTACTTTCTGTACTCTTCGCTGTTGGACGGATTAAAGGATTCGCACAGATCTTTCTGCAATCTCGCTACCACCATACTATGATAACATGATACGTGATAGCACACGGCATTATTTTTAAATACTTGCATCTATAAAATTGTAATTGGATTTGGAATGAACGCAGGGTGACGACCTTCACATCACGTCAGTCAGACCTGGTTCATCATCTTTTTCTTCGTTCACTTTGACTAAGGAGGCCGTCTGCGTGTTCATATGACGGTACTGCAACTGTTTTTACGGATTCGTGACGCGCCAAGAACAAATCCCCATGAATAACGAATGCCATAGTATGTTTGGAATTAGCGACCCGTGGGTGTGGATGACGGTTATACAACACTAGTGCTTGAAATGGGGATTAGTATTCTTGTACAGCCGCAGCTCGCGGTTCGGTTTATGACGGCTAAGGATGGGAAATCACTAAATCGTGTAGTACCGATGGGGGGCGCTGTTTATTGTGATGATGACGGGCGTTGCCTTTACGGTAGGACCGCTGACTAATGCGAATTTTATGGAGACAAACGAGCAGCTTGCTCTTGTGGACGATGTTTGTCCATACAGCAGAATCACAGGTGCTTGGTATCTGCAATGCTCTATTTGGGAGGTGAATTATCTGGTTGCACATTTGTGGAATCATCTGGACCCTTGGTGGTGGGAACAGCACTTTCGATGATCGTGCTGTTGATACTAATTCCTCAAGATAAGAATCGGGTGACACCGAAACAACAGAGAAGTTTTGTGCGAGAGACACACTAAAGGCGAAAAACCAGATAACCTAGAAAAAAAACCACTGCTGTAAACTACCACAAAAACAAACAAAAAAGAGCAGAAAAAGAGATAGCAGGGAAGACCGGCTACACACCCATTTTATTCAACATTACTTAGTTAGACCCACTATTAACTGCGTCCATCACCAAGAACAGCTTCTGCATCAGAGGATCATTTTCCATTTCTTCGCGGAAAACGATCCTTACCGCTGATCTCTCTGAATTCTGGCCCAACGGACGAACCAGTACCTTCAGATCTCCAAGAACACCAAGATCTGCCTCATCCGTAATACATACGGCATGACAGCAGTTCTTCATCAGAAGCAGCAGACCTGACAACCCACTGAAGTTCCCACACCTGACCCGAACATTGGCAGACATCGCGGTCTCCGCCAAAACATCCAACACCGGATCATACACTCCGGCAATCAGTACTGTTCTCTCAAGCTCCTCCCGCGGCACGGTAAGGAGAGCAGGAGCCTCCTCTCCTGCCTCAAAACCCTCAACCCCGAATGGAATCCGAATCACCACGTTCGACCGAACACCAGTCATCTGTACGCTCGCGCCGCGGGACTGCGGGATCACTACATACCGGTCTCCGAGCCTTGCCGCCGCATGCAGACTAAACTCATCAATCCCACCCTCAGAAGAGATAGAGTCTCCGAGCTTCACCTGCACAAACTCCTGAGCAGGTCCTGTCCATCCCCAGTTCTCCAGAAGCTCACGTACAAACAGACGCAGAACAGTCTGTGCCGAAAGCGGATATCCTGGCAGGCCAAACACCGGCTTTCCTTCAATAACTCCGAACATCGCAGGCTTTGCCGGCTTCATTGCAACTCCGTGGAACAACAACTTCCCCATCTCCTCAATCACCGACGCAGTGAAATCCTTTGTCCCCGCAGAGGAACCCGCAGAGACGATTACAACATCATTCTCCGCAAGAACACGCTCCAAGGCCCCGCGGATCAGTATGGGATCATCCACTACTGGCGGATACCGCACAACATCTACCCCGAACTGGCGGAGATATGCCTCTGCCATGACCGTATTACTCTCCACCACCTGACCCGGACGCGGCTTGGTCCCCGGCTCAATCAGCTCAGTGCCGGTCGGTAGAATACCAACAGAAACACGGGATACATTCACGTGCGTAATTCCATAGGCTGCAATCGCACCCACATCAAACGGCCGGATAACTGTTCCTGCAGGAAGAATCAACTGCCCTTTTTTAATATCCTCACCAGCAGGCCTGACATTTGTACCTGGGTTTACCGATTTGCGCACCGTAATCTCATGCGGATCCTCTCCCTCAAACCAGGCATCCTCAACACGAACGACTGCATCAAACTCCCCGGGAATCACATTACCCGTATTCACCCGCGAAAAAACACGGAGGACAACAGGCGTCTGATCCCCAGCACCAACCGTCTCTGATGACCGAACTGCAAAACCGTCCATTGCAGAAACCGGAACTTCAGGAACCGAATACTGTGCAAATAACGACGCAGAAAGCCGGTGACCTACCGCATCCACAACCGGTATGCGGCGGGATGAACAGTGCGGCGGCACACTCTTAATAATTGTAACTGCCTCATCGGCTGTAATCTGATTCAGATATCGTTTCATTACCATAGATACACCTCCACGACCTCTCCTGCCTCACAGCCATCCAGACCGGCTGGAACTCGGATGTAGCCGTCACTTCGTACTAGCGTATTTAATAGACCAGACTTCCCAAGAATCGGCTCTGCCCGGCCATCGGAAAGAATCCGGACACGTACCAGATCCTCCCTCCCTTTCTCTGACGGGAAACTCATCGAAAGTGGGGCAGAAATAACCCGCTGCGAAATGATCTCACCGGACATCTTCCGGAGCAGCGGACCGGCAAACACAGACGTGATCATGTACGTCGCCGCCGGATGGCCCGGAAGTCCGAGTACCGGCGTTGCGCCAATAGATCCGATAATGGTAGGTTTGCCCGGAGCAATCGAAACCCCGTGCACGTGAATGACACCAAGTTCGGCAACAACACCTGCTGTAACATCACGTTCATCCTTGGAACTACCACCCGATACAACCACCAGATCACACTCTGAGGCAGCGGTCTTCAGTACCGGCAGAAGAGATGATGCATCGTCTGGGATGATGCCGTAAAAAACCGGCACTGCACCTGCTTCACGCATAAAAGAAATCAAAAGCGTACTGTTTGCATCCCTTATCTGGCCTGGGCTCCGCGTTGCGGCAGGTGCAACCAGTTCATTACCGGTTGAAAGAATACCAACCCGTGCCCGGCGCACCACTGGTACCGGATCAATGCCAAACGCTGCAAGAACACCGGTCGCCTGAGCAGTCAGCTTTGTACCGGCCTCCAGTACCACCTCACCCTTGGCAAAATCCTCATCTGCCCGAAGCACATCAGCCCCCGGGGAAACCGGCCCCTTGATCAGAACCATATCACCGGCCAGCTCAGTACTCTCCTGCATCACCACCGCATCAGCCCCTATTGGCATCACACCGCCGGTCGGAATATACTTCGTTGTTTTCTCCTCAAGCATACCTGACGCATTCTGTCCCATCAAAATTCTGCCCGTAAGCTTCAGAAGTTTCGGTTTCTGTTCCCCTGCACCCAAGGTATCCACAGACCGGACTGCATATCCGTCTTTGACCGAGCGATGAAAACCGGGTATATCCTCTGGGCACACAATCCTGCGTGAGAGAATGCGACCTACCGACTCCGCAAGAGGGACCAGTTCTTCCGGCAAAGGCTGTCCCAAAGCCAGCAGGGTACTTTCCGCCTCCGCAGAGGACACCAGTTGTAAAAATCTCATACAACCTTCCTGCACATAATCCCGGAGACAGGATACTTCATACCTCTCCCAGTGGCTTCAAATATCATATCTAACAACATGGTTGACAAAATTAATAATGATTAGTATTTTAGTGGATTGAACATAGTTAATTTAATAAATTTAACATTTTCAAAAAGATTAGATACAGTTATTATGGAGGATCCTCATATGGTAATCCTATGACACGTGTATCTGGACTGATACTCCTGACTTTGGCAGTGCTTGCAGCTTTCATCTGCGCTGCAGGCTGCATCGGCACTCCCACAGATGAGGAAAACGCAACTCTCCTGATTTATGCAGGAGCAGGACTCAAAGCCCCCATGGCGGAAATTGGAACAGTGTTCGGGGAACAAAACGGCGTGACCGTAGAACTGACCTACGGGGGATCAGGTGTTCTTATCTCTCAGATGGAAACTTCCCACCTCGGTGATGCGTTCATTCCTGGCGGACAGCCCGACTATCAGATCGCGGTAAACAAAGGCCTTGTCTCAAATGACTCACAGCTTGTTGCTTACCATGTTCCAATTATTGCCGTACAGAAAGGTAACCCACTTGGCATCCAGACCGTAGCGGACCTCGCAAAACCGGGAGTACGGCTTGCACTGGGTGACGTTAACGCAACTGCAATCGGAAAAGCAGGCGTTGAGATCTTCAAAACATACGGAGTAAGTGAAGAGATTGAGGACAACGTGATTCTTCGTGGAGCAACCATCAACGAAGTGGTAACCGCAATGGCCACAGGAAATGCGGATGCTGCACTGCTCACTCTTGACAACGCAAAGGGTGATCAGTTCGACTTAATTGAAATTCCGGTGACGAACAACTCGATTCTTATCGCACCAATTGGCATTACAACCTTTACCACACAGCCCGAACTCGCCCAGAAATTTGCAGACTTTGTTGCATCTGATGAAGGTAAAGCAATCTTTGAGAAGTATGGCTTCCCCGCTTACCCGAACGAAAAGTACATGAGCTGATCAAAGATGGAAGAAACATACACGATCAGAGCAATAGGAAAACTCCGGACGCCCTATACTGATATGATGCAGACGCCGGTACAGAGCCAGTGTTCTGTCGGGCGCGGTACCATTGAAGTAAATCCCGAGTACGCTGAGGGTCTCGATCAGATCGATACTTTTTCGCATCTGATGCTCTTCGTCAGACTTGACCGTGCTCCCGCAGAACTGCTCGCAGAAAAACCAATGGTGGATGGAGGGGCATCCCATGGTATTTTTGCAACCCGCCACATGTCACGGCCAAATAAGATCGGGTTCTCCGTTGTCCGCCTACTGGCACACAGGGGCAACATGCTGCTGATAGAGGGCGTTGACTTTCTGGACGGAACACCGGTACTTGACATCAAACCCTACATTCCAGCGTTTGATGCAGTCCCAGACGCGTCTTCCGGCTGGCTGACCGATCAGCATCTGGCAAACATTGCGGAAAAGAGCAAAAACCTCTCGTAAACTATGCGAAAAATTCCCTCTTTTTTTCAGACAATCTGTTTAGTACTGACAGCGATCGCAGTAGTAGTACTCATAGCTGTTTTTGGTGGCCTGATAGTCTTTCCAACTCCAGATGCACTATTTGCAGCACTAACCTCAGGGGAGATATGGTTTGCAGTACAACTCTCACTCACAACCGCAGTCATCTCCACCCTCTGCTGTGTAGCGGTGGCAGTTCCTGTCGCATATGTAATGACGCGAACACCATTTGCCGGAAAAAGATGGATCAACATTCTTCTCAACCTCCCGCTGTCACTCCCGCCGCTTGTGGCAGGAGTTGCCCTGCTGATCTTTCTCTCACCGGTCACATCTCCAGTTGGACAACTCCTATCAAGTTTTGGTATCTTCATTGTGTACACACCGGTCGCAATTGTGATCGCACAATTCTTTGTAAACCTCCCCTATATGATACGGATAGCCAGATCCACCTTTGCAATGATCAGTCCCCGGTATGAACATGTTGCACGGACACTGGGCTGTTCTGAATGGCGTGCGTTATCACAGGTAACTCTTCCGATGGCAAAAAGCGGACTTGCAGCAGGTATTGTCATCACCTGGTCAAAAGCGATGGGAGAGTTTGGCGCAGTTCTCATGCTTGCAGGTGCAATTGCAATGAAGACAGAGACACTGCCGATTGCCCTGTTCCTGAACATGTCAACTGGAGATCTGGATATGGCAATTGCAGCAGCGTTGATCCTCCTGGTGATCTCGGGTGTAACGCTTTTGATCGTTGAATGTGCTGGAGACGGACGGGGTGCGGTCTATGCTTGAGATATCTGGACTGACCCTCTCACTAGGTGAGTTCCGGTTCACTGATCTCTCCGTATCCGTTGCAAATGGAGAGTACTGTATCATTCTTGGACCGACCGGCGCAGGAAAGACCATTCTTCTGGAGACAATTGCAGGAATCCACTCTCCTGACAAAGGACAGATATTTCTGGACGGAGCTGACATCACCAATGCTCCGCCTGAACAGCGAGGTATTGGGATGGTCTACCAGGATTACATGCTTTTTCCCCACATGACGGTTAAGGAAAACATCGGATTCGGCCTTCGTCAGCGCGGAGTTCCAAAAGGAGAGCGTGATACTGCAGCCGAAACAATGGCAAAAACACTTGGCATCGCCCATCTACTGGATCGCTATCCTGCTACGCTTTCTGGAGGAGAACAACAGCGGACGGCAATTGCACGGGCATTGGTGCTCAATCCACGGGTACTTCTGCTGGATGAACCACTTTCCGCTCTGGACACCGTCACACGAGATAGGATGCGACGGGAGATTAAAGAGATTCATAGAAAAACTGGCGTGACAATTCTGCATATCACCCACCACTTTGAGGATATCTATGCACTTGCTGACCGGGTTGTGGTAATGAAGGATGGCGAGGTTGCCCAAGAAGGAACGCCGGAGACAATTCTTCGCAGACCAGCATCAGACTTTATTGCAAACTTCACCGGAATGGAAAACCTGTTTTCCGGAACTGCCGTATGCAATGAAGACGGGACCGCTGAGCTTTCAGTGGGTTCTGTGAAACTGTTTGCCGCAACGGATCTTACTGGGCAGGTACGGATTGGTATCCGGCCGGAAGATCTGATTCTCTCAACTAAACCACTGGACTCTTCGGCACGAAACTCACTTCCCGGGACAGTGACGGGGATTGCAGAGAACGGTATCTACTCAAAGATTTCAGTTGAGTGCGGGGATGAGATGGTGTTGACTGCAGCACTTACACGACAAAGTGTGGAACGATTGAAACTTCATACTGGTGCAGAGGTCTGGGTCACCTTCAAAGCAACTGCAGTACATGTTTTCCGGTGACTAGAACAGATGATGGAAATAAAGAAAAGAAAATGAGGGGGAAAATTTATTCAGTGCCAATCATGACTTCGCTTGCCTTGATGATTGCATAGGCTTCTTTGCCGACTGCAAGTCCAAGGTTCTGTGCGGAGGTTTTGGTGATGATGGAGGCAATCTGCTGTCCGCCAGCAATCTCAAGGATAACTTCGGTGTTGACAGCACCCTCAGTGAGTTTCACAATCTTTCCTTTGATCTGGTTTCTTGCGCTGATCTTCATAGTTGTTTCAGCACATATATTTGCAGGGATTCCATATAACGCACTGCGTTTATTGAACTTATTTTACAACATTTACCGAATTTTCGAGTAAATATCATTGGGCATTGCGACAGTCTCCAGTAAAACGATCGTCTGAGCGTGCTGATTCTATCGCGCCAAGTTTTCCTTCAAACCAGCCATAACGTTCCTGAGGATATGCGTCAAACGGTGGAACATACGGTTTGATGTCGAGAACAGGCGTTCCGTCAAGGATATCCACTTCACCGATCTCCAAGACATTTCCCTTACGCCCAAGAAGTTTCACCACAGAGAAACCGATCTGATTCGGACGGCGCGGAACACGGGTTGCAAAAACGCCGTGAGTTGTCGTGTCAAGGAAGGGCGTTGCAGTCAAAGAGAAACCTTCGCTTTTGTGTAGCTGATAGATCAGAATCAGACGAGTGAATCCTTCAATACCGGTCAGTCCGTCAGCAAGTTCTGGCAGGATTTCAATGGTACCGGTAAAGGATTTTGCAGCAGGGGGCTGGATGGGCATGCCAGTAAGATTTGTGTGCGGCGAGTGGATGATACCAACGGGATAATAGGTAACTGGTTCCATGAGGAACTATGTTGGTTTACTTTTTAGAAGAGTTATGCGGTTTTGTCTTTTACCGGTAGTCAAAAGGAACCGCCTCTTCTCTACGGAAGATCTGCCCATCCCATACATACACTACCGCGTGTGCATCCCCTTTCATAAACTCACGAGAGCGTCTATCATGGTCACGCCGCACAAACCGCACCCCATCCTGGGAAAATTTTGCAATCAGTGCCTCATGAAAGGAGAGTTCCTGCTCAAGGTAGGCAGTCTCATAGGAAATTACCTCGGATGCTATCCTTTCAACATCTTCTGAAGAGATTGAACAGTCGTACTCCCCGTGTTCATCTACACCGCTGATCTGCCGCCAGTCCACATGCCCGCGCCGGTCAGGTTCGCGGTGAAGCATATAGGGATAAATACGGCAGATAGAAAACCGATCCTCATATATTATGCATCTTTTTTCTTCGGAAAGAAACACGCAGTCACCGTTTTGTTTCGTCCGGAGCGCGTAGCCGGACACATAGAAGTTTCCTGAAGTGTCCGAGTAGGGGAAATCCGGTGCCGGCATCAGCATCTCAGGTGCAAAAGTACGAAGCCGTTCTGCATCCGTAGAGAGCAGAAATACATGGCCGTTAAATGAACGTGTACAACAGCGTCCACAACAGGTACAGGAGAACCCGACGTCCGCAATGATCTCCTCCAGTTTTTCTCTGGGATATGCCTGAAGGGCAGCAAGTTCTGTGCGAAGTGTGGCAAGTTCAGCATCGGGACTAATGGACATGACTGAGAATATACTTGGCTGCAAAGGGATATGAGTGTGATCGCCGCATGTGGATGATACCAAAAATGGCAACAACGATTCTGCTTATCTGATGTTCCGGCAACCGGGAACTAAGACGGAAGGCAAATTTACTGATTCCCACATAAAAAAAGATTATGAATACATCGCCGCAACATCGGCGAGGAAACATTCAATCACATCACGCGTTACATGCGGCATCACCACAAACCGCAGATGTCCAGCACGCGTATGTGAAACTTTCCAACCTGCTGGCGCATCACCCCCGGTAAAGGCTGCCACGTTCATGATCGGATCCACCACCCGGTGGTAGCCGCATGCCTCCATCCCGTCAACCAGCCTGCGGGTGTTTTCCATACATCCTGCAACGATCGCATGGAATCCCTCCTGCCCTAGATGCCGTATCACTGCATACGCTCCCGCAACATCCGCACCAGGCCGTGTTCCGGCAAGAGTACACTGTTTTTTCACTGTAAGATATGGCGTATCCACGTTCAGACAACCGAGCTGATCGGGATCGCGGAGCAACAGTGAGCCGCAAGGAATTGTTGCAAGCCCCATCTTATGCGGGTCCAGTGAGATTGAATCAACCCCCGGAACTGCAAAATCAAACTGCGGAGGATTTTCCAGGAACGGAATCACAAATCCGCCAAAAGCAGCATCCACGTGACAGAAACAGTCACACTCCTCGGCAATTTTAGCAACCGCGGGGACGTCATCGATCATCCCGTACTCTGTAGTTCCTGCAACCGCTGCAACAGCAATAGTGTTTTTGTCCACCATATCTGCCATTTTCTCCGTGTCCACTGTGTAGCTTTCACCATAGGGAACTATCCGCATCTCAAGCCCCAGCATGTCACACGTCTTGTCGAACGAAAAGTGGGCAGATGCAGGGACCACAATGTTTGGATTCTTTACCTCAGGTTTCAGCTTTTTTGCAATCCGGATTGCCTGAAGATTTGACTCTGTTCCGCCTGAGGTTGAGTATCCTCCGGCATTTGGAAGATGCATGAGTTCCCCAAGGGAATGGATCAGCAGATCCTCAACTTTCGCAGTTCCCGGATAGAGACCAGGATCTCCCAGATTTGTCGCGCTAAACATCTCGTGTACCGCAACCGCAATTGGATGCGGAATGGTACACATGGAACTGAGGATATGATCATGATGCACATCCTCAGCCCGTAAACCGGCGAGGAAGGAGAGAACCTCCTCCCTGCTGCACCCTTTATCCTCCATAAAGTAGCCCTGAAAAAATTGAGTGTTGAGTATTAGTTCTTCTTAAATGCCATATTCAGCAGAATCTGGCGCTCAGTCTTTGCGACCGTCTCACGAATCTTTGGAATTGCGTCAATGTTTGAGGAGACACTGGAGATTCCCTGATTCACCAGCCATTTCACGAACTTCGGATCCGATCCTGCCTGACCACAGATGGAACATTCAACGCCCGCCTCACGGCACTGTTCGATACAGTGTTTGATCAGGCGCATCACAGCCGGGTGTTCCGGCTCATACATATCACCGATCATACCATTGTTGCGGTCCACGGCAAGGGTGTACTGGATCAGATCGTTTGTTCCAAAGGAACAGAACTTGATACCTGCCTTGATGAACTCATCAATAATGATAGCAGATGCGGGAATCTCAACCATGATACCAAGCACACGATTCTCCACATCAATACCCCAGGAACGGAACGCCTCCTTTGCTGCAAGGAACTCGCGTGGGTGCTGTACCAGCGGGAACATGATACCGAGGTTGTCGTATCCTGCCTCCCACAGACGCTTGAAACACTCTGCCTGCATCTTGAACTGTGCCATCTGGCGAAGATCACGGCGCAGACCGCGGAAACCAAGCATCGGGTTGTGTTCGTGCGGCTCATCCTCTCCGCCTGCCATGTTCAGGAACTCATCGGTCGGAGAATCGATAGTACGCACCCAGACAGGCTTTCCGCGGAAAGCATCGAGCACCGTCTTGATACCATTATACAGTTCGGAGATGAACTCTTCTTCCTTGCCGTTCTTGATGTACCAGCTCGGAGTCTTGTTCATGCCGATGATCAGGTGCTCGATTCTCAGCAGACCCACACCGTCAGCACCCGTTGCTGCCGCACGTGCTGCTGCCTCGGGCATTGAAACGTTTACCTTCACTGAGGTTGCGGTGATGATAGGTGCTGCAGCTGCAACCGGTGCTGCTACCGCGGCTGTCACGGGTGATGCTGCCTCAAGCTTACCGTCGTAAATCAGACCCTTTTCACCATCGATGGTAACAATCTGTCCTTCTTTCAGAAGAGAGGTTGCCTTTTTCGTACCGACAACCGCAGGAGTTCCCAGCTCACGCGACACAATTGCCGCATGACAGGTCATACCACCTTCATCAGTGATGATGCCCACCACTTTCCGCATAGCAGGAACCATGTCCGGGTTGGTCATCGGGGAGACCATGATGTCACCCTCTTTTACACGGGAGGTGTCCTTTGCATCGGAAACGATAACGACCGGACCTGATGCAATTCCGGGGGAAGCACCGTATCCCTGAAGAATAATCTCACCGTCTGCTGCAGAATCGGCTGTATTCTCGGACGCGGAGACAACATGATTCTTCTGAATCGTAGTGATTGGGCGGGACTGGAGAATATAGATAGTGTCGCCCACCATTCCCCACTCCATATCCTGCGGAACTTTATAGTGCTCCTCAGAGATGACAGCAAACTCAGCAAGTTTTGCAACCTCAACGTCAGAAAGAACCTGAACATTCTGGCGGCTCTCCGGAACAGGGACAGTCTTTGTTCCTTTGTTACCGTCCGGAATGATCTCAACAGATTTGTTGGCAACGGTCTTTGTGGTGATCCGCTTGTTCTTGCGGTCATAGACATAGTTGTCAGGTGACACAGTACCGGATACGATTGCCTCACCAAGACCCCATGAACCCTCAATGATGACGGTTGCAGCACCTGAGATTGGATGAGATGAAAACATCACACCTGCCTTTTCCGAGAACACCAGCTGCTGGACAACCACCGCAATGTTGACGGTACGGTCATCGAAACCCTGCTTTGCGCGGTAATAGATGGCACGACCTCCATAAAGGGAAGCCCAGCAGTCCTGCACTGCCTGCAGGAGATCGGTTTCACCGAGGATATTCAGATAGGTATCCTGCTGACCGGCAAAGGAGGCATCCGGCAGATCCTCTGCGGTTGCACTGGACCGGACTGCAACAACGGTGTCGGATCCCATCTTCTGATAGGAAGCAATGATCTCCTTTTTGATCACTTCGGGCATGACCGCCGAACTAACCATGGACTTGACCAGATCTGCGGTAGCATTGAGAGCATCGTTGTCGTCAACGTCAAGTTTTTCCAGAATATCGAAGATAGAGTCTTCCAGTTTTGTAAGCTGTAAAAATCTGCGGAAAGCCTGGGCGGTCACGACAAAACCCTGTGGGACAGGGAGACCAATAGAGGTCATTTCACCAAGAGAGGCGCCTTTTCCTCCAACGGAGGGAATATCATCTTTGCGGATTTCGTTGAGCCATAGGATATTGGGTGATTTGTCCATAGACACTCAATATAACATTGGTCACGGCAACAATAATATATTGTGTTGGTAGTTGGAGAAACACTGCGATGCACCCCCTTGGGTTGAACAATACTATTACCGAGTAAGAACAAATAGATACGGGATCATCCGTGAGCTTCAAAGTACTTGTGAGCGACCCCCTCGCAAAAGAAGGAGTCGATATTTTAAAGGGATTTTGTGATGTTGATGAAAAGGCGGACCTGTCCGAGGATGAACTCGTCAAGATCATCGGCGAGTACGATGCACTGATTGTCCGATCCGGAACACAGGTCACTGCACGTATCATCGAAGCGGCCGACAAAATGAAGTACATCGGTCGTGCCGGTGTCGGTGTGGACAACATCGACTGTGATGCGGCCACAAAGAAAGGCATTATTGTCTCCAACGCTCCAGAAGGCAACACGCTCGCGGCAACGGAACACACCATCGCCATGATGATGGCTCTTGCGAGAAATATCCCGCAGGCAACCGCATCACTGAAGAAAGGCGAGTGGAAGCGTTCAAAGTTCATGGGCAACGAGATGAACGGCAAAGTGCTTGGCGTGGTTGGGTTTGGAAGAATCGGGCGCGAAGTTTCCAAACGGGCCCAGGCACTGCAGATGACGGTCATTGCCTACGATCCGTTCATCCCGGCAGAGGTCGGAGCCGCAATGGGTGTTGAGATGATGAGTGTGGCTGATCTCTTTACCAAAGCCGATGTGATTACAGTACACACGCCGCTGATTCCGTCCACGACACATCTCATCAACAAGGAATCAATTGCAACCATGAAGGACGGTGTCCGTTTAATCAACTGTGCCCGTGGTGGTATTATTGATGAGGCAGCCCTCTATGAGGCAATTACCTCAGGCAAGGTTGCGGGAGCTGCACTTGATGTGTTTGAGCAAGAACCGCCAACCAACTCACCGCTTCTTTCCCTCGATAAGGTAATTGTGACACCGCACCTCGGTGCAAGTACAGTTGAGGCACAGAAAAATGTGGCAATCTCGGTTGCACAGCAGTGTATTGAAGTGCTGAAGGGAGGTTCTGCCAAGAATGCAGTGAATGCACCGCTGGTTGCACCGGAGCTCCGCCCGAAGCTTGAGCCGTTCGCACTGCTTACCGAGAAGATGGGATGCCTTGCAGCACAGCTTGCAGACAGCGCGATCACTGAGGTTGAGTTCGCATACCTCGGCGAGGTTGCCGAGATGAAACAGAACCTGAAGTACCCCACACGCATGGGTCTGAAGGGTCTTCTGGACAAGGCGCTCCACGAGCCAGCAAACCTGGTGAACGCGGAGTTTATTGCACAGCAGCGCGGTATGACCGTTGTTGAGAAGACTTCGGCTGATGCGGGAGACTACAAGTCTCTGGTTACGCTGACCTTTAAGACCGAGAAGGGTACGCAGACGATCTCAGGAATTATTACCCGTGTCGGTCCACGTATTACCTCTATCAACGGTTACTCCATGGACCTTGTGCCGAAAGGCAACGTGATTGTTGCAGATCACATCAACCGCCCCGGAGTTGTTGGTCCAGTGTGCGTGCTGCTTGGTAAACATAACATAAACATCTCGAACATGCAGGTGGGAAAGGTGGATGTTGGTTCCGAGTCACTGATGATTCTTGCCGTGGACGACGTTGTTCCGGCAGCGGTGATGCAGGAAGTCGCAGGAAGCGACGGCATCATCTCTGCAAAGTTCATGCAGCTGTAATCACCCTCTAAACTTTTTTTACCAATGTTTTTGACAACACACTGAACACTACTCCAATCCAGCAAGGTTAGCATTCATCCATTTCCAAAAGTGGTATATCTGAATCGAATATAGTCCGTGATACATCGAAAAGTAAGAGGTACACACAAATGAATTTCAAAAATTTATTGCCAGCTAAAAATCGTGATGAATTACGACAATGGCTTTTGGAAAATCACGACAAGGAAGCTGAATGTTGGGTAGTTGTAAAGCGTGGACGGCCAGTTGACAATGATACATTTTGGTACATTGACGCAGTAGAAGAAGCTATGTGTTTTGGCTGGATCGACAGTACCACGAAGAAAATGGATAATGGCATAACCGCGCAGAGATTAGCGCCTCGAAGAAAAGGCAGCGTGTGGTCTGAATTAAACAAAGAACGCTGCCGGAGAATGGAACGATTAGGGCGCATGACAGGTGCAGGCAGAGCCGTGCTACCAGATATGTCCGAAAGTGGTTTTGTCATCGACAAGGACATTTTAATGGCACTACAAGCTGACGCTGAAATTTGGGAGAATTTTCAGAAATTTCCCCCGCTATACCAAAGAGTAAGAGTAGATACCATTCAGATCAAAAAAAAGCAACCGGATTTATTCAAAAGCCGTTTGCAAAAACTATTAGACAACACAAAAGCTGGCGTCATGTATGGGGAATGGAATGATAACGGGCGTTTGCTTGATAATACCACTAAATAACTTCCCATTTGGCATAGTAACCGTCGTCAGGCCCATTCAAATTTTTCAAAACGAAGTCCCGGCCATATGAGGCGATACTATCCAGAAAGAAATGTTTGAAACGTGCAGAAAGGAACGACTGGATGATATTCTACGTAGATCTAAATACAGGAAGTAATATTGGAGTGGAAATGCACAGCACCAAAATAGGGACTGATAAAGAGACCATTAGAAATATTTATATTTCAGAATATCATATGTATTAGAGCACATAGGTGCGAAACATCCATGGACTCGTGGTCTAGTAGGCTATGACGTCGCCTTGACATGGCGGAGATCAAGGGTTCGACTCCCTTCGGGTCCACTTCTTTTCTAAGATTATTCAGAAATTACTGTGTTATTCATCCAGCATTATCCGCTCTATCCGCCAACAAAAGAAATCAGTAGTACAAAAAAAGGATGTGCCACTAAAAGTCTTGGAAAAAGAGGGATGAACTAGCATCCAGTTACTGCTCAACGATCTTTTTTACCAGTGCCATAACCCCAGGCTTTGCCTTGCGCCGAACACGCGACATCCGTGCCGCAGGAGTTGGGACTGCTGTTTCTGCTGCCATCTCATGCTCCATCCGGGTGGTTATCTCATCAAAGATACGTTTGTATGCCATACAGTGCGGATCAACTCCTTCCACATGTTCCGATGTTCCGGCAAGGGCATTGTATGGACAGCCGCCACGGCAGTAATCAATATGGGCACAGCTCCGGCAGGCCGTATCCACATGATCTTTGAAGGCGAGCATCCTTTTACCTGCGGGGGAGGCCATCAGATCATCAATGGTCGGTGCATCAAAGACAGAACCCATCACCCACTCAGGCATTCCCACAAACCGGTAGCAGGGATAGATTGCACCGTCCGGCCCCACAGCGAATGTTGTTCCCATACAGTCTGCATAAGTACAGACACTCCCGCTCCGCGTAAACACGCACCGGCAGAGATCATTGATGTTCATAATCTCAAACTCATCAGCATGCAGAAGCGCTTCGTCCAGCAGATAAACCAGAAGCTCCCCATACTCTGCAGGTGAAAGGGTCCACTCATTCGGGTTATCCCCTTTCAGGGACGGCAGTGCAGGATGCAGTTTCATAACCCATCCCTGTTCACGGAAGAATCTGACAATCTCCTCCTTCTGCAGAACCGAGGAGTTGGTAAAGGTGCAGATGAACCGCACGAGAAGACCATGCGAGATTGCAGTCCTGTAGCCTGCCATCGTTCGTGCAAAATAGTTGTCACCACGCTGATAGTTGGTCAGTGTTTCCGGTCCATCGATGGAAGAGCCGAGCGGCACATGATACTCTGCAAGAATCTCCGCAAGTTCGTCGGTCATCAGCCAGAGATTTGTCTGCATCGCAAACTCCGGAGACAGATGCGCAAGACGGGAAGAGATCTTCGGGAGAATATAGCGGTAGAACTCAGGACCTGCAAGCAGCGGCTCACCGCCATGGAAGGTGAAAGTCACCCGCTGATCCTCGAGCGGTTCCAGCCATCGCACGATCGCATCAGCGGTTTCAAGGGTCATCTTTGGCGAGTGCACATCCGAACTCCAGCAGTACTTGCACTGACCGGGGCACCCAAGCGTAGGGATGATCATCACATGAAAGGGATTTTTCATCAGTGACATACTGATTCCCTGCAAAAGATAAGTTTCTGTCGATACAGATGTTTCAAAAAAAGTTCATGCAGATAACCGGGCGCGAAGTGCATCTGGAATTGGAATCTTTACATCCTGCAGGTAGTCAAAGTACACCAGTACATCCTCTGCGGTTGCAGCGATATTCCCCGCTTCATCAAAGATCGTGTGCTGTATCAGAAAACTGGTATGTTTTACTTCAGAGACGTGCGACTCCACCCGGATAACACCAGGATAGTAAAGAGGACGCAGATACCTGCACCCGGTTGCCGCAAGAATAGGACCGCAATCAGGGCGGTTACTTCCTGCCATCAGATTCGCCTCCTCACAGACATGAACACGGGAGGTCTGAACATACCGGAGAATCGCGAGATTATTTACATGTCCGAACGCATCAAGATCATTCCAGTCGATTTGGATCTCAGTTACCAGACGCATGAGTAATTTTCCTGGATAGTATCAGGCGGCAGAATATGTAAAGACTCTGGATGAGACGACAGGAATGCTCATGTTTATTGCCGCTCCGGTTCATTTTGTAATTATGACAAAAGTAAAACTGGAGACAACCCTTGGTGACATCGTTATTGAACTGCGCAGCGATATGCCAATAACTGCAGGAAACTTTGCTGATCTCGTCGGCAAAGGATTCTATGACGGTGTTATCTTCCACCGGGTGATTGACGGATTTATGATCCAGGGAGGAGACCCAACCGGAACCGGCCGCGGGGGACCTGGATACACCATCAAAGACGAGTTTATGCCCGACAACAAGAACAACCGCGGTACAATCTCCATGGCAAATGCCGGTCCAAACACGGGAGGCAGCCAGTTCTTCATTAACCTCGTCAACAACAACTATCTCGACAAAGCTCACCCTGCCTTTGGTACCGTTGTGGAAGGTATGGAGGTTGTTGACGCCATTGGAAAAGTTAAGACCAATTTTGCCGACAAGCCGCTTGAAGACGTGGTGATTAAAAAGGCAACCCTCCTCTAAACACATCAGACAGAATATAGTCCCTGAAAAGGGGCGCAAAAACTATTTTTTCATCACAGTTGCATTTTCACACCGCATGGTTGGCTATTTATATTCCCAAACAGGTAATAGAGCAAAACAATGGCTCTCAAACACGAGTGGCGGAAAGAGGACAAAACACTCTACCTCCCAAAAACCCAGCCGGAACTCATAACAATTCCTGCACAAAAATTTTTTCAGCTATCCGGTAGCGGAGACCCAAACAATAATCCGACATTTGCTGAAAACATAGAAACCCTGTATGCACTTTCTTATGCAGTCCGCATGATGCCAAAACAGGGTTACACACCGGAAGGGTTTGAGCCCTACACGGTGTATCCGCTGGAAGGTGTGTGGGGTCTCGTTGATCCTAATTCGGAAAGTAAAAACAAGAACAACTATTCCTACACACTGATGATACGCCAACCTGAGTTTGTAAACGAAGATGTTGCAAGACTTGCAATTGAAACGGTCAGAAAAAAGAAGCCACATCTATCGGTGAACAAAGTGGTGTTTGGAGCAATAGAAGACGGTCTATCAGTTCAGATGATGCATGTCGGACCCTATGACGATGAGGCCGCAAGTTTTGTACAGATGACAACGTTTTTGAAAGAGAACAATCTGGAACGAACATCACCACAGCACCGCGAGATCTATCTGTCAGATGCACGGCGCTGTACTCCTGAAAAACAAAAGACGGTGCTTCGCTGGACTGTCCGGCATGTGTAAGAATTAATGGATAAAAATGAAGAGGGAAGGGAGATCACACACAGGACAGCTTTTTCAGATCCTCTTCAACAGTGGAGCTTGGCTGAAGCCCGAAGGTCTTTACCAGTACATTCAGCACATCCGGAGAAACAAACTCCGGCAGGGAAGGACCAAGCATGATGTTCTTTACGCCGAGATGCAGCAGGGCAAGAAGTACGAGTACCGCTTTCTGCTCATACCAGGCAATGTTGTAGGAGATGGGGAGATCATTGACACCACAACCAAAGGCATCCGCAAGTGCAAGTGCGATGACAACAAGACTGTAGGAGTCGTTGCACTGACCCGCATCCAGCACGCGGGGGATTCCATCGATGTCACCGAGGGCAAGAGCATTGTAGCGGTACTTGGCACAGCCGGCAGTGAGAATGATGGTGTCATGGGGAAGAACTTTGGCAAACTCGGTGTAGTAACTGCGGCGTTTGTCGCGACCATCACATCCTGCCATAACCACAAACCTCCGGATCTTTCCCTCGTTGATCAGTTCAATGACCTTGGGGGCAAGGGCAAGAACTGCGTCATGAGCACAACCGGTAATCAGATCTGGGCGACCGAGTTCTTCAGGAGGTTGACAGGTTTTTGCAACTGCAATAAGTGCAGAGAAGTCTTTGCTACCATCCGGTTTTGCATCGATGTGGGGGCAGTTCGGGAAGCCGACCGCACCGGTAGTGAAAACTTTGTCCGCGTAAGCCGGAGCTGGCGGTACTAGACAGTTGGTGGTAAAAAGAATCGGACCATGGAACTTTGCAAGATCTGATCTCTGCTCAGCCCACGAACCACCAAAGTTTCCGCGAAGATGCGGATACTTCTTGAACGCTGGGTATGCATGGGCTGGCAGCATTTCACCGTGGGTGTAAACGTCAACTCCCGCATCCTTCGTTGCCTCAAGAAGCATAGCAAGATCCTTGAGATCATGACCGGTTACTAAAATACCGGGGCGAACCCCAGAACTTGTAGAGACCTTTGTTATCTCCGGGACCCCGTAGGTCAGGTTCGCTGCATCAAGAAGTGCAAGGACCGAAACACCCTGTTTACCACACTCAAGAACAAGTGCGGTGCGCTGATCGATGGAGAGATCTTCAAACCGCGATGCAAGCGCATCCCGGATAAACGGAAGAATAGTATCATCGGTTTTTCCAAGGACAAGTGCGTGCGAGTAGTAGGCGGCAAGGCCTTTCACACCATACAGCAACAGCGAGAAGAGGGAACGGGTGTTGGCATCACTGATAGCATCAAGACCTGCATCCGCATCAAAGGCAGGCTCACCTGCTGCCGGGGGAAGACTGTTGTAGTGACCGGTGATGCAGGAGAGATATGCTTCAAACCGTTCTTCGTCGAAGCTGACATTGGTCAATGTTGCAAATAGTGCTTCCAGAACGCACGGTTGCAGATCAGCGTTAGCGGATTTTGCACGGAATGCAAGACAGGAGAGGGAGTAGAGCACACGGTCCTGTGCCTCCGCAACACTTTTGTTCTTTCCACAGGCTCCACCAAGGGTACAGGCGGGGGTTTTTGATTCCTGACATTGTTGGCAGTACATGGATTATCACCAAGGTTTCTTTTGGATAGTAAGTATATTGTAAATACTCAGAGATATAGGAAAAAGTTTCCAAAACCATACCATGGAGAAAAGATGTTATTTGTTAGCTTCCTAACAAAAATAACGTATGGAACAACCGGTCATCATTCAGATAAAATCGCTTACAAATACCATCAGACGAACACTACAGAACACCGACTGTTTCTGCGACTGCAGTGGTATGACCGGGATACACGGGTGGATCATAGGCCACCTTTGCCGACACCCCGAACGTGATATATTTCAGAAAGACATTGAATCCATTCTCTCCATCCGGCGATCAACAGCAACGGGAATACTCCAACTTATGGAAAAAAACGGCCTCATCATTCGTGAACCAGTACCATATGATGCAAGGCTCAAGAAACTGGTTCCAACACAGAAAGCACTGGCAGTAAACCGCCGCCTCGAAGAAGAATTCAAACGGATTAACGCACAACTGATACACGGTCTTACCAAGGAAGAACTGGATATCTTCTGTTCGGTTGCCGAAAAGATGCAGGCAAATCTCAATGGAGGAGAATCGTGAACCGAATCGTTGAACGACTATCCGGATCTATCCGCGAGTACCGACGTGACAGTATTCTTGCCCCGGTATTTGTCGCACTAGAGGTCGTTATGGAGGTTCTGATACCTCTGGTTCTCGCGGATCTCATTGATGACGGAATCACCGCCGGCAACATGGACATCATCATAAAGCTCGGACTTGTTCTGCTGCTGTTTGCGATAATGTCACTCGTCTTCGGTGTCTTTGCAGGAAAGTACGCAGCATCCGCGTCTGCAGGATTTGCAAAAAATCTCCGGCATGATCTCTTCTACGCAGTTCAGAACTTTTCGTTTGCAAACATCGACAAGTACTCAACGGCAAGTCTCATCACCCGTATGACAACTGATGTCACCAACGTCCAGAATGCCTATCAGATGATCGTTAGGATAGCCATCCGCTGTCCGCTGATGCTGATCTTTGCGTTCCTGATGGTGGTTGGAATTCACGCACAGCTGGCACTGATCTTCCTTGTACTTCTGCCAATCCTTGGTATCGGGATGTATCTGATCATCACACGTGCACAGCCGCTGTTTGAACTGGTGTTTAAGACCTATGATTCGCTCAACAAAGTGGTGCGGGAAAACCTTCGCGGGATCCGTGTGGTAAAGTCCTATGTACGGGAAGATTATGAGATCAAAAAGTTCCGCAACGTCTCAGGATCCATCTACGGGTACTTCTCGCGTGCAGAAAAGATCCTTGCATTTACGAGTCCTCTGATGCAGGCAGTTGTCTATGCAAGTATTCTTCTCATATCCTGGTTTGGGGCGCAGTTCATCATTTCTGGAAGCCTGACACGGGGCGACCTGATAAGTCTTATCTCATACTCTATGCAGATTCTGATGAGTCTCATGATGCTTGCCATGGTCTTTGTCATGATCACAATGGCACAGGCGTCATCCCGGAGGATTGCCGAGGTACTTGAAGAAGAGGTGGACTTAACCAACCCATCAGATCCGGTTTTCACAGTTGCAGACGGGAGCGTGGAGTTCCGTGATGTAGGATTCCAGTACACAAAAGATGCCGAACAGGAGATCCTCAAAGACATTAATCTGAAAATCCGATCTGGAGAAACGGTTGGAATTCTTGGAGGTACCGGGAGTGCAAAGTCGACCCTGGTACAGCTGATTCCCCGGTTATATGATACAACAAAAGGCGAGGTTCTCGTCGGAGGAGTAAACGTACGGGAGTATAATCTCACCACCCTGCGGGATGCGGTTGCAATGGTTTTACAAAAGAATGTACTGTTCTCCGGAACCATTCGTGATAATCTCAAATGGGGAAATCCCGACGCGACCGATGAAGAAATTGCCCGTGCATGCAGACTTGCAAAGGCGGACGAGTTCATTGAAACACTACCGGAAGGGTTCGACACAAAGGTGGAACAGGGAGGGGCAAATTTCTCCGGAGGCCAGAAACAGAGGCTTTGTATTGCACGGGCACTACTGAAAAAACCAAAAATTCTCATTCTGGATGACTCAACAAGTGCAGTCGATACAAGAACAGACGCTTTGATCCGGCAGGCATTCAGAACAGAAATTCCCGACACAACAAAGATCATCATCGCTCAAAGAATTGCGTCGGTACAGGATGCAGACAATATCCTGGTTATGGATGCCGGCCGTATCTGTGCCATGGGGACACATGAGGAACTGTTACAAAACAATGCGATATACCAAGAGATGTACCGGTCGCAGATGAAAGGAGATGATGCATAATGCCGCCGATGGGAGGAAGACGTATGCATCCTGGACAGTTCGCCGGAGGCAGGGGACCCAGTGATGCGGGAAAGACGATCAAGAGGCTGTTTGGGTACCTGACAGGCATGGACAGAGTACGGTTCGCTGTTGTTCTGATCTGTATTGTTATCAGTGCCCTTGCAGGTGTTGTCAGTTCCCTGTTTATTGAGGTACTTATCGATAATTACATCACGCCGCTTATTGGGGTGGAAAATCCGGTATTCACCGGACTCCTCTCGGCAATTCTCTTCATGGCCGTAATCTATACCGCAGGAGTTGCAGCAACGTTTGTCTATACGCGGCTGATGGTGGTTATTGCTCAGGGGATGCTGAAAACAATCCGTGACCGGATGTTTTCGCATATGCAGAAGCTGCCGGTAAGCTACTTTGACACGCATACCTTCGGAGATGTAATGAGCCGTTACACCAATGATACAGATACTCTCCGGCAGATGCTTTCACAGAGTGTTCCGCAGATGTTCTCATCCGTAGTGACAATCGTAGTGGTTTTAGCCGCGATGATATACACCAGCGGATATCTAACAGTCCTGGTTCTCGTGATGGTAGGTGTGTTGTTCTTTGTAACCAAATACATCGGCGGAAAAAGTGCGACCTACTTTATCCAGCAGCAGGAGTCTCTCGGTGAAGTGAACGGCTATATCGAAGAGCTCATGGGAGGTCAGAAAGTAGTGAAGGTGTTCTGTCATGAAGATGCAGCAAAGGCTGAGTTTGATTCGATGAACGACAAACTCTGCGGCCATGCAACATCAGCAAATACCTTTGCCAACATCTTCATGCCGGTTGTGGCAAACATCGGCAACATCCAGTATGTACTGGTGGGAATCTTTGGAGGGGCACTTGCACTCCTCGGGGTAGGTGGTCTGACGCTTGGAGGAATTGCAGCATTCCTGCTGCTGAGCAGAAGTTTCATGATGCCGATTAGCCAGGTCTCACAGCAGATCAGCGCGGTGGTAATGGCTCTTGCCGGTGCAGAGCGTATCTTCCAGTTAATCGACGAGCCGGTTGAGGCAGACACCGGAACCATTCGGCTGGTAAATGTCAAACGTGAAGGAGACAGCCTTGTGGAAACGACGAGTGAAACAACAACCTGGGCATGGAAAGAGGAGACTGATGAAGGTACGGTCTACACGGAATTGACCGGCGACGTACAGTTTGTGCAGGTGAGTTTTGGCTACACCCCGGAGAAGGAAGTTCTGCACGACATTTCCCTGTATGCAAAACCAGGACAGAAAGTTGCGTTTGTCGGAGCAACCGGTGCGGGAAAGACAACTATCACAAACCTGATCAACCGGTTTTACGATATTTCTGCGGGAGAGATTCTCTATGACGGCATCGATGTGACCAGAATGAAAAAAAGCGATCTGCGGTGGTCACTTGGAATGGTACTTCAGGATACAAACCTCTTCACGGGAACTGTGATGGAAAACATCCGGTACGGTAAACTGAACGCAACCGATGAGGAAGTATATGCAGCAGCAAAGCTTGCAAACGCGGATGAGTTTATCCGCATGCTTCCGGAAGGATATGCAACAATGCTGGAGGGTGATGGCGGCAGTCTTTCACAGGGACAACGCCAGTTACTCTCCATTGCACGTGCAGCGGTGGCAAACCCGCCGGTAATGATTCTGGATGAGGCGACCTCCAGTATTGACACCAGAACAGAGGCTATCGTGCAGGCAGGGATGGACTCACTAATGAAAGGCCGGACAGTGTTCGTGATTGCCCACCGGCTGTCGACGATTCACAATGCGGATGTGATTCTCGTTCTGGAAAACGGCAAAATAATTGAGCGCGGCAACCATGAGACCCTGATTGCACAGAAAGGAAAGTACTACCAGCTGTACACGGGCGCATTTGAGCTTGAGTGACAATACATACGTAGTATCCAAAAGATACGAAAGTAGATAGGAGTACACTCCCCATCTATTTTTATGGATGAGTTCTGTACCGTAAACCTGACAGTCCGGTACCTGACAAAAAAATGGACACTGTTAATTATTCTCGAACTTTTCAAAGGAGACAACTATACCCGCAGATTCTCGGAACTGAAAGAGAGGCTGCCGGATATCACGGCAAAAGTTCTCTCCGAACGGCTTCAGGAACTAGAAGCAGAAGGAATTGTATCAAAAACGATCGATGCAACCGTTGTTCCAATTCGCTCCGAGTACACCCTGACTGAGAGCGGCATTGAACTGATGGAAGTTATCCGGGGCATCAAATACTGGGCATTAAAATGGAAGATTGACAACATTCCCTGTGGCAGTCAGGAATGCAAACTCTGTAAACTGTAATAAAAATAAAATACAAAAGGGCCAAGGCCGGGACTCGAACCCGGGTCAAAGGATCCACAGTCCTATAGGATGTCCAGCTACCCTACCTTAGCCTGAGAACCAGCAAATCTGGACCAGTTACGATCTTGCTTCATACCATTGTATGAAACACTCTAATACATAGGGTGTTCCCAAATATTAACATATCCTTTAGATGGCGAGCCAACCGCCATTTACGTTTATTAATGACCACTGCCAATACTTACGTAGTTTTTACTCTGATTTTTAAAATCAGAGAGGAGAGAAAGAGAAATGGCAGCAGAACATATCCGTACTCCCATTGTCTGCGTGTTGGGGCACGTGGACCATGGGAAAACATCGCTCCTGGATCGGATCCGGGGATCGCGGGTTGTTGCCGGGGAGGCTGGAGCGATTACCCAGCACATCGGCGCAACGATGATCCCGATCGATTCGATTCAGAAGATGAGCGGTGAACTGGGAAAACTGAAAACAACAGTCCCGGGTCTTCTCTTTATCGACACACCCGGACATCATGCCTTCACAACACTCCGCGCCCGTGGCGGTGCACTTGCCGACATTGCAATTCTGGTGGTGGATGTCACTGAAGGATTCAAACAGCAGACCATTGAAGCACTCCAGATACTTAGAAACTGCAAGACACCATTTGTAATTGCGGCAACAAAGATTGACCGTATTCCCGGCTGGCGCCCAATGGAGAATGCATCGTTTCTGAAGTCCTATAAAAACCAGAACGAACGCGTACAAAACGAATGTGAGAACCGGATCTATGAGTTAGTCGGAAAACTTTCCGAGATGGGATTCAACTCCGAGCGGTTTGATCGTGTCAGTGACTTCCAGCGCAACCTGGTGATTGTTCCGGTCAGCAGCATGACCGGGGAAGGTATCGGCGATCTCCTGATGGTGATGATCGGTCTTGCGCAGCGGTTCTTAACCGAAGGGCTGAAGACAACAGTAAAAGGGCCCGGTGTGGGTACCGTATTGGAGGTTAAAGAGGAGAAAGGTCTTGGAACAACACTTGACGTGATCCTCTATGATGGTATTATCAACGTCGGTGATGAGATTGCAATTGCAGGAACCGAGGGAGCAATTGCCACAAAAGTTCGGGCACTGTTGCAGCCTCGGCCGATGAAAGAGATTCTGATCGAGGATCGGTTCCAGCGTGTAAAGTCGGTCACGGCAGCTGCAGGTGTGAAGATTACCGCGCCAAACCTGGAAGACATCATTGCGGGATCACCAGTCCGTGTAATCCGCGGAGACCGTGATGAAATGCTTGCCAAGATTGAAGAGGAGATGCGTGAGATCAACGTGAAACTTTCTGAGATCGGCATCACGGTCCGCGCAGACACCATCGGCGCGCTTGAAGCCCTCTCCAAAGAATTGGAAGAGAAGAACATCCCGATTATGCGTGCAGAGGTAGGTCCGGTCAGCCGCCGTGATTTGATCGAGATCAGTGTGATGAAGGACGAACTCTACAAGACGGTGCTCTGTTTCAATGTCCCGCTTCTGCCCGATGCGGAGGCAATGGTCCGCGATGAGGAAGTTGATGTAAAGATCTTCTCCAACCGCGTAATCTACAAACTCATCGACGACTATATCGACTGGCGCGACGAGCTTACCCGCGCACGGGAAGCAAAACAGTTTGAAACAGTGGTTCTTCCGGCGAAGTTTTCAATCCTGCCCGACTGCGTGTTCCGTCAGAGCGGACCCGCGGTAGTGGGTGTACGGGTTCTGGGAGGAATTCTCCGACCTCACGTCGGCGTTGCGACGCGCGACGGAAAAGTAGTAGGAGAGATCAAACAGATCAAACTCAACAAGGAAAATATTCAGGAAGCAAAGGAAGGTCTCGAGGTTGCTGTTTCAATTGAAGGCGTCACCATCGGGCGGCAAATCGACGTTGGCGAGACATTGTACGTTGCCGTGCCAGAGCGGCATGTGAAAGTTCTGGAAACAGAAATGTTGTCTCATTTAAATACTGGAACGCAGGAGGCACTGGAAGAGTACACCAACATCTTCCGCAAGACCCAACCCTTCTGGGGGAAGTAGTATAAATGGGAAGAGACTAACTATATGGGTACTTCGGCATCCTATTGATATCGAGGAGATGTGCTAATACAATGGTAGACTTTAAGGTCGTACTGTCAGACCCGAAAACTGGTCTTTCGTACAAAATAGATGCCACGGGCGCAGCTGCGGGTGCACTTCTGGGAAAGAAGATCGGCACCGAGGTTGACGGCGCTCCGTTTGGTCTGAATGGTTACAAGATTACAATCACCGGTGGATCGGACAAAACCGGAACTCCGGCACGCCCGGACCTCCCGGGTAACGGCAGAAGAAACCTCCTTCTCTCCGACGGATTTGGTTTCCACGCAAAACACAACGGTGAGCGGAAAAGAAAGAGCCAGCGCGGCAACGAGATCGCTGCTGACTTTGTTCAGGTAAACGCGAAAATCTCCACCTACGGCGAAAAGCCGATCGCAGAGATCTTTGCCCCTGCTGAAGAAGCAGCTGCAGAGTAAATCTCTCTCAATACTTTTTCTCTTCTTCTCTTGATGTATTCACAGGTAAGATCATTTTTCCCTGCGAATCGTCTATTCAAAAGCAAAAGACTATACTGGCAGAGTAGAGATTCCCTGCCACCATTTCTAAGGAAAAACAGTTACTGTCCCTCGCGCATTGCTGCGCGGAGGGCAGGAATATAGGCAACGGTATTGACACCGTATTTTTTTGCAAGGAGAACAACAGATGCTTCAGGAACGAGAAGATTATCGAAATGTTCTGCGATCTCCTGCATCTCAGCAGCAAGATCTTTTCTGGATCTGCCGGTTGCAGTGGCAATGTCCTCGATCAGTGCCTCGATAGGATCCTTCTCATCGGACGACTCAGAAAAGATCTCATCACCGGGACGAAAACCCAGTGGTATGGTAATGTCTCCAAGGGATTCTGCACAACGGTACGTGTTGTCCTCCCCCTCTTTAAGAAGGAGACCTCGCTTTGCGGCAAGGTCAATTAGTTTTTTTGCCTGATCCTGGCTCATCCACCGTTTGTCCTGCACATAATAAAACACCAGCTCCATTTTACTGAGCCGATCTTTTCTCCCGTGCCGGAAAGGTGCTGCAACCGTCGTTTCCAGTTCGTTCACGAAAGTGCCCCAAGAATCATTTTCTTCATATCCATTGCATCGAACCCATCGATAGACGGGGACTTCGTGACAAATATCTCAGTTCGTGCTCCACGTTCCATGGTACGAATCATGAACCGGTGATCGTTCAACGGAACATTCCCAGAAGCTCTCAGCAGAGTATCTGTAAGGGTGATCAGGATGTCTGCTGCATCTGTAGTGGTTTTGCTGATATTTGCACCACGCTCAATTTTTTCAAAACCAAGCCGGTCGTGCGCAAGAAAAACGGAGACCTCACGCTTGATGGGACCTGCATCTGTTCGGAAGTTGTCCTGCCGACCTGCAAGTGATTCAATAGCGTTCAGGAAGACAGAAAACGGGACATCAACTTCAAATTCAAGATCACAGCGGTTTGGGAACTGATAGGACACTCTTCTCATGCATCAGATATTGGGCACTGATACGGATAAGTATATTTTGCTGTGAACAAGAGAAAAGAAAAAAATATTTTGTTTATTCGAGCAGGACTGCGTTGATAACGCCATCCTGACCCGGGCGGCTGACGATACGGGCTTTACCGAGATCGGTTGCGATAATTGCGCCCTTGGTCATCAGGTTCCGACGAACATAGTTCGGGTTTGCTGCATTTTCTGCAACAGAGTTGATCTTGACCTTCTGAACCTTTCCGGTCTTCTTGTCGCTAACGTTTGCGTATTCGCAGCGGAGTGCGCGGACCTTGGTGTTACCACCGGTTACTCTGATGGTCTTTACACGGGTTTCTCCAATGGTGGTATCTGCCGGGGATCTGCCGATCTCAAACCGCTTTTTGCCACGGTTGGCATGGTAACGGCCACCGGTGGACTTTCTTACTGATCTTCCTTGCCAAAGCATGAATTAATATCTCCAATAATTAAGTTTCTCTGATTAAACGCCCGAAGAAGTTACGCTTTCCGGACGGGTGATCCTGAACCGGAAGGTCCAGCCTCAGGATCATCTCAGTCTTTTCCAGAGTCCTATATGTATAGGCTTTCCCGATATTTAAATTCCGTTAGGCAAGGATGGCATCAACAACCTCGGCCACACCCTCCCCTTTACGGAGGTTGGTTTTGATGATGACCATTTCAGGGTTGTAACGCTTGATATCGGCAATCATGCGCTCGACATTACAGCCGACTGCTTCAGCGAGATCGACCTTATTAATAACAGCAATCTGGCAGTCACGGAACATCATCGGGTGTTTATTGACAACATCATCGCCTTCGGTAGTGGAGATAACAACTACGCGCTTCTCCGCGCCGAGTTTGAAATCAGTGGGACAGACCATGTTACCGACATTTTCGATGAAGACCACATCAATGTCGTCAAGGTCAAGGTGATCGAGGGCATGATGAACGAGGTGCGCATCTAAATGGCACTCTTTACCGGTGTTTGCATTGAAAGCTGGAATGCCCGTTTTGACAATTCTCTGAAAATCATCATCACCATAGACATCACCGGCAATTGCAGCAGTATTGAGGTTGCGCTTTTTAAGTTCCGGGACGATCTGTTCAATGAGAGAGGTCTTACCTGACCCAATTGCTCCAAGGAGATCAAATGCACGAACGCCGTGTGCTTTGAAGTGCTCGGCGTTGTGTTCTGCGAGACGATTATTGGCGCCGTAAATCTCGGCCTCCATGTGAACATCCACGTGATGCATACACGTACTATATGGTGCGCGCTGGTTTATAGATACACTGTTCCTTATGTGTATGAGTGCATCATACCAATGAGATAAAAAATATGATCAGAGTTACCCAGTGTGAACGAAGAGTAATCAAGACAAAACAAAATGTAAAGTTATATTTACATTGAAGATCTACTACTTAGTGTCAGAGATACTCTGGCACTCAAATACATATCATAACCACAACCATACAGGAGTACGCTATCATGAATACGTTCTCAAAAATTGCAGCCTTTCTGCTTGCGCTGTCCATTCTAGCAATTCCGGCAATGGCAGTGGAGGAGGAAGAACATCTGATACTTGTTAAATCTGACCCAAACAATCCTGACATTGTCTATATGACACAGATCACCATTCCCGGACATGAGGAGATCCCTGAACATGCAGAACTTCGTCCCTTTTTCCGGGACAGTGATCCTGAGTTTGCCGTAGCAGAGACAGATGCGACAAGCTATCCGGTAGAAAATGTTGTCATATCCAAAGAGACAGCAACACCGGACTCACCTGTCGACATTACATCCTATGAAAAAGGAGAAAAGTACGAGTACGCAGCTATCCCATAACCGGGAAGAGAAGACACATTGATTCAATATTTTTTTCGGCGGACTGCCAATTACCTTATAGATTTTCACACCAATACTGTATAGTATCCATGGCGATTCGATATCTCTATCCCTGCTACTTTAATGCAGAATTAACCCGAGCCAAGGGTAGACGTGTGGCAAAGGACATTGCTGTACCGTCACCAAATCTTGCACAGGTTGCGCGTGCAGCAAAACAGTGCGGCTTTACAGTACTTGATGAGGAACGAGATGTGGCACACCCGGCATACTGGTTCTCAAGGGAAGGAAGGCTGCGGGTCGAGCACGAAGGGAGCAAAGAAGAGCTTCTCAAAAAAGTTGCCCACAAGTTGAGCGGGAAGTAACCAATGTACGATTTCCACTGCCATACTACGATGAGTGACGGAGAGCTGTTGCCAACGGAGTTAATACGAAGGATGGCAGTCCTGGGCTATTCAGAGATGGCAATCGCAGATCACGCGGACTTCTCCAATGTTAGGGAGTTGATCCGTGCAGAAGAAGCGGTAAAGCGATCGGCGGAGCTATATGGCATACGTTTGTATTCAGGGATTGAGATTACCCATGTTCCTCCGGATCAGATCGATGAGCTTGCGGAGTATGCAAAAGGCCTCGGAGCAGAGATCGTAGTTGTGCACGGAGAAACAGTTGCAGAACCTGTAGCACCCGGGACAAATGCAGCAGCACTTTCAAGCGCATATGTGGATATTTTAGCACATCCCGGACTTATCACAGATGAAGACGCGCGTCTCGCAGCCAGAAACGGAGTATATCTTGAGATCACATCACGCGGGGGACATAACCGTACTAACGGACATGTATTATCGGCAGCCCGTCGCGCGGGTGCGAAGATCGTCGTGGACTCGGATGCACACGGACCGGATGATCTTATGAGTGAACGCACTCGGTATTTAGTTGCACGCGGGGCTGGGATGGATGAAGAGGAGACAAAGAAAGTACTTTCCCAGACATTTGAATCCCTCTTCTCTGCATAATCCATTATTTTATGATTCTGGGAAACATTATTATACAAGATTATCAGTATAATATATTGCATATATACCCTGTGGTTTGATTCCACACAGATCTGAGATATATGCGGTATGATATTTGAGGCTGATTTGTGAAGTTTGCAGGAGAAGTTACGGCAGTTCTTGGAAGACGGCTGCTCGTTGTCAGAAGTGATGCCGGACAACTCCCTCCTCTCTACTCAGAGGTTGCAGATGCGGACAGCCGCCCCATAGGAAAGATTGTTGATCTCTACGGGAGCGTCGCACGACCATATCTTACCGTCTTGTGCAATGATGGTGTCCATGCGGGTGTTGGAGACGGTTTATATGTGATTCCTGGTTCAAAACCGGAAACCCAAAAAAAGCGCCGTCATGTATCCGGCTATAAGGGAAAGGGCGATACCAGCCACCCGAAGACCGGAGGTTCAATATGGAAAAAGAAATCGAGAAGCTGAGACAGTTAAAAGAGGAACGCGAAAAGATGAAGCAGCGGCAGAGTACCGCTGTGGAAAAGGTGAAGGAAAAACAGGGAGGCAGTGATACAACAGCAACGGTCTGTCCAGAATGCGGTAGCCGCCAGCTTGTTCATGACTACGAACGTGCAGAGCTGGTGTGCCAGCACTGCGGTCTTGTGCTTGATGATGATTTTATCGACAGAGGACCGGAGTGGCGTGCGTTCGATCACGATCAGCGGATGAAGCGGTCGCGTGTTGGTGCCCCAATGACGTTTACGATCCATGATAAGGGTCTGTCAACGATGATCGACTGGAGAAACCGCGACAGTTATGGTCGTGCAATTTCATCGAAAAACCGTGCCCAGCTTTACCGGCTGAGAAAGTGGCAGCGCCGTATCAGGGTATCCAATGCAACAGAGCGTAATCTTGCGTTTGCACTGTCAGAACTGGATCGTATGGCATCAGCTCTGGGTCTGCCCAGAAACGTGCGTGAGACAGCAGCAGTTGTGTACCGTGATGCAGTTGACAAGAATCTGATCCGCGGCAGAAGCATTGAAGGGGTGGCAGCCGCCGCATTGTATGCAGCATGCCGTCAGTGCAATGTTCCAAGAACACTGGATGAGATCGCCGAAGTGTCTCGTGTATCACGGAAAGAGATTGGCAGAACATACCGGTTCATCTCCCGCGAGCTTGGTCTCAAACTGCTGCCAACATCACCTGGAGATTATGTTCCGCGGTTCTGTTCCGGCCTTGGTCTGAAGGGTGAGGTTCAGTCACGTGCAATGGAGATTCTGAAACAGGCAGGCGAGAGAGAACTGACAAGCGGGCGCGGACCAACCGGTGTGGCAGCTGCTGCAATTTATATATCCTCGATTCTCTCAGGAGAGCGGAGAACACAGCGTGAGGTCGCGGATGTTGCAGGTGTGACAGAGGTCACAATTCGGAACAGATATAAGGAATTGGCAGAACAATTAGATATTGAGATTATTCTCTAAGGGGATTTCTTTTCCCCGATACATTTTATCGGGCTCGTATATCAGGGGTAGATAGCTACGTTCGCAACGTAGATGCCGCGGGTTCAAATCCCGCCGGGTCCATCATTTCGTTTTTCAAAAAAATTTGGAAGTAACTCTATCTCCAGAAAAGCATTGTAGCAAAAAGAGGGCATAGTTAGAGCGTACACCTAAAGGGAAGAGATGCAGGAATCACAAAAATAATTGAAACTCAGTCATTCCCGAGATGATCCTTTGCAAACCGTATCATCGAATACAAGCCATCTGAAATTGGGTGAACCTCAAGCATAGGGGAAAACTCATGCACCGTTACTCCTTTTCGCACCAAGTATCCAAGATACGTTCCCACAATACCTGTACCCGGCCCAGAACTGGAAAAACCCACAATTTTTCCGCTATCCGGTACAACAGTAAGCTCCATTGATCCCACAGACCCGTCTGAAACATGCCACACAGACCCGGGACCTGCAATATTCGGAGAGGAAAATGTTGCACCGGATTCATCAGCACACGGACAAACCGTGTAATCCAGCCCAAGCACAACGGTAAACGGAATACGGGACAGATCCACCGTCCGCGGATTGCCAAGAATTGCATCAGCTGCAGCAAACCCTTGCAACCGTGACACCGGTGTAAAGTACGGAGCACCGGTTACATCACCGCAGGCATACACACCGGGAACCGACGTTTCCATACGCTCATTCACCACAATAGATCCATCTTCCCGTTTCAGAACACCAGATACATGGGGACTGGACGGACGCATTCCCGTTGCAAACAACACGGCATCACACGCAAACGTCTCACCCCCTGCAACAACTCCGCAAACCGATTCCTCACCCAATACTGCATCAAGTGTACGATCCTCGTAAATTTCAACCGATGACAGGTCACGCCGTACAGCTTTCTGCATCCGATCGGGAAGGATTGACAACAGTTTGTGCCGGGCGAAAAGCAGGACCTCAACACCAAATGCTGAAAAGATATAGGCAAACTCTGCAGCCGTAATACCTCCACCAATGATTGCCATACGTTTTGGGAGCTCAGGCATTGATCGAATTGTCCGGGCGGTATAAGTCCCCAGCAACCCTGCACCAGGAACATCCGGAATATTCATCTCTGCACCGCATGCAATAACCACCGCCTCAGCCTCACGTACAGATCCATCCACAATCACTTTACCGTCGCGAACCTTGGCCGTTACACCGTACTCGATCTTCACTCCGGCATCAAGCGTCTCACGTTCAAGAATCTGGGATAACCGTGCCTGAACTTTCTCAAGATTGCGCACCACTTCGGGATACCTGACAGAGACCGAACCGTCAATCACTCCACAGCCGCGTAAGAATTCAGTATTTCGGATCGATCTGGCGACATCATTCAACCCACAGATCAGCATACACCCGTCGTGCACACACTGCCCTCCTAGTGCCCGCCGTTCCAAAAGAGTAACCTTTCGACCGGCAGAGGCAAGACGCACAGCTGCCATCCTGCCCGCCGGACCTCCACCGATGACGATAATCATTTAAAACACTTCACATCCTTCATCCGATGGCAGTGATAACTCCTCGCCGGTGTACGCATTCACCTCAACGATATCTTTCTTGCCGCGGACCTGCCACACAGGAACATACACTTTCTCAACAGTAATCTCAATATTATCCGGTGACGGACGGAACTCCTTTTCTTCCGCAAAAATTGCATCACCGGAGGTTGTCTTGATCCGCACACGTTTTGTCAATTTCTGGACAAGATCAGCGCGGACACGCTCCTCGGTTTCCGCCTTAGTGTTTACCGGGCTCATTACGTCTGCGTCTGTAGGTATCGAACCCAAAACCGGTGCTGCATCACCAAAATCAGTCTCAAGACCATTGATTGCATTCACCCATCCTGACCCCTCATCATCAAAGCTCACCATCTTTCCCTTGTAGTTTGCCTCACCACGGCTTGTGTACCGGTAATACCAGTAGGGAATCATGCGAAGTATCGTAGGTCCATCCTGATGGGCAATCCGCACTGCATCACGATCTGTGATTCTGACAGGCAGCAACTGATCACCAATGGCCCCTGCAAAAGATGAGGTGGACACAGGAGTGGCTGTGGGAGTATAGGGAGCAACAGATGGCTCATCCAGATCAAACGGCTCTGAGTAAATTCGTGCCATCGCAGAGGCAGCAATATAATGTTCAAGCTGTTCACGCGACCAGATATCCGCCTCTTTTGGACGGAAATAGGCATTGCCCGTGAAGATCAGTTTATCGCACCGGACCTTCGTGTCCTCGAGCATTATTGTGTACGGTGTCATATCAAACCGCTGGAGAAGGTTCAGATCATCCGAACAGAGAACAATGAGACACGTCCTTCCCCGAACAGCCGAGAGATTAAACGGACCCTGCTCCTCCTCCGTATCATATCCAGCTGTTTCAAGAACGCGGCGGATCTCAATAACAGCATTTGCGTGTACAAGTTCACCCATACTTATGTAACTACTATGCATCTTGTGGTCAAAAATACTTTGCAAACCGAAGACGCCCGATAATTCGTTAATTGGTATTTTTAGATTCGCTCTTTGTCTAATACAACAATCCAATACCAGCGATACTGTCTTCGCATATTTCAGGTATATTTTGCAGAAAAGTACCTATTCTTCCATTACTGGGTTGGTCGCTAAGCAAGTATTTATGCACCCATACGCATAAATTAGTTAGAATAACTCAAATTAGGTGTTTTCTTTGAAACTTTGGAAATCAGCACTGATTATAACCGCCTGCCTCATGCTTGTGCTTATTGCAGCACCGGTGTCTGCGGCACAGGTTTCGTACTCAACTGCGGGAATTGAATTGTTCGCAACAGCTGAGGGAGGAAACGAGCTTGTCCCCGGAACCGAGACAGACTTTACGATCAAACTCACAAACAATGCACAGTACGAGGTTGTTGCAGCAGAGTCCGGCCTCCAACGTCAGTACGATGTCGCAACCGCATATCAGCTTCGCGTAACGCTGGAAGATGCTGACGGAATCACAGTAAAGACCGGTACACAGACCGTCTCGCAGATTGCACCAGGAGAGTCCGCAACTCTGACCTATCGTGTCTCCGTTGATCAGTATGCAACCCCGGGACCTCAAACCCTCAAAGTTCGCGTGGTTTACAATGAACTGTTCTCAGTAGAAAATTACGGCGACGCACTTGGATACTACTGGCTGAACGATCGGGTAGCAGATGTGCCCCTTGATGTGACGGTTCGGTCCCAGGTATCTCCAGAAGTACTTGAAGTCTCCTGTGATGATATCAGCGTGGGAACCACCGGATTCCTGACCCTTACAATCAAAAACGCAGGAGGAATGGACGCACAGAACGCATACGCATCGCTGATAACCTCCAGCTCGGGTATCTCATCCACAGCAATCGTCCCGGTTGAGAGCAGTATCTTTATTGGTGACTTCCCCGCAGGATCTACCAAGACAGTCACCTTCAAAGTATCTGTTGCAAACAATGCAGAGGTGAATGAATACCCGGTTGGTTTGCAGATTGTTTACCAGGACAATTATGGTGTTGATCAGGTCTCTTCCCCAGTAATTGTTGGGGTACCGGTTGACGGAAAGGTTGAGTTCAAAGTAACCAATGTAGAGTCATCGCTTGGACCAGGAGACAAAGGCTTAATCAAAGTCACCTACACGAATACAGGAAATATCAAAGTATACAATGCAGAAGCCCGTCTGAGTGCAGTGGATCCATTCTCTTCCAACGATGACTCAGCGTATCTTGGCGACATGGAACCGGGAGAGTCTGTAGTGGGAAGCTATGAAGTAACGGTTGACAGTTCTGCAACCGAAAAAGAGTATGGTCTCAACACCGAAATCCGTTACTACGATGCAAATGACAACAGCATTCTCTCCAAATCGATGAAAGCTGTCGTTGACGTCAAAGATCAGTCAGGACCGCTGGCATTTTTCACCAGCCCGATATTCATCATCATCGTTGTGGCAATTGTCTTAATCGGCGGCTACTATGTGTTCATGAAACGTAAGGGTAAGGTATAATCCTCCCCCAATCTTTTTTTGTTAAAATAGTAATTTTTGAAGTGCTGCAATGGCACTGTTTTTCAGAAAGATCACTGGTTGATCTGTTTGCGTAAGATTACGCTAAAGAGCAATGCTACATTATCTTCTAGAGACTAATCCGTAGGGATAAGATACAGTTACTTCTTGGCAAAACAGAAACAAAAAAATGAACGAAAGCTGTGCTTACAGCAGGCTTACTGCCGAAGTCCGTTTGTGGGAACTTTTAGTCACCAGCGCAAGGACCTGTTCTTCAAGAGCATTCTGCGGTACAAATCCATGATCCTCCAGACTCATCAGTGCTGCATCTAGTTCCTGATAGGAAAAACCCAGCTCGTCTTCATCACTTTGGCCCTCCCAGAACCCAGCACTCGGAGCCTTCTCAATAATTGAACGTGGAATATCCAGCTCATCTGCCATCGTGTATACATCTTTTTTCCAAAGGTGCAAAAGCGGCTGAATATCTGCCGCTGCGTCACCCCATTTCGTACTGTAACCGATCATGTACTCGGTCTTGTTTGAGGTCCCACAGACCAGAAAGCCCCGGGCTGCCGCAATATTATAGAGGGTTGCCATTCGCAGGCGGGAAGTGTAATTCCCGCGAAGTATCGGAGTATCCGTTATATACGGATCAGAAAACGCCGCTGAAACAACATCTCCCAGAGGGACAGTCAGCAGTTCAATACCAAATTTGTCACAAAAATCCTTGGCATCTGCAATATCCAAGGGACTGCTTGACGCAGACGGCATATGTACACCAAGAACATGCTCTGGCCCAAGGGCCTTTACTGCAATCGCCGCTGCGACCGCCGAGTCAATACCCCCGGAAATTCCGACAACAACACCTTTCGCACCCGAAGCCCAGAGGGTCTGGCGGATCAGATCTTTTATGCGGGTGATAGCACACCCAATATCCTTACAGAGCATGATTGGTTCTCTCCAGATAGAGTTGGGGCAGGGCATCCCAGACCTGCATCAGTGCATAGGCCGCAGAAGGATGATCCACCGAGAAGTGTTCAAGAAACGCACAGATATCCGCAGTAAACGGATCGGACAAACGTGGACGATCATCCACACCGTCCCATCCATGGTGACGGGCATACTGCAACACCTCAACCCTAGGAACTACGGCCAGAGGATCAAGTACTTTCCTGGAAGGGAGGGAGAGTATCTCCGGCGTCGTTCCCGAAATGATCTGTTGAAGAAAGCAGCAGGCGGAGGAGTCGAGTGTTTCCGATGAAACCACCGCAGTTGCATCAGAAGGATCTGACACTAACGAAACATCACGGCGGCCTGCAAGAATCCTTGAGAGAAGAACGGAGAGTGCAAATGATTCTGGGCCAAATGACTCCTGAACATACAGTCGTTCCCCAGACGAGATACTACCGCACTTCCGGATCCTTCGTTTTGCCTTCGCTTCAAGATCGCGGGCAGCATGTACGGCACAGAGGGCTACGCCTGAGTAGGGCTGTACAATCACTGCCTCTTTCCCGCACCGCGAACACTGCATATACTACTCAGTTGGTGTTCAGCAAATATGTAGATTCGTTCTCCGGCACATCGGACATGATACTTTTATCCCTGCAAAGTCAACCAATATCTCATGCCTCTGTCAGCCGAAGACATCAAAAACCTCCATAAATATGAAGTCCGCATCCTTCGCGCACTGGAGAGGATGATGCACCGTTATGCCTGGGTTCCTGAAGACGACCTTAAGGCCGCTGTCCACCTCTCGGCAGCAGAGACCAAATATCGTGTTGGTAACCTCATTCACCGGGACATGGTCAGATCTGATGCAGTCCCCTACAAAGGATATGCACTTGTCTTCAAAGGATACGATGCTCTCGCACTCTCTGCCCTGGCACAGAAAAAAACCATATCTGCTCTTGGCACCATGATCGGTGTCGGTAAGGAGTCCGAAATTTATGAGGCTCTTGGATTTGGTGTGGTTGTGCTGAAACTTCACAAGATCGGCCAGAGATCGTTTCAGACCGTTCGTACAAACCGTGAGTACATGCCGGAAAAAACCCACTGTCCCTGGATATTTGCCTCTGCAAAATCCGCCGAGCGAGAGTATGAGGCACTTAAAGCACTCAACGGGAAAGTAAACGTCCCGGTCCCCATCGATATGAACCGGCATGTAATTGTCATGTCCTTCATTCCGGGAGTAAACCTGCACCGGTGCAGACTCGAAGATCCGGATAAGATCTGGCAGGAGATCCTCTCCCAGGTAAAGTCCGCATATGATGCAGGGTTCATCCACGGGGATCTCTCCGAGTACAACATCATGTATGACGACACAGCGGTATGGATCATTGACTGGCCGCAGTGGATTCCGCCAGATCATGTGAATGCAGATGCGGTTATGCGCCATGACATCGAAACCGTCGCAGCATTCTTCGCAAAAAAATACCAGCGGGAGTATGACATTGATGATGCAATCCGGTACGTTACCGGCAGGGAGGTGGAATGAGCAGCCTCATATTCGGGATCGATATCATTCGCGGATCGGTCCGGTCCGGGACCATCCGGCCGCACTATGCACTTGTCCGTGCAGAGGACGGAGAGGTCATCTCTGAAGAAAAAAACGTCACACGGTTCCGGCTCATGCGCTACATCCGTACAGAACTGCCGGAGATTCTTGCAGTTGACAGTATTCAGGAGATAGCACAGGGAACCGCAGATCTGTATACATTTCTTGCTGAATTGCCCCCTGGTACAAAACTTGTACAGGTTACGGGGGACGGAATAAAAATGGAAACACTGACGCGTGTGGCGGCCCGCTACAACCTCTCATTTGACAAGCAGAATCCAATGGAAGAGGCAAAAGCTTCAGCACTCCTCGCATCATTCGGCGCGGGATACGAGGTCCTTGCATACACCGGTATAACTGACATCACAGTCTCCCGCTGCCGGTCACCGGGGCGCGGAGGATGGAGTCAGAACCGATACGTCCGAAAGATGCACGGTGCCGTCCGTACTCATGCTCGTGACATTGAGATGAAACTTATCTCTGCAAATCTTGAGTACTCCATGACGGTCCGCCGTGCTTTCGGGGGAGAAAGCCGGGCAGTCTTCACGGTCTATGCACCGCGTGAACAAATTCCAATTTCTCCTTCCAAAGGCGGTGACGTACAGATACGCATCGCAGGACGCAGACGCGACAAGATCGCATTCCAACCGCTGACAAAGAAACCCAGGTACCTGATCGTCGGAATCGATCCCGGAACTACCATCGGCATTGCAGCCCTTGATCTCGACGGAACCCTCATCTACCTTGCAAGCACGCGGTTATTCTCCGCGGCTGATCTGACCCGCGAGATTGCAACACTCGGAAAGCCGCTCATCATCGCATCCGACAAAGCAGAGATGCCGTTTGGGGTGGAGAAGATCCGCCGTGCATTTTCCGCAATCGCATGGAACCCGAAAAAAGATATCCTGATCAAAGAAAAGTATGCCCTTGCAGCGGGTTATGACTTCAAAAACGATCACGAACGTGACTCGCTGTCCGCAGCACTGTATGCGTACCGGACTTACAAAAACAAGTTTGAAAGTATCCTCAAGAGGGCACCTGCAGGAGTTGATACCGATGAACTGCGGGCGCAGATTGCACGGGGACTCTCACTTGAACAGGCACTATCTCAGATCAGCGGAACTATACCGGCAACAACAGAGACACAAAAAGAAACGGACACTGTTACTGAGATTATCTTCGACGAGCGTGATGAACGGATTACACGACAGGAAGAGACCATTCGGAGGCTGAGAGCACTGGTGGAGACACTTTCACGGGAATCCGCAGGAAAGGACAAGACAATCTCGTCCCTGCATAAAAAACTCAACGCGGAACGAGAGATGCAGCACACAGAACTGCTTGCACGATCCGAGATTATCGAGCGTGACCGGGAAATCGCCGCTGTAAAAAAACAGCTCAGAAAAGAGGAACGCAGGTGCAAAAACCTGCGTGTGCGGTTGGATCGTATGAAGCGATACGTCGCACTGCAGGCAGGTGAGGGATGTTCCGCTCTCAAGGTTCTTCCGCAGCTATCTCGCGATGCGGTGCGGAGTCTTGATGACGAGATGGGGTTTGGCGAAGAGGATTTACTGTATGTTCTCCAGATTGACGGATGGGGAAAGAGCGTTGTGCGAGAACTCGCCGATGCGCGGATAAAAGCTGTTATCCTTCCCCGCCACGTCTATACCCGTGCTCAGGAGCAGCATCTGATCGAGGAGTTCCGGGAGGCAGGACTGCCGGTTCTTTCCGGAGCAGATCTTTCCCCTCGTGTAAAGGGAAAGATTGGTGTGGCAGACACAGCAGCGGTTGAAGAGGCACTTGCCGCATGGGATGCGTCACAAACGGTGTACTCCAAAGAAAAGAAAGCTGCCGTCATCAACTCCATGGTAAAAGAGTATCAGGTGGAGAGAGTACGGGAGGTGCGGGAGTTAGGAATTGATCCTGCCACGGTTATCCCCGAGCGGTATCTGAGAACCGCTCCGGAACCAAAAAAGAAGGAAACTATCAAAACCGTTATCAGGAAACCTGTTGAGAACAAAACAAAGGAAGTTCCCGGACAACAAAAACCAGTACCTCCAAAGCCCCTGCCTCCCGAAGAAAAAGAAGAACATCCCGACAAAACCCAAACATCTGATCAGAATGCCTCTGATCTGTTCACTGCGGTTCTTACAGAGTACCGAGAAAAGAGAAAGAAAGAGATCTCCGGTGATGAGTAATGGATGATCGACAACTGCTTGAATCAATCCGCGACCTGATCGGCCGCACCGAAACTAGTGACGACTGTGCAGCATTTCCGCTGGACAACGGGAAAAAGATACTCGTATCAACGACCGATATGCTGCATGAAACTACCGATTTTCCCAAAGGAATGACGGAGTGGCAGATGGGGTGGATGAGTGTTGCAGTGAGTCTCTCGGACGTGGCAAGCTGCGGCGCACAACCGACCCAGATACTTGTTGCCGCAGGTCTTGATCGTGCAGAACGGCTCAAACCGATCATGGAGGGAGCTGTCGCCTGTGCAAAGGCCTGTGACGCAAAAATTGCCGGAGGAGATATCGACAGCCACACGGAACTGACGATTGTAACAACCGCCTTTGGAGTGGTAGACAAGGAATACTACTGCACACGCTCCGGGGCACAACCAGGAGATCTTGTTTGTGTAACCGGAAGACCTGGGGCTGCACAGGCAGGGCTTGACGGGTACAGCGGATACTGGGAAAATCTTGTGATGCCAAAACCACAGGTGTTTACCGGACAGCGGATTGCACATTCTGGGGCGACTGCGATGATGGATGTCTCCGACGGCCTTGCAATCTCACTGTATGACATGAGTGAGGCATCGGGAGTCGGATTTGATCTGCGGGAAAATCATCTGCCGCTTCTGCCGATTGCCGATGCGAAGAGATATTTCCTCTATGGAGGAGGGGATTACGGGCTTCTGTTCACCATCCCGCAGGAGAAATTTGTGAAAATGGATGTTCCGGTCTCTGTCATCGGAGAAGTAGTTGAGGGAGATGGAGTCCGTATGGGAGATGAGCAGGTGGAGAAGCGCGGATATGCGCATCACATAGACTGAAAGAATTATTCAGATGTTGCGATAATCCAGAAAATTCATTTTTGAAAAATGGAATTTTTCCAAAATAAAAAGCGATAACTGCAAAGGTTTCAGAAAAAAAGATTGAGAGGATTATTCCTCGGTATCCGTAAACAGGCTCTGCTGGGCGTCATCCACAGGTCCAGATGAGTCAGAGGGTACATCCTCCTCTTCCTCTGCCGGAACGACCGCAACACTGGTGACTTTGTCGCCGTCATCAACACGGATGATCCGAACTCCCTGCGTACTCCGCTTCTGGATCGAAATGTCGCTGGCCTGCGTACGCATCACAACACCAGCTGCCGTGGTAACCACAATCTCCTCATCATCACCAACGGCAAGTGAAGAGACAACACCGCCGCGTTCAAGATTCGTCACAATATTTCGGACACCCATCGTCCCGCGGCCTTTTCCGCGGAACTCATCAAACGCCGTCCGTTTACCATAACCGCCTTCCGTGATTGTCAGGAGATGATCCTTCTCAACAAGCGTCAGGGCACGCACGGTATCTCCGCGGCGCAGGGTAATACCTTTCACACCCTGTACACCGCGTCCGGTTGGTCGTACCTCATCCTCCGAGAACCGCAAGCTTTGACCAAGCCAGGTTGTCAAGACAACATCGCACGAACCGTCCGTCACCATAACATCCACCAGCTCATCGCCCTCCAGAATGGTCATCGCAATCAGACCACCGGACCGCGGACGCGAGAACAGTTCTTCAGACATCTTGCCGACCTTACCCATCTTTGTTGCAAAGAACAGGTACTTGTCGGACTCAAAGTTCCGCAGAGGAATCACTGCGGTAACGTCCTCATCCGTTAAGTTCAGCAGATTCACAATTGCTTTGCCCTTACTCTGGCGTGACCCTTCAGGAATCTCATGTACCCGCAGCCAGTAGGCACGACCGCGGTTCGTGAAACACAGCAGATAATCATGGGTACTTGCAAGGAACACCTTATCCACCGAGTCTTCATCCTTTGTTGTCATGCCGGTCACACCGCGGCCCCCGCGGCGCTGCTGACGGCAGGAGTCAAGCGGCATCCGCTTGATGTAGTTCTGCGAGGTCAGCATCACGAGAACCTGTTTGTCCTCAATGAAATCAAGAACATCCATGTCCGTGTTGGCAGAATAATCGATCTTTGTCCGGCGTTCGTCCGCATACTGTGCGCGGATTTCGGCAGTCTCCTCCTTCACCACTGACAGAATGTGTTCATCGGAAGCTAAGATCCAGTTCAGTCTGTCGATGATGACCTGAAGCTCATTCTTTTCATCAAGAATTTTCTGCTGTTCCAGAGCGGCGAGACGTCTCAGCTGCATCTTCAGGATTGCGTCCGCCTGAACCTCCGAGAACCCGAATTTACTGACAAGGGCAACCTGGGCTGCTGCAACCTCGGGAGAACCACGGATAGTTGCAATGACCTCATCGATCATATCCAGTGCCTTCAAAAGACCGTCGAGAATGTGTTTACGCTCCTCGGCTTTACGCAGATCAAACTGCGAACGTCTGCGGACCACCGACATGCGGTGAGCGATAAAGTGCCGGAGAATCTCTGAAAGAGAAAGAATCAGCGGTTTTTTATCAACAATCGCAAGATTCGTGATACCAAACGAGCTCTCAAGCGGTGTGTGTTTGTAAAGCTGGTTTAAGATCACATTGCCCTGCACACCCTGTTTCAGCTCAATGATCACACGGATACCATCCTTATCAGACTCATCCCGCAGATCACTGATACCCTCAATCTGCTTGTTCTTCACAAGGTCGGCAATCTTTTCGATCATCACTGCCTTGTTCACCTGATACGGAATCTCCGTAATCACAATCTGCTCGTAGTTCTTCTTCCGTTCCTCAACCTCGGCTACACCGCGGACAATGACCTTACCCTGACCCGTTAAGTACGCATTGCGGACACCGTCGGTACCCATGATGATGCCTCCTGTCGGAAAGTCTGGGCCTGGGAGAATTTTCATCATCTCCTCGATAGGCATATCCGGTTTATCGATAAACGCCGTCACCAGATCGCACACCTCTCCCAGGTTGTGCGGCATCATGCTTGTTGCCATACCCACCGCAATACCGGTAGTCCCGTTCACCAGAAGATTTGGAATTCTGCTTGGAAGAACATCGGGTTCCTGCGACGACTCATCGAAGTTCGGAACGAAATCCACCGTCTCTTTATCGATGTCTTCAAGGAGTGACTCAGCAGCCTTTGTCAGACGTGCCTCGGTGTAACGGTATGCTGCTGCCGAGTCGCCATCAATCGAACCAAAGTTGCCCTGACCATCCACCAGCGGATACCGGTATGAAAACGGCTGTGCCATCTTAACAAGGGTGTCGTAGATAGCCGCATCACCGTGCGGATGGTAGTTACCCATCGTGGCAGCCACTGCCTTTGCTGATTTCTTGTAGGCCTTGTCGCTCGTGTTGTTCTCATCATGGAACATCGCATACAGAATACGGCGGTGAACAGGTTTCAGACCATCACGCACATCAGGAATTGCACGACCGATAATTACCGACATTGCATAGTCGATAAAGCAGTTCTTCATCTCATCTTCGATGTTCACTGGTTCGGTACGGTGCGTAATCTTTTCGACGATCGGTGCCTGCTCCTCAGATGTCAAGGTTCTTCACCTCACCTGCATGACGCTTAATGAAATCCTTTCTCGGCATCACATCATCACCCATGAGTTTTTCAAAGATCTCATTTGCATAACTTGCATCCTCGATTCGGACCTGTTTTAAGATACGGTTCTCCGGGTTCATCGTGGTTTCCCAGAGCTGGCCTGCGTTCATTTCACCAAGACCTTTGTATCGCTGTACAACAACACCTTTCTCACCGAACTCAGCGACCACCGTACGCATGTCCTCCTCGGTATAGACATAGCGTTCCTGTTTTCCTTTCGCAATCCGGAACAGCGGCGGCTGGGCAACATACACATAGCCAAGTTCTACAAGCGGCTTCATGTACCGGTAGAAGAAGGTAAGCAGGAGAATCCTGATGTGTGCACCGTCCACATCCGCATCCGTCATGATAACGATATGGTGGTAACGGGCACGTTCCGGATCAAATGACTCCCCATATCCGGCACCAACCGCAGATATCAGAGTTTGAATCTCCGCATTTTTGAGCGCCTTGTGTTCGATGGCTTTTTCCACGTTCAGGATCTTTCCACGAAGCGGAAGAATGGCCTGGAACTTCCGGTCACGTCCCTGCTTTGCGGAACCTCCTGCCGAATCTCCTTCCACGATGTAGATCTCACTCTTTGCAGGATCACGCTCGGAACAGTCAGCAAGTTTACCGGGAAGACCCGACATCTCAAGGGAACTTTTTCTCCGTGCAAGTTCTTTTGCACGGCGTGCAGCTTCGCGGGCGTTTGCAGCTTCCTGTGCTTTCTTTGCAATCGCCGCGATCACTTTGGGATTTTCCTCAAAGAACTCAGTCAGTGCCTGATAGACCATAGAGTCCACAAGACCTTTGACATTGCTGTTGCCAAGCCTCATCTTTGTCTGACCCTCAAACTGGGGATTTGCAATCTTGACGCTGATGACAGCTGTTAAGCCTTCACGGACATCCTCGCCTTTGACCGAGACATCCTCTTTTAGGTGTTTGTTGGCATGAGCACTGTTGTTGATGGCACGGGTGAGTGCTGACCGGAAACCTTCGAGATGGGTCCCTCCCTCACGGGTATTGACACTGTTCACAAATGTAAACAGTGTCTCACTGTAGGTCTGATTGTACTGAAGTGCAATCTCAACATCGATCTTGTTATCGGTGTCTGATTTGTCAAGGTAGATGATGTCGGTATGCAGCAGCTCTTTGCCCTCATTCAAATGGGCAACAAACTCACGAAGACCCCCTTCATAGCAGAACACATCCGAATCGCCAGTTCGGTGATCCGCAACACGCAGTTCCACACCCTTGTTCAGATAAGCAAGCTCACGGAACCGGTGGGCAAGGATATCATAGTCAAAGTGGGTTGTATCAAAGATTGCTCCGTCCGGCTGAAAGGTGATACGAGTACCCGTAAGTTCTGCAGGACTCTTTGCCTCGGTGTTGTCCAGGCGTGTGCGCCGCTCACGGAACTCATTTTCCGTCTCGGGACGGCATTCCAGTTTCTGAACAAGACCACCGCGGGAGAAAGCCATTGAATAGACATTCCCATCCCGGAACACCTCAACGGTCAGGCGGGTGGACAAGGCGTTTACTACAGAGACACCAACCCCGTGCAGACCGCCGGAAACCTGATAGGTGTTTTTATCGAATTTACCTCCGGCATGCAGAACCGTCATCACAACTTCAAGAGCGCTCTTGTTCTGTTTAGGCATAATGTCAACCGGGATTCCGCGTCCATCATCCTCAACTGTACAGGATCCGTCCTGGTTCAGTGTGATAGAGATGTGTTTACAGAATCCGGCAAGAGCTTCATCAATGGAGTTGTCCACAACCTCATAGACAAGATGGTGCAGACCACGGGTATCGGTACTGCCGATATACATGGCAGGGCGCTCACGCACCGGAGCAAGACCCTCGAGAACGGTGATGTGAGACGCATCGTAATTGTCGGTCATTAATATGTGATCTCCTTTGAAAAGAATCACCCCGACAGGGTGTTTCTACGAAATAATTAACTTATTTTTCAAAACCGCGCAGAATAACAGGGCGCACTCTGAAAAATATTTGTTCCTTATTATATTAGTGTGAATGACATATTAGATTGCTGGCGGATAAAAGCGAACAGGATTCAGAGGGTGGAAAAATACGTTCTAAAAAAGATCCAAAAAGGAGGATTATTTCTTCTGTTTTTTCTTTGACATCGACGGCAGATCAAGCATGTACTTTCCGTCATCGACACCGATGATAATATCCTGCGATTCGGCAAGCCGTTCGAGATTCAGTTCATACTTCCCCGGACTCAGAATACGAACACTTTCCACCCGCTCCAGAATGTCCGTTGGCCGTGATGCAGGTCCCTGATTCTTAACCTCAAGCACCTCCTGTTTTGTCTCCTGTGCAATATCGGCAATGCTCTTTTCCTCAAGAACATCTGCATTACGCACGCGGTCACTAACGTAGAGGAACTTTTTTCCGCCGCAACTCGGACATCCGCGAAGAATCTCAACCGATCCGTCACGGAACTCGCGCCCGCACTGGGTACATTTATGTGGCATGGCTGTATGTTTCGATGAACGAAATGGTGTTTACTGTGCAGCAGACGCCCAGGCAATCAGACGGTCCTTCTCGCGGGTAAGCATCTTCAACTGATCGACCGGTCCGATCACCATCAGTCTGCCGGCAGGATTTTTATTTCCGCCGAACAGTTTTGAGAACAGACCCCCTTCTGAAGCATTGTTGGAAGGGTATGTCTCGATCTCAATTCCCGAAAATCCGCCGGGAGAGATCTCCATCATCGTTGTTTCCAGAAGTTTTCCCTGCTCCTCAGGAGTCAGGCCCTTTTCAAGAACAACAATATAACCCTGGCGAACGTCATCAAGGATAAGGCGAATCTTCTCCATGGATGTCATCCGGCTCAAGCGATCGCTTGACAGCATATCAATCTGAACGCCCTGAATCATTTTCCTTCACCTAAATACCTCGGCGATCTTTGCATACAGATCGTCCATGTTGTTTCCTTCAAGACCGGAGACCATCACAACTGGATGCTGCGGGAATGCACTCTTAATCCGCTGCGGTGCGGCGTCTGGCAGATCGATCTTGTTAGCGACAATAATGACCGGCAGTTTGCGGGATTCAATGATACCGACCATCATGATGTTTACATGCATGAACGGATCCTGAGTACTGTCAAGCACGTAGATGACACCGTCAATGTCTTCGCGGAGCCAGTGCATTGCCTCGGCGACACCTTCCGTTGCCTCACGGGCACGGGCAACCGCCTCATCCTGATCCATACCATACTCAAGGAACTCATGATAGTCGATCTTTGTGGTAACTCCCGGAGTATCCACAATATCGATCAGAAGCTTGTTACCGCCACTGTTGATCTCAACACCCTCCTTTCTCCGGGCACGGCGGGTTTCATGCGGGACCTCACTCACAGGACCTATCGCTTCTCCCGTAACATCACGGACGATGCGATTGGCAAGTGTGGTTTTACCGGCATTCGGCGGACCATAAATTCCAACACGCGACCGTTTTTTACCAAACAGCTTTGAGAAAAAGCCTTTTATACGCATCATTACTGCCATGAAAACACCTTAATTGGGATACGTAGTAGTTCGGTTGTAAAGGGATATAAACGTTCATGTTCGAAGTGAATTAAGAATAGGTCAAAGAAAAAAGAAAATTCTCAATATCTTCTATCTATACCCGTCACATCTATAAAATATAATCTTAAGAGAGTATAAATACCCCCCGAGAGTTACAGGAAAAATCGCGAAGGATGCCGTATTCTCATAAAATAAAGAATAAACATTCCGCGCGTTATTTTTTGAAAAGGGCTCAAAAGATAATGAATTTATACTGGGAAGGAGTATTACTCAATAATCACCAGAAAAAACAGTGAGGAGGTGAAATACGTCTGATGAGAATACATTCTGATATCCCTGTCAATCGGGGAGATATACGGCTGTTAGAGATAATGAGGCCGAACCCTACATTGATTTCTATAGGATCAACCACCGCTGAGGCTGCGGCTCTCATGTGCAGAGACGATGTCGGCAGCTGCATTATTACCGAAAACGGAATCCCAAAAGGGATCGTAACAGAGCAGGACTTTAACTGTAAAGTTATGGCAAAGAATCTTCTGCCCGGATCGGTCCGTGTAGAAGATGTCATGAGTTCTCCGTTAATTACCGTTGAAGAAGAGATGCCGGTGTCCGTTGCGGCAAAGAAAATGATTGAGCATAAAGTGAGAAGACTGCCAGTTACAAACGAAAAAGGACAAGTGACTGGTATTGTGACTGTTCGTGACCTTCTAGGTGTCACTAATGAGATCAACGAGATCATGACCGAACTTCTCGTGATCAACCGTCCTGACGATAAGAGTGGGATGTGCGGCGTCTGCGGAGCAATGTCTGCAGATCTCGTGCCCATCGACGGCGTTCTGGTGTGTCCAAACTGCCGTGAACAGGAACGGATCTAAATACAGCCAGATGATCACTTTACATGCAAAATATCATGACAAACAATCCAAAACAACAGAAGGGGAACCCACGGATTCCAAATGCTGAAGGGAAGGCGAAGCCGGCAGGCAAGAAGAGCAACCTCTTGAGCATTGCAACAACCAATGTGATATCCGTTCCCCCGACGATGAGTATCATCGAGGGTGTGCAGATGATGAGCCGGCACAGCTTCCGTCGTCTCCCGATCACCGATCCCGGAAATAAAAAACTCATCGGCATTGTCACCATCACCGACGTAATCAATATGATGGGAGGAGGAAGCCGTTACAATCTTGTTGCAAACCGCCACAAGGGTTCCCTCCTTTCTGCATTAAACGACGATATCCGGGCAATTGCTACAGAGAGAGTGGACAGCCTTTCGCCGTCAACCTCGATTCAGGAGGCAATCTGTCTTCTGGTCAAAAGCGGGCACGGAAGTTTCCCGATCACCAATCCTGACAACACCATTGCAGGAATAGTGACCGAGTATGATATCATGAAAATGCTCGCGGGAACCGAGTCAGAACTCATTGTTGACGAGATCATGACACGGAACCCGAAGGTGGTTTCGCCGGATGTGGCGATCAACTGTGTGACCAAACAGATGGTGGATCATGATTACCGCCGTCTGCCGGTTGTGTCTAATGATCTCCTGATCGGTATGATCACCGCAACTGATATTATGGGATACCTCGGACGCGGCCGGGTGTTTACCGAGATGAAGACAGGGTCAGTGGACGAAGTCCTTAACCTGCCGGTGCGGGATCTCATGACAGGAGCAAACATACGGACCATGTCACCGGACGAAAAGATCAATGATGTGGCTCGCGAGATGCTAGAGTTTGGTATCGGTGCATTCCCGGTGATTGATGAAGGGAAACTGATCGGTATTGTGACCGAGTTTGATCTGGTGAAAGGACTCGCGGGAAACGTGTGATACAAACATTGCACCGATCGGCTCTGGAAAAAAGAGAGCAGATGATCTGACCGGTGCTGAGAATGATCCAGACAGCAGGGGAGATTCCACAGGAAAAAGCTGGAGGAAGTGTTCCTTGCATACTATGTTGAATACAAAAAGAATTCAAATACAGGAGGCAGCAAAATGAACCAGAAATTAACCGTAAAGGATGTAATGTCCAAGCCAGTGTCAATTGCCAAATCAGCGTTAATCCCTGAGGCTCTTGACAAGATGCTTGCCGAAGGAGTGGACCCAATTGTTGTGACGAGCGACAGAGTGGTCGTTGGTACCGCATCCCGCCGTAGTATTGCGGAGAAGATGGGAAGCAAAAAGACCGGCAACATTCCTGCATCACAGATTCGTGTGGCAAGCGTGACCCGTGAGGACTTCACCTCGGTTTATCAGGATCAGGACGTGGATTTGTTAGTCCCGCTGCTCCAGAGATACAAAATCGTTGTTGTATGGGATGAAGAGCACCGGTTGATCGGACAGGTAACGACCGGCGATCTTCTTAAAGTTGCAAAGCCGGAAGGAGCCATCGACACTATGGTGGAGATTGCCCCAAGAATCTCGCGGGATGACCGTGTTGTCCAGCTTCACCGCCGCATGGTAGGAGACGGGGCAACGAGATTCATCGTGATGGATGGAAACAAAGCAGTCGGTATTGTGACCGAAACGGATATTGCAAAAATCCTCGTGAAACTCAAGGGAGAGATCGACAAGCACTTCGAAAATGCACTGCGCAATGTAACAGCGGCAGATATTATGTCAAGCCCGCTGATTACGACACCTGCAAACACGCCGGTATCCAAGGTAGTGGATCTGATGCTTTCAAAGAACATCAGTACCATTCCAATCGCAGAGGGTGACAAAGTCATCGGCCTTGCAACCCGCAAGTCGCTGATTGATGCGCTCTAAAAATCATCATTTTTTTAACAGACTATCCAGCAGATTATGTACCGAATCCGACGGCACCACAGTAATCTATGAGATGAACAGTTCTATTTCGAGTAAGTCAACCGGATTCGGCACCGGTATAAACTCTGACGACCAATTTTTAATACTATGCTGAATAACCCTACAAATCCCATGTACCCGGCAACAAAAATAGATGAGTTGCTGGACCGGATGAGCCAGACCGGGTTTCAGGGAAGAAAACTTGGTGAAAGCTACCATATCTGGAAAGAGATGATCGAAACCCCCGGAGTAAAGATCATTCTTGGACTTTCCGGTGCAATGATTCCGGCAGGGATGCAGGAATGTCTTATTCAGCTGGTGGAACACCGGTACGTGGATGCTATCGTATCGACCGGGGCAAACATCTTCCACGACATCTGTGAACACCTCGGTGTCAGACACTACAAAGGAACGCACCTTACCAATGACGAGGAACTGTATCAACACGGAATAGACAGAATTTACGACGTTTTCGCCGTAGAAAAGGAGTTCCAGAATGTTGAGCACTATATTGGGGATTTCGGTACATCCCTTGGGGATGTGCGCATGAGCAGCCGTGCATTCCTCAGACAGCTTGGTGAAAAAATTGCAGAGGAACGGCCCGACGGACGAAGTCTTCTTGCTGCCTGTGCAAAATACGATGTCCCGGTGCATGTCCCGGCACTTGCAGACTCTGCTATCGGTATCGGCCTTGTCACCGCACACCGACGCGGTGCAAAACTGACAATCGATCAGATAGCAGACGCAAGTGAACTTGCCGCATTTGTGGAAAGTGCTGAAAAAACCGGTGTCATCTATCTCGGAGGAGGAACGCCCAAGAACTTTATCCAGCAGACCGAAGTTATTCCGCCGCTGGAAGGCGAGAGTTACATCGGCGGCCACTCATACGCAATTCAATACACCACCGATGCACCGCATTGGGGAGGACTTTCGGGCTGTACCTTTGAGGAAGCAGTCAGCTGGGGAAAAGAACTGCCGGATGCAAAAAAACTGCAGTGCTTCTGTGATGTAACCATTGCACTCCCATTGGTTGTCTCAGCACTCATCGCAGCAGATGTTCACCGCTGTCCCTGAAACAGCCCATTTCTTTTTTACCGGTTACCACATCGTACCGGGAACACGTTTCGTGCTGACGGACGGCGAAAGTTTTCGTTTCATGACCTCACCCGGATGGACCTGTGCATATGACAGAAGGCCTCCCGGAATAACCGCATACGCATCCGAACCCTCAACGCATCGTACATTTCCGGACGGCGGAACTTCAGCAAGGACCATCAGAAACTGAACAGGATCCCCGTAAAGATCAACAAGAAGTTTCTTCTTTGCAGAAATCTCACTTCGGAAACCACGAACTCCGGAGGGATTGATGATAACCTCACCGAATACTCGGACACCGTCGGAGGTTTTCACCAGGAGATCCATCTCGGCAGCAACTTTTCCGTCAACTCTGAACCGGATACCCCCATCACGGGAGTACCACAGACCATCTGGCGTATACTTGTCATAGGGGAGATACTCCGCATCGGAAAACTTTGCAGCGATTGAAACGATCGCATCCGAGTGCTCCGCACATCCAAGCAGCAGTTCATAGACAACTGCTTCAAAATATTTTCCGCTGACAGAGCGGTGCAGAGGGTGTGCCGCATCATACAGGATAGAACGTTCAGGTTTTGTCAGATGATGAACGGCATGCCGGATATACTGCGGCGTAATCTCTGCATTGGATAGAAGTGCGGCAATCTCGGATGCGGACATGAAAAAATCAGCGGTGGGTGAAGTAGGCAGTGACATGCCCATCCTTCACCGAGTCGATTCTGGCAAACCCGACACGCTCAAACTGCACGATCTTCTGATCATAGTTCAGCACAGCAACCTCGCAGTACCCTTCACTCGTACCTTCCGGGGTCAGAAGCGAGCAGGGAACACCCGCATCCGTTGGAAGCCATTGAACAATCGGTGCCTTTGCAGCCCGTGCCTCGGCAAGAGAGTCTCCGGCATACTCGGCACTGCCCTCGCCCGTAATTCTGATATTGAAGAGATCTTTGAGACGAAGCATTCTTCCGGTTTCAATCTCGGATCTCGGCAGAAGAACACTGCCCGTAAACGAGAGGACACGTTCTCCGCGTTCCGGATGATTCGGGTAAATGGGGGCATGCGCTTCCATTGCAGGAGCATTTGCAACGGTAACCGGAACCGCGTCCGGAACAAAGAAGTATCTGTCAGCCTCTGCATCGATGATTGCTTTGTTCTGGGCAAACAGGTTTTCCCACGAAAACGAGATGTCTGTGTCGCCCATTCCAATATCAACAACCGCAGCCCGTACTGCTTCCGGCTGAATACCGCGGCGGGCAAGAGCACGAAGCGTTCCGAGATGAATATCATCCCAACCGGTGTAGAGACCCTCATTGATCCCCTTGCGCATACCGGAGGTGGAAAGCTCAAGTCCTGCGATGGACATTCTGCCATAGTGGTAGAAGTGCGGCATCTTCCAGCCGAAGTACCGGTAGATGTACTCCTGACGGCGGGTATTGGCGATGTGATCCTTGCCGCGGATAACATGCGTCATACCAAGGAGGTGATCATCAACGGCAACGGAGAAGTTCATCAGCGGATAGACAAAAATTTCGGGACGGCGGGGATGCTTGACGGAGGTGAGAACACGCATTGCGGCAAAATCACGAACAGCCGGGTCAGGGTGAGCGATATCGGTTTTGACCCGCATGGTGATCTCTCCCTCCTGATATTTTCCGGCAAGCATGTCGTCGAACCGGCGGAGATTTTCCTCCACGCTGAGGTCGCGGCAGGGACACGGCTGCTTCTTCAGCTTTTTCTCACGGAACTCATCGTTGTCACAGGTACACATGTAGGCACCGCCAAGTTTGATTAACTCGCGTGCAAGATCGTAGTAGATCTGGAACCGGTCGGACTGATAGACCACATCCGTAATGCCGATACCGAGCCACTTGAGATCCTCCATGACCATGTCGTAGGCTTCAGGATCAACACGCTTTGGATCGGTGTCCTCGACACGGTAGTAGAACTTGCCGCCGTACTTTTTGACATAGTAATCATTGAGAACCGACGCACGGGCATGACCGAGGTGAAGCGGACCCGACGGGTTTGGGGCAAACCGCATGACGACCCCGTTACCAGCTTCGGGAAGTTCAGGGAGTTCATGCACGCGCTCCTTCTTCTCGTGCATCTTCTCGATCATCTCCGGTGAAAGCGCTGTGAGTTTTGCTTCGCGCTCCTCAACAGACATTGCCTCAACCTCTGCAAGGATTTCGGGAAGCATCGCATTGATCTCTTTTGCCTGCGGACGAAGCTCGGGATGGGCGCCCATAACCGAGCCGAGAATGGCACCAGCCTTAGGAACGGACTTGTGCTTTACTGCGTTTTGCAGTGCGAAAAGATAGATATCATCACGAATATTTGTATCGGACATTTGCGGGAGTTATATTGGCGGGAGAGGTGTTTATACTTTCACAACAAAAAATTCACAGCGGAAAAAATTGTGGCTGTACCCTCACGGGAGTTTTGATCTTTTTTGCCAGAGGAGAAGTTCCTTGTTGACTCTGCTGTCATCCAGAAGAAAAGCAGCCCACGAACGGTTTTGGAAGTCGATTTCTGCCTGACAGTCTTTGAGCGTGGAGATATAGTAGTTGATCTTCTCATCCACAGCCTGCTCACATGCATCAATGCCAAGTTCGCGGACAATGGCGGTCAACTCATAAAAGACCAGCCCGACTGCATGGGCTTCCGTATGTACAGCAGAACATGCCTGTCCTACCGCATGGCACAACGCGCAATCCCGCGGGGTTTCAACCTCACGCGCCATGGCATGAACCTGAAGTATCGCTTTTCGGGCCTCAGGCATCTTCACACATCCCTCAGCCCACATCCGGCATACCCGGACAGCCTCTTCCGGTCTGGTATCATCGGGATACGCTCTTTTCAAAAGAGCGACCGGATTTTCGGCACATGTAAACGCCCACAGAACGATCGTCCGGTGTTTTTGCAGACAGATCAGACGGATAAGATCCTGCAGGCAGGCACTCTCGCGGGAAAACAGAAGCTGGTTTTTTCGCCGGTACTTCTCGCGTACATCATCCAGATCAACTCTTCGTTCTAACAGAACCATCCATATCACCTGAAAAGGTCAAACCGCAGACTCCCACTCCGCAAAAAACTCGGTGAGATACTCCTCCATAAATTGGTGGCGCTGATCTGCAAGTATTTTTGCAGTATTGGTGTTCATTCTGTCACGCAGATGCAGGAGTTTCTCGTAGAAATGATTGACAGTATGCCGGCTGCCGGTACGGTACTCCGCAGCAGTGGTAACCGTCACGATTCCTTCATCGGGATTGTACAGTTCGCGACCTTTTGCCCCGCCGTAAGCAAATGCCCGTGCAATCCCGATAGCCCCCATCGCATCAAGACGGTCGGCATCCTGTACAATCTGTCCTTCCAGTGACAGCGGTGTTTGATCAAACCCTCCCTTAAAGCCGAGGTGGCAAATATCAAAGATGATGCCGTTCCAGACCTCATCAGGAAACGCTTCGCGAATACCAAGCTGATCGATACAGGCAGACAATGCTTCTCCGGGATCACCATCATAGAACTTTTCATCAAAAAGATCGTGCAGCAGGGCGGTCAGCTCAACCCGCAGAGGATCTCCTCCTTCGGTCGCGTTGATCTTTGCAGCAAGACCGATAACGCGGAACACATGCCACCAGTCATGACCGGTCGCCTCTCCAAGCAGGGCCGAACGAACATGATTACGAACAATGGAGGAAACATCTGCCGGAGTCATTCGCAAGGATATTGCCGCTAAAACAATATGAACTCAGAGGAGAGGGAAGCCCCGAAAAAGTACTGAACCAAAAAAAGAGATTAGTATCCTCTGGTGATAAAGAAATCAACCATCTCAAAGATCAGATCCCGCTCCTCGGATGCAGGAACCACATTTGCAAGACCTGCCTTTGAATCCGCGATCAGTTTTTCGGAGATGCTGCGGACTTTTCCGAGGACTCCCGACTCTTCAAGAAGTGCAATTGCCTCTGCAATCTCCTCTTTTGTAAGATTCTCTTTGTGATACTTGGAAAGATCCACGCCCATCTCGCGGGCAGTAATTGCCAGAATCGTCTGTTTGTTCTCGCGCAGATCGGATGCCTGATCTTTTCCGGAGATCTCCGGAGGCGTCATCAGATCGATGATGTCATCTTGGATCTGGAACGCAATACCGGTGTTCAGGCCAAGCGTGTAAAACGCAGAGACCTGCTTCATGTCTCCACCGGCAAGTGCTGCACCAATTCCCGCAGCAGCCGCATACAGAACGCCGGTCTTCTTTCTGACCATCTCAAGATACTCGTCTGCGGTAACATCATTCCGGGTCTCAAAGGACACATCCTCCTGCTGACCTTCACAGATCTCATAACAGGCGTGCGACAGCATCTGGACCGCTGCAACCTTTGACTCGGCACTTGCATTCTTCACAGAACACAGGTACTCAAACGCCTTCGCATACAAAACATCGCCTGCAAGAATTGCCGTCGGTTCATCCCAGACCACATGCACGGTTGGTCTTCCACGGCGCAGTGAGTCCCCGTCCATGATATCGTCATGCACCAGCGTGAACGTATGTGTCCACTCAAGGGCAAGAGCCGCGGAGAAAACATCTGTGGATGCACCTTTGCGGACAGCATCTGCTGCAAGCAGAACCATTGCCGGACGAAGGCGTTTTCCTCCGCCGAGGAGCAGATGTGCGGATGCTTTCTGCAGGGTTGTGTCAGTCGCTTTGCTGTACTCGTCTGCCTCCTGATCAACTTTCGCGGCGACGGATTTCAGATACTCGGATAACTCCATAATACACACTCTCAATTTTTTGGTTATTTCGGAAGAACCAAACGGTCTCCGTTCTGCATAATGTGAATCTCTTTGTTCAGCGCATAACCGAACTCACGGCCAAGGGTCACGTACCCGCCCTTCATGTCGAACGGTCCGTGCGACGGAACAATGTGTTCCGGATTCAGCATTGAGATCAGATCATAATGCTCCTGATAAAACGCGTGACCCGTTACATGAAGACCATCAAAGATTCTTGCACCCTGCCGCAGCAGAAGCCGGTCAACCTCTGCACGCTGGGCATAGTTCACCGGATTTGGAATGATGTTTGCCGAAAACATCACCTTATCGCCCTTCTCAATCTTGAACGGGGTGTCACCGGAAGCCATGCGGGAAAGCATCGAACCCGGCTCTCCCTGGTGACCGGTAACCACAAGCAGGAACTTGTCCTTTCCTTCTTTTGCCACACGGCGCAGCATCCGGTCGGTTGTCTTGCGGTTGCCGTAGATACTTGTTCCCTGCGGGAAGGCAACCTGCTTCATCATCTCGGCGGTTCCGTTGTACCGTTCCATGGATCTCCCCAGAAGAATAGGGATGCGGTCAATCTCGCGGGCACACTCGGTGATGGTTTTGATTCTTGCAATCTGTGAAGCAAAGGTCGAGACGATGATCGCGTTCTTATCATCCTCACAACGCGTGATCGCATCCCGCACCCGCAGACGGGCAACCTGTTCGCTTGGGGCATACCCGCGGTCATCAAGGTTCAGCGACTCAACGATCAGAACCTTCACACCCTCCTTACCGATCGCACGCATGCGTGCAAGGTCGGGTGCTTCGCCGATCACCGGTGTCATATCCAGCTTGAAGTCGTTGGCATACACGACACAACCCGCTGGCGTGTGAAGCACCGCCATAACGGAGTCGATAATACTGTGCTGGACACGGACGAACTCCAGCGTCAGGTGCTGGGAGATGGTATATTTGCCGCCTGCTTTCAGCGCAAACGTTTTGTTCGTCACCGAGAACTTGCGCTCGCCTTCAATCTGCTGTTTAATCAGTTCAGTCGTGTACGGGGTTGCGATGATCGGGCAGTTATAGCGGTGGGCAAGTTTCTGTACTGCACCGATGTGGTCAAGGTGACCGTGCGTACAAACGATCGCCTTGACCGTCCCTTCGACCGAGTTCATCACGGTATCGTCGGGGATTGCACCAATCTGGATCAGATCCAGCGAGTGCATATTCTCCATTTCTACATTGTTGTTCCCTGAGATTGGATCAAGATACAGACCCATATCAAAGATAACGATCTCTTTACCGACGCGGACCGCGGTCATATTCCTTCCGACCTCGTTGTATCCGCCGACGGCGATGACTTCTATGTCAACCATTGTGTTATTTCTCCGAATTTTCAGACCTTAGGACATTCACATATTTGGTTGCGGCCCAACCATTTCCCGCAATGTTCCCGTAATATATGTTCTTGCGTGCTGAAGAGCGGAAACATCAGGAGATCCGGTCAGAAACATTGCTGCACGAAGCTGGTAGTGTATGGCGTCAATGGTTCTGTATGTCTCGTCCTCTCCGCACAGTGCAGGAGAGAGTAGAGGAAGTGCCATACCCCCAAGTGTTGCCCCGAGCGCTATTCCTTTTGCGATGTCAAGACCCGAGCGCAGACCGCCGGTTGCGATCACAGGTCCTGTTCCTGTCCTGGCTACCTCAAAAACACTTACAGCAGTAGGAACCCCCCACGTAAGGAGAGTGTCCCCAAGTTCCCTGAGTGCTTTATCACCGGCAGCTCCCCGCTCAGTACAGCGAATTCCTTCTATTTTTGCCCACGAAGTTCCGCCCATACCGCCGGTATCAATAGCAGCGACTCCGGCATCCCAGAGTCTGGAGGCAACTTCACGGGAGATTCCGTTTCCGGTTTCCTTAACGATAACCGGGAACTTCACGTCTTTACACAGCTGTCGGATCGCATCCAGGCATCCGACGGCTGAGTGATCACCTTCCGGCTGGATAGCCTCCTGCAGGAAGTTGAGATGAATGCAAAGAGCATCTGCATCGATCATCTCGACGGCACGCTCTGCCCACTCAGTACCATGCTCAACAAGCTGGACGGCACCGAGATTTCCACAGACAAATGCATGCGGTGCGGTCTCACGGACGATTGCAAACGAGTCTGCCAGCTCCGGTTTTTCAAGGGCTGCACGCTGGGAACCAACACCGATACCAAGTCCGTAGCGTTCTGCAGCACTGGCAAGGACACGGTTAACCTCGGCAGTGTCCGGGTGACCGCCGGTCATCGCCGCAATGAACAGCGGTGATGAAAGACGTTTTCCGAGAAACTCAACCGAGAGATCGATTGCGTCCATGTCGCATTCAGGCAGAGCACAGTGAACCAGATGCACATCGTCAAAAAGTGTTGATCCTGTCTCGATGTCGGTCTGGCTGCAGATACGCAGATGATCCATCTTGCGTGATGAGGTAAGTTTCTCTTTTGTCATGATTTTCGTTACTGAACAATTGTTCCGCCGTGATCACGGTCTTGCAGGAAGTCCATGACACGGGAGATATGGAAAAGGTGAGACGGAATACCGGCGTCTGCAAGCAGCAGAAGCTCCTCCACCTTTCCCCGCATTCCTCCGGTTACATCCGTATTTGAGGAACACCCAAGATCGATTTCACCAACGTTTTCGCGGGTGATCACCGGCACAACCCGATCGTCTGCAAGAACGCCCGGAACATCAGTTGCAACACCGACACGGGTTGCACTGAGAGCCTTTGCCATTGCAGGCACGATCTGATCGCCTGAAACAATACAGGCTCCGCGGACGGTGTCCATTACCACGTCACCGTGCAGAACCGGCACAACGCCAAGTGCAAGAAGGGCCTTGATCTGTTCCTCGCCGGAGTAAACAAGACGTCCGTCCTTTGCAAGACTCGTACAGAACGGGTGCATGCAAACCGCGTCAACACCTTCGGCACGGAGAAGAGAGACGAACTCTTCGTTCAGTCTCCGGACGGCAAAGTGGGTAACAGCAATTCCTTCCGCGTTGGATTTAGTGACGCCTTCCTGGATACGGTACTGTTTTGCTTCCGGATGACCGCAGGATCCTGCACCGTGTACAATAACAAGCGGGACGGATTTCGCAACCGGTGCAATCTGTGCTGCAAGCTCACGAATTCTGGCAGTATCAATTACACCAGCCTCGGATTTTTTTGTAACAACACTTCCGCCAAGTTTGAGTACGGTAATTTCACTCATCTTTTTCCTTCCGTGCACCTTCGGTGTCAATCGTGGTGATGATGGCGCGTGCATCGCAGCCCTCAATGGCACCGGCGACCCGGTTGCGTGCGCCCTTTGAACATATGGCATACATACACCCGCCTCCGCCTGCTCCGGTGGTCTTTGCTCCGTGGGCTCCCGCAGAACGTGCTGCAAGAACAAGTTTCGAGAGAACCGGGTGACCAACACCCAAAGCATCCAGCAGGGCATGGTTCATGTTCATGAGATTGCCGAGCTCTTTCTGATTGTCCAGATTGTACATCGCCCGCATGGTAATCGCCGCAATGGAGTCAAGAATCGGATTGGCAATGTCCGGAGAGTTCTTACGAAGCTCGGCAACCTTTCCGACCATCTCCGAGGTGCTGTGCGAGACAAGGGTGTTTCCGATAACAAGCGAGAAGTTCTGCGGGGGAAGGAGACGGCGTTTTTCATTGCCGCGAACAAGTACCATCCCGCCAAACGTGGAGACATAGGTATCGGTCGCACTGGCCCGCCCGTTCTGTGCAGACATCTCAACCTGATGAGCGAGATCCGCGATCTCGGCGCGGGTCTTTTCCAGACCGAACTCATCGTTGATTGCGCACAGCGTTGCAACAGTAACCGCCGCAGATGAACCAAGCCCGGAGGAACTTGGCAGCTGGGATCTGACGTAAACACTTCCCTTTACATCCATCAGCCGGAAACACTCGGCAATGTAGGGGGAGTTAGGCTTCTGGTGATAACGCGTTTCCCGAACGGTAACCATAACACGGGGCTTGATTGCCATTGCAATACCGGGCTTTCCGTAGACCACGGCGTGTTCGCCGAAGAGGAAGACTTTGCCAGGTGCACTCCACGTTGCCATCAGACAACCTCCATTGCCGCATATCCGACAACCTCGCGGTTATCACCGGTTGCATCGCCTGATGTCTGATACATGATAACTTTCGCTTCCTGTGCGCCACGTTGCTTTGCAACAAGCATCATAACGGCAATACAGCCGTAACCGCACATCGACGGCTGTATCTCGATGAGTTTTTCATAAAACTTCTGCACGTCGAGTTTTGCAGCTGCGGCAAGAACGGTCAGATCATCCCTTTCTGCAACGGATGCCGGTACATAATGTGAACCGTCGCCGGAAGCAAGAATGACGACATTGTCGCTATGTACCGCATCAATTGCCCGTAAGATGGCATCTGCCACGCGGTGAACCTCCGCACAAGACTGCTCCCCCAGCAGAACCGGCACAACTTTTGCCTGCGGGAACCGGTACCGGATAAACGGCATCTGCACCTCAAGCGAATTTTCCTGAACCCTCAAAAGATCAGGACGATTCGGGATACCAGCCTCACTCAGTGCTGCAACAAAAGCACGGTCAGGAGGGACCGGACCGATCGGGGTCTCCCATATCAGATCTGCGGTTGCGGTCATACAACCCGCATGGCTTGGACCAATCACCACAAATGTGCCGGAGAATGTCTCGGGAATTTTCGCATAAGCGCACGCAGCACATCTTCCCGAGTAGATGTAACCGGCGTGCGGAACCAACACACCGCATGGAGAGGTTACAGACGTTACCGTCGACGAAAAGAGTGCATCAAGCAGGGCTTTCAGTTCTTCTGCTTCTTTTGGGTAAAACATTCCCGCAAGGTCAGCATGCCGACAGCCTGCATCCGCCGTACCAGTAGCAGGGTATTCCTCTATTTTCATGGATATCAAACGGGTATTACGCCGTAACCAAGGATTTCGTCCGCCAATCCGCGAAAGATACTATTCAGATATTTGCGGATAGGTGTGTGAAGGTGGTTATGTGTTGGTTTGGCAGGGCTTTAATGATTGCGTCACAACCCTGAGAGAGTTTGCGGCACCCCAAAACAGAACGCTGGATTGTACCACTGCAAAAGATATCCTGCAGACACAGCCCCTGTCAGAAAAGAACCGGAAGGCAGAGTCAGAATAATACAAAAAAAGATGATATGAGTGGATTTAGAACTCAGACTCAAAGTCTTCAAAGGTCAGGGAGGACACAATGCCCTTCTGCTTTAAGACCTCACGGGTCAGGAGGAAGTAGACCATGGAGAGTGCCTTGCGACCTTTGTTGTTCGTCGGGATCACGAGGTCGACATTGTTGGTCTGGTTGTTGATATCACAAAGGGCGATAACCGGAATACCGCACTGGACAGCCTCGGTGATAACCTGCGAGTCTCCGATCGGGTCGGTGACCACAACAACCGACGGCTCGACGTACTTCGGGAGGACCGGGTTGGTGAGCGTACCGGGGATGAACCGGCCAACGTGAGAGAGTGCGCCGATGGTGTCAGCAAACTTCTGTGCCGGGTACTGGCCGTACTGACGGGAGGTAACAACGAAGATCTTCGGTGCTTCGTAGCGTGCAAGGAACTTTGCTACCTGCTTGATACGCTCGTCGGTCTTTCTGATATCAATGATATACAGACCGTCGGAACGGACGCGGTAGATGAATTCCTTCATGTCATCGTCTTTCTGCTGGGTACCGATGTGGACACCGGCTGCCAGATACTCTTCCACGGATACTAATGGTTCGGTCAGTTCAATTCCAAGTTCATTGTCGGTCATTTTAGAAATGCTCCTCAATTCTTATAAGTTCATTTAGTTTAGCAATACGCTCACCGCCAACAACACCGCACTTGAGGAAGCAGCAGTTGAATGCAGTTCCAAGGTGTGCAATTGTGGTGTCGGTTGTCTCACCGGACCGGTGGCTCATGACGGTCTCATACCCATACTCATGGGCAAGACGGATTGTCTCAAACGTATCGGTCAGGGTTCCGATCTGGTTAGGCTTGATTAAGACACAGTTGCCTGCTTCAAGGGTGATTCCTTCCTCCAGACGCTTTGCGTTGGTAACAAAGAGATCATCTCCGCAGATGAGTGTGTCACGGCCGGAGACCTCTTCGGTCATCTGTGCGAAGCCTTCAAAGTCCTCTTCCTGAATCGGGTCCTCAACATAGATCAGATTGTACTGATCCACCAGCTCGGCGATGTATGCGATCTGCTCCTCAGTAGTGCGCTTTGCATTCTTATACACATACCGCTCAAGATCAGCATTCCACATCTCGGAAGATGCAACGTCAAGACCCATGCGGACCTCAATTCCTGTCGCATCCTGCACTTTGTTTACCGCTTCCGCAACGATCTCGAATGCTTCTGCATCGCTGATGTGCGGAGCCCAGGCACCCTCGTCACCCTTGCCGCAACCTTTACCGCGCGCAACAAGAATCTCTTTGATGGTCTTGTGCACACGGGCGTTTGTAAAGACTGCCTCTGCGGCGGTTGCAGCACCTGTCGGAACGATCAGGAACTCCTGAATATCGGTTGCATCCACCGCATGGGCACCGCCGCCGATCACATTGCCGAGTGGGAGCGGGGTCTGATCCACAAATGCTCCGCCAAGGTACTGGAACAGCTCAAGATTCAGGGCAGATGCAGCTGCCTTTGCGTTTGCAAGAGAGAGTGCAACTGCGATGTTTGCACCAATGCCGGAGAGATCCTCGGTACCATCTACATTGCGCAGCGTCTCATCAAAGGTACGCTGATCCTGCGCATCAAGATCAATCAGTTCCGGAATCAGCCGTGCCTGTGCATCAGCAATTGCTTCAGCACATGGCCGCACTTTTGCTTCATAGATACCGGTCGATGCACCGCTTGGTGCGCATGCACGGCCGTATCCTCCGCTTGCAGTCAGGATCTCCGCTTCAATGGTCTCATTTCCACGGCTGTCAAGAATTCTCCGGAGCGTAATGCTGTCAATTGTGGTCATATTACTGAACCTCTACTTTGTCACCAATGGGGCGCTTAACGGTGATAGGAACCATATTCTCTGCAAACTCGGCAAGGGCGATCTCAAGCGGATCGATCTTAGTAGTTCTGACAAGAATAGGGGCACCCATCGAGATCTGTAAAGCGCGCGCACCGATGATCCTGGCCCGTTCATAACGAGTGTATATCATTGGCAATCACATCCATAAAACATAAAGAATGGAAAAATGGGGTCGCTGAGATTCGAACTCAGGTCACTACGTCCCGAACGTAATAGGATGGTCCAGGCTACCCTACGACCCCGCATCATTCATGCATCACGTGTAGGGATACAGCTCATCAACAGTCTCTTTGTGCGAGAGAAGCATGCGTCTGCAACAATACCGCTCAAGCCCGAGAGAGTCGAGAATTTCTTTCGGATCTTCACCGGCAGCTTTCCGCTGTTGATATTCTTCCCATACCGTGGAAATCACTTTCCCACAGGTGAAACATCGAACTGGTATCATTAGTTATCCTTCTAAGGTTATTAATCTGTTGTTTTGCAAATGGGGGTGAGGATATCATCCCCTTTGCAGAACCCATATTCTGAAAGCTAGATTTAACGGTACGACTTCTGGAACCGTGCACGTGCACCGCGTCCATGCGGCTTCTTGGCTTCCTTCTGACGGGAGTCATTGACAAGAAGCGTACGGTCGTAGCTGAGGTAAACCTCTTTGATGTGCGGGTCGTTGGTCCAGTTCAGGATGCCGCGGCCGAGTGCCGTGCGGACAGCCTCTGCCTGGCCCATGACGCCTCCGCCGGAGACATCGATGTCAACATCAACGTTGTCGAGTGCACCCGGTGCGAGAGCGATTGCCTCGGAGATCTTCATGCGGATGATTTCGCTTCCATAGACCTCAAGCGGGACAGAGTTGATACGGACTCTGCCCTTACCCTCTTTGAGGGTTGCGCGTGCAATTGCCGTCTTTCTCTTACCACTGGTGTTAATGATCTTCATCTTTCTCCACCTCTTAGTACTTTGCTCCAAGGTTGGTGCTGATTGCGCCAACAGTGACGTAACGTGCGCTGCTTAAGCGGTCGCGGTGTGCGGCCTCAAGAACCTCTGCCTCTGCGTCCTTAAACTCGTAAGGAACACCAACATATGCCTTGACACGGCGGAAAGCTGCTGCTCCCGGCCGGGTCTTGTACGGGATCATGCCGCGGACGGTACGCTTGACGATCTGGTCAGGGCGTCTCGGGTAGAACGGACCGCCTTCAACGGAACCGCGAACACGCTTGGTGTAGTACTCTTTCATGATCATCGCACGGGAACCGGAGACGATGACTTTCTCGGCGTTGATAATAGCGATCTCTTCGCCTGCAAGAACGCGCTGGGCAACAAGGCTGCACATTCTTCCGAGCAGAAGATTCTCTCCATCAATAACTGTTACCATTTCAGTTCACCTCAGGATCCGGACGCGGCTGCCCTTCGGGTTTGCTGCGACAAGCTCCTCGATTGTCATGCAGGTACCGTTGGCTTCCATGATTTTTTCACGCGCAGCATCGGAGAAGTTAAGTGCGGCAACCTTGACGGGTGCTGCGATCACACCTGCTGCCAGGACTTTACCCGGAACCAGGATGATCTCATTCTCTTTTGCGTAGCGGCTAATCTTTCCGATGTTAACTTCAGCGTAGTTCTTGCTGGACGTGTTCAGGCGCCCTGCAATCTCACGCCAGATATTAGCCTCGTTTTCCCGGGATGCCCGCTTGAGCATACCGATTAAGGATTCGAGGCGGGGGTTTGTCTTATTCATTTACAGTCCCTCCGTGGATATGTCCTGTAATGCATCAGTCAGGTCTGTGGATCGTGACTTGATATGCAGCAGTGCTCTTTCGATGATCTCTTTGACCGGAAGGGACCCGTCGCTTTCGACAACGAAGATGAACTTCGTACTGTCGGCACCGATGGTGATTGCGGGGTTTTCACCAATTCCGGTGTTCATACATGCGGTCTCACAGAGACGGCACATTGAACAGTCTTTTTCTTTGCTTTCGCCGTTTACTACGCGGACGTGAACCATGTTGTCGGCCACTTCAAGAACGTCGCGCGGACATTCGGAAACACATTTCCCACAGGCATCACAGCTGTCGTGGATGGTGATTACCGGGAACTCTTTGTAACCGCAGGCAAGAGTCGGCTGCCATTTGGCATGCTCAAGACCGGTGTTGAGTTCGGCGGTGGCTTCCAGAACAATCTTCTGACCTTCCCAGAGCTTCACAATTGGAATGTTGTTGTGCACAGGGACTGTGCGCGGGTCCATGGAGATCAGATCACCGGAGGTGACCATGCCCGGACCTTCAACACTCAGAGTGAACGTAACCGTGCACTGCGGACAGCCTGCACCACCACAGGTACATTTGCTACGCGGAACAAACTGGGACAGGTCGGTTTTAATCGGAATAAGTCCAAGTCTGTGTGCAAGGATCTCGTCAAAGAGAACGCTGGTGTTGTCATAGATGCGAACGTCTTCGATGGCAAGGGTTGGCACCTCGCCGATCATAGAGCGTCTGAGGGCGTTTGCAAATGCCGGAGTCGCTCCGCTGATAGTAAACCGTGCGACAGAGTCATCGAGCCTGCTGAATACAAGATCCATTCAGACTCTCCTGCCTCTTCTACCACCCGCTGGGCGGATGCTGTCGTGCGGTACCGGGGTTACATCTTCGATTCTGCCGATACGCATACCTGCACGGGAAAGCGCACGGATTGCGGCCTGGGCACCCGGTCCCGGAGAGCGCTGCTTGCCGTTTCCTGGTGCACGGACACGAATGTGAAGTCCGGTGATTCCCTTTTCCTTTGCTGCCTGGGCAATGTTGATCGCCATCTGCATTGCTGCATACGGGGAGGATTCATTGCGGGCCTGTTTGACGACCATACCACCGCTGCTCTTGCAGATGGTCTCTGCACCGGACAGGTCGGTGACGGTGATGATCGTGTTGTTAAAGGAGGCAAAGATGTGTGCAATGCCCCACTTTTCGCTTGCTTCTGCCATTGTCTTCACGCCCTCACATTCATAATACGCTGGCGTTCACCGTTTGCGTCGTCTGCAAGGCTGGAGGTTGCATAGTATGCAATACCTGCCTCTTCGGAGACGGAAACCATGTAGCTCGGGACGGACACACGCTGACCATTAATAGCGATGTGACCGTGGGTGATTAACTGGCGTGCCTGCTTGGGGCTGCGTGCAAGACCCTTGCGGTAGACAATGGTCTGCAGACGGCGCTCAAGGACGTCTTCAACCTTTAAGGAGAGAATATCATCCATTGCGGCGTTTGCACCAATCATGCCGTAACGCTGAAGGGTGTTGATCAGTTCGTCGCGGCGTGCGACGGTTTTCGGGGTTTCGCCAACAGCGGACATCATTGCGAGCACTTCACGGGCTCCTCCGCGGTGCTTGCGAAGGATGTCGGTTGCTCTCCAGATCTCACGCTTGTTACGAAGACCGTAGGTGATAGCGAGTACACGCTCGCTCTCGATACGCGACTTTTCAAAGCGGCGTTTCGGGGAGGAGTACTGTTTGGTGTTCTTTCCTGGATATCCCATTCTTCATCACCGTGAATTATGCGTTCCGCCTCTTGGAAACACCGACAATCTTTCCGAACCGTCCGGTGGATTTGGTGCACTGACCACGTACCTTCAGGCCGTTCTCATGACGAATACCGCGATAGCAGCGCATCTTCTTCATGAGGTTGATGTCGTCTTCTTTTGCGAGTGCAAGGTCGCTGCCGTAGAGGTGTTTCGGAACTCCGGTGTACACATCTACCGGGCGGTTGACCATCCATACCGGGACTGAGGTCGGGTATGCAAGTACCTGCTCCTCAAGGCGCGCGACATCTTCGTCTGCGAGGAGACCCATCGTTGCGTGGGTGTCGACTCCTGCACGGCGGGAGATGACGAGTGCGGCGTGGAGGCCGATGCCCTTAATTCCGGTCAGTGCAAGCTGTACCGGACGGGTACCGTCCAGATCATTGTTAATGATCCGCACAAAATATTTCAGTTCTGACTCTTCAACCATGATAGTCGCCTCTCAGTAGAGAGATAAGTCTCATACGTTATGAGCGCTTCGTACTCCTGAACGTTTCAGGGATGTTGCATCCCTGGAATAAGCGCAGACGGAGGGATTTGAACCCTCGAGTCCCAGGGGGACACAGGTTTAGCAAACCTGCGCCATACCAGGCTTGGCTACGTCTACAGAGAACTCCGCATCTTTCCTGCATTTCTGCAGGCAGCATACAAACCGCTCACGGTTTGATATGCTTTCGACACTCGCGGTGCCACTTCGCACGGGAAGAATCCTCGTGTGAACGTTCGGGTGTTGCCCGACACACCGCTCCACTAAATTGAGTGCTCTAATAGATAGGACATGGGATGATATAATACTTATCCAAGATCGGATCGTTTGATGACGTATCCTGCGTCATCTATATAGTCTCATCCGCCAAATAGGTAATCCGCATGAAGCTGAAGATCATCGAGCTTGAGAAAGGCAAGATACGGCTGAGCCTTGAAGGGGAAGGACACACATTTATGAATGCACTGACCGAGGAAATTCTTATAGACCCCGAGGTTGATGTGGCAAAGTATGTGATTGAGTTCCAGTTCTCCGATCCGGAGCTCTTTATTACGATGAAGGAAGGGTCAAAGAAGGATCCGGTTACGGTTATTCGTGAGGCATGTGACCGCATCTCGACGAGATGTGATGATCTGCTTGGATGTCTGAAAAACTGAACAAACAGGATATGACCGGTTCCCCAGTGATGGCATGTTTATGGGGGACAAAACCAATAATACTTTTTTGAACCATGCTTGATGAGATACGGTATGCGAGATCAGGCGATGCAAAAATTGCATACCGGATTACCGGTTCCGGAATGCCTCTTGTGATCGTCAGTGGTCTTGGCGACTCGATGAAGGACTGGAAGGAGTCGATCATCCGGACACTGGCAGAGAGGTTTTGTGTGATTCTGCCGGACAACCGTGGTCTTGGTCTGACCGGGATGGGATCGATTCCTCCCCAGAAGATGACAATTATTCAGTACGCGGAGGATATTCACGCGGTGGTAGAGGCAGAAGGGCTCTCGGAGATTTTCCTGCTCGGGCATTCCATGGGCGGGATGATTGCCCAGGAGTTTGCGGTTCTGTATCCGGAAATGGTAAAAAAGCTCATGCTGTTTGCAACGGATTACGGACCGGAGTCGTCATACCGTGCACATCTGATGAACCGTTGTGTGCTCCCGCTCCAGGCATTGTGTGTGGTTGCACCGTGGCACACGAAAGGGTTCCGGGCAGGTGCATGTGCGATTGCGTCGTGGCCGGGATCGGCAGACCGGCTTGGTGACATTCGCTGCCGGACATTTTTGCTGTTTGGGGATGCGGATTTTCTGATGCATCCTGATGTGGCGCATGAGATGGAGAGAATGATCCCTGACGCAGAACTGAAGATGATTCCCGGCGGAACACACCGGATGCATGATCTCTATCCCGAAGAGTTTGCAAATACGGTACTGGTATTTTTTGGGACGTAAGAGTTTTTCAAAAAAAAGTGTACCGGGAGATTCCGGAACAGATATTTTAGAGAATTTTCTGGGTGAATGCAACGGAGCCGGAGATTCTGGTGATCCGTACTTTGACGGTCTGACCGGCTTTTGCTCCGGAGACATACAGGATATATTTGCCGACGTGGGCAACGCCGTCTCCCTTCTTGCTGATGGATTCTATCTGAACTTCGAGTTCTTTTCCTTCCTCGATCGCCGGACCCTGGACTTCGGTCTTTGTCTTACGCTTTCGGATCGGGCGTTTGGATCCGCATGCTTCGCAGAGAAGCATCAGTACACGATCGTCTTTGACGAGTTTTGTATCCGGGCGGCCGCACTCGGAACAGATCACATAGTCGTTTACGTAGGTGGTGACAATTGCTTCAAACTGTGACTCTTCGAACTTTCCATTGAAGACACCGCGGGTACCGTCGATCTTGCCGGCGGTTCCAAGCTCACCTAAGATGAACTTCATGAAGTGGTCTTTGTCACGGTTGAGTGTTCCGGCGATGTCGGCGAAGTTTTCCAGGACGGTGGTCTTACCCTCAATATAGACCTTGGTCTTGGGCATGACGAACCGTTCTCCGGTGCTTGTCGGTTCCGTCATACCTGAGTATGCCGCCTTCAGCATATCCTCATATGAATCAACCATACTCCTATATTTTAGCGCTGGAGGCTTAAAGTTCTGGCGTCACCCGGATACATACAGGTGTTTTTCTTTGCAGCGATCAAATAGTTTGGATAAGTTATGCTGGCAGAACATGATGAGGAGTATATTCGATCCGTTCTCGGACGGAATCTGAAACCGCTGGAAGCGGCTGCATTTGAAAAAGTGTGGAGTGAAGATTGTAGCTACCGGATTACAAGGAAGCTTCTGGATACACTGCCGACAATAGGAGGAAGTGTAATTCTCGGACCCGGAGATGATGCGGCGATCGTGAAGTTCTCGGACGAACTTTCCCTGGCAATTGCAATGGGATCACAAAACCGTTCAAGTTGTACAAATCCATATCAGGGGGCAGCAACAGGAGTGGGAAGTGTTGTTAGAGATGTGCTTTCGATGGGGGCGCAGCCTATCGGAATACAGACTCCCTGGTTCTTTGGAGACATTTCAGACGAAAAAACGCAGTGGATAATTCGTAATGCAACCGCGGGAGCTGCGGATTACAGTAACACAATCAATGTGCCGGTTCTTCCGGGATACCAAATGTTTGACGAAAGTTTCAGAGGAAACCCGCTGATTAATATGATCTGTTTCGGGGTGATGAAACCGAACCGGTTCATGTTTGGGAAAGCGTTCAAAACAGGGTGGAAGCTGATCCTCTTTGGCGGAACAACAGGACGGGCCAGTTTCACCGACGTAGAGGGAGATCCCCAGATTGAGGCAAATCTTATCTCAGCAACTCTGGAGATGTTTGAAAAGAAGACGATCCTTGCATGCCGGGGTCTGGGGACGACAGGAATATGCGGGGCATCTGCTGATATGTGCGTGGATGTCGGTGTAAGAATTTTTGCAGATGCCATACCTCTGCGTGCGGAAGGGATGAGCACAGAAGAAATTCTGTTTTCCGAAACGCAGGAGAGAATGCTTGCAGAGATTCATCCCGACAAAGTGGAGGAGGCAAAGGAGATCTGTGCGAAGTATGGTATTTCATGTGTGGTGGTCGGCGAGACTACAGGATCTGATCGGTATGTGGTTGAGTTCGGCGGGGAAGTGGTGTGTGATCTGCCGATAAAACTCCTTGCAGAGGGTGCGCCCGAAAAGGAGTACCCCACAAAACCCTATACGGCGGAAAAGCCGTTTGTCCGGCCAGCAGGAACAATCCGGGAGCTTGCCCTCAAAGTGTTGTCTCATCCGGATCTTGCGGACAACAGTATGCACGCAACCCAGTTCAACTCACAGGCACAGGGGAGAACTTATGCGGCTACCCCGTTTTACTCGGTACTGGAGCTGGAAGGAAACGGACTCTCACTCGCCTGCGGGTGTAATGCCAGGCATACCTATCTGGATCCGTACACCGGCGCGGCAAACACAATTCTGGAACTAGCATCCCACATCGTCTCAGTCGGAGGGATCCCGTTCTGTGCTCTGGACAGTTTAAACATCGGGTCACCGGAAAATCCGGAGATCATGTGGCAGATTTCAGAGATTGTGAAGGGTATAGGGGATATGTGCCGGGTGCTGCATATTCCAATTGCAGGGGGAAATGTTTCACTGTATAATGAGTCTGATACCTGTGACACTACGATAAAACCTGCCGCAGCGGTTGCAATGTTTGGAAAAGGAGATCTGATCGGCTGGGAGTGGCCGGATGTGGGAGACAGCATCGCAATTGTGGGTGAGACAAGATCAGAGATTGGAGGTTCAGTCCTGGATGCGGTAACCGGATGTGGCGGTACTGCTCCCGAACTCGGAAGCGTTGCGGCATTGCCGGTCATCCGGGATTTGGTCGAAAAAGCTCAGGTAAGCGGTTCGATGGCGATTACACGGGGAGGACTGCTGTATGCGCTGGTGAATCTTGCAGCCCAGGCAAAGGTAACGATCCGGGGAGATGCAGTAACAAAACTGTTCTCAGAAACATACGGACGGTTTTTGGTGACGTTTTCGGATGAGCATTTCCTCAAAGAGAGCGGACTTTCCTATGAGATTATCGGAAAAATTACGGCGGACGGAAAACTGACGATTCAGACCGAAGAGGAGGAAGTAGTACTGACACAGCAGGATCTCTTCATGGCGGGAAGTACGATTACGCGGGCCTGCCGTGCACGGTGAGATACTGCCCGATCTTTTTTTGTTTTTTTATTACTACTATTACTACTATGTACTGTACTTATGAGTACAGTACATAGTGGTAGAAGAGAGGTATTCTTTTTTATTGAGAAAAAAATGCTCATCAAAGAGCACTGGGAAGTAGGGAGATAAACAGAAAGAATCCGGAATATTCCAAAATGGATTGAAAAAAAGATCAAAATTTGTTCCAACTCATTTCACAAAATGAGTTTGGACCGCGTTACTCCAGCTCAACTTTTAAACCGCCGAAGACACCCGCAGCGAGATTGTAGATGACTGCCACGATTGCGCCGACGATGAACCCAATGATCATACCTATGACAGCGAGGATGACAATACTAATGATTAATCCGACAATACCGGTACCAACTCCGGTAAGACCAGAGATCGTCCCTGCGACAGACAGGTTGAGGAGGGCAAGAACTGCACCAATGATACCGATGATGACGGTGATAACAAGATTGATTGCCGCACAAAGCTTTGCGGCAGACCATACATCAACGTGTCTGACTTCTTTCGTTTCCATATACGGGATATTTGACGCTGCACCTTCATATACTCATCGCGGAAACCGGCCCAGGCAGAAAAAAGAGAGTTACTCAAGTTCCATCTTGACGCCGCCAAAACTGTTGGCAACAAAGTTATAGAGGAACCCGGATACTGCACCACCGACGAATCCCACAATCACACCAACAACTGCTCCGAACAGTGCGGAGAGAATATAGGAGAAGAGTTCTCCGGCAAATGCAAAGACATGATGCGGTGGAAGAGGGGCTGCGGGACCAAAACCTCCCAGAAGACCGAACAGAAAACCAAAGACCAGACCGATCACGGCAAAGAATTTGGCAACTGAGAGGATATCAAGCGATTTGATCTCTTTTATTTCCATAACAAGGAATACCCATAACGTTTCTTGGATATAATCTCAGCGATTCCTGCAAACAACTTCCAAAAAAAAGAAAAAATTAGATCCTTCCGCCGAAAAGTTCCCAGGACTTTTCCAGCGCATCCAGAGCGGGAAGTTTCTTTCCTGTCAAAAACTCAATGCATGCCCCGCCACCGGTTGACAGGTGAGAGAAGTCTGATGCAAGTCCGATCTGTTCAATAACAGCCGCAGTGTGACCGCCTCCGCAGACGGAGAACTCGGCCTTCGAAGCTGCATGCAGCAGTTCATACGTTCCCGTTGCAAAATCCCTCTCCTCAAACATTCCCGCAGGACCGTTAAAGACAACCGTTCCCGACTCGGAGAGCAGTTTCGAGAAGACGCCGATCGACTCAGTACCCATATCAAGAATGGGGCAATCCGCAGGTGTGGCCCCAACGGCATACTCACGGCGTTCTTCGTTCTCTTTTACCGCCACATACTCAGGCAGAATTACCTTATCCGGGTAGGCATCAAGAATCGCTTTTGCTTTGGCAATCTCTCCTTCGTAGCCGAGGGTCTTGATCAGATTTGCGGACGGGGCACCGATGTCAATACCTTTTGCAAGATAGAACACATTTGCCACAACACCGATGATTGCAATACGGTCTGCGGTACCGTTCGCCAGAACATGCCCTGCTACTGCAATAGAGTCATCAACCTTTGTTCCGCCAAGAACAAAGGTCACCGGTTTTGGTGCGGAGGTAAAGACACGGGAGAGATTTTTGACCTCCTTTTCCATCAGAAGACCGGCAACGGTACGCATTGCAAACGGCAGACCGGTAATGGTCGGCTGGGAGCGGTGGGCAGTTCCGAATGCATCATTGACGCAGAGATCGGCCATCGATGCAAGTTTTCTCACCAGATGCGTATTCTTTGCATCCTCCGGCTTCATTGTGAGATTTTCTTCGGAGCTGAACCGGACGTTTTCCAGAAGGAGAACATCACCGGGATGTGCTTTGCGGACAGCCTCTTTGGCACATCGGCCGAAGATGTCATCCACATACATCACCGGCATACCGAGAAGACGCTCTAATCGGTCAGCGTGGGCTTCCAGTGTGGTGAAATCCTTTTTGCCCGGGCGGCTCTGGTGGGCAAGGACAACAACCCGGGACTCTTCCAAAGCCTGTATGGTCGGGACATGTTCACGGAACCGTTTGTCGTCAAGAATGGTATTGGTTGACGGATCGATCGGCGAGTTTAAGTCAACACGGACGAGAACAGTTTTTCCGCGGGTTTCTACATCTGCAAGCGTACCAAATTTCATAGTGTCTGACACCCCTCTCTCACAATTGTCATAGAACAGCGATCACTCGTAATTACAACTATTCATTATGACAGTATTAAACCCATCGAAGGAAAGATGTGAGAGCTGGCAGACCGCAGGTATCGAATTTTCAGCTGCTCAGAACCAGGGAAAGATCAAACAAAACACCGGAACCACGGCGGGAAAGAGAAATGACCGTTCCAAAAAAGCTCACAAAAAATAAAAAAATTATTTTTCTGATTTACCCTTCACTCTCTTCATACGGAACAGCTCTTCGCGTTCCATCTCATCGAGACGCATCTTGATAAAGTTCCGTGCCTCGATCAGCTCCGGAATCACCTTGAACTCCAGTGCATTC
>JAHLFR010000021.1 GCA_018883755.1 Candidatus Methanocorpusculum faecipullorum
TCCACCTCCCGCGGAAAACCCAGATACGCGACATCCGCGCCGAACACATTAACAAGTTCATCGGCGTCGACGGCATCATCCGCCGCGTCACCGAGGTCAGGCCAAGGCTTGTAATCGGTGCATTCCGCTGCTCCGCAGGTCACTTCACCTACAAAGCCCAGGACTACGGCACCTACTCCGAACCCGACGTCTGCGGCAACGCCGAGTGTACCCAGAAAAAACTCGAACTTGTCCAGAACAGATCCACCTTCATCGACTCCCAGAAGCTCCGTATCCAGGAAACACCCGAAGGACTCCGCGGCGGCGAACAGCCGCAGAACATCGACATCGACGTCGTTGACGACCTCTGCGGCATCGTCTCCCCCGGCGACCGCGTCATCATCAACGGCATCCTCCGCAGCGTCCAGCGGATCACCGGCGGCCAGAAAAGCACCGTCTTTGACCTCTTCATCGAGTGCAACTCCATCGAAATCTCCATCAAAGAGTTTGAAGAGGTCAACATCACCGAAGAGGACGAGGAAACCATCAAGGAGATGGCAACCGACCCCGCAGTCTACGGAAAGATCGCCCGGTCCATTGCCCCCACCATCTACGGAAACGACGAAGTCAAAGAAGCAATCGCACTCCAGATGTTTGGCGGAATCGCCAAAGAAATGCCGGACGGCAGCAGTCTGCGGGGCGACATTCACGTACTCCTCGTCGGAGACCCGGGTATTGCAAAATCCCAGCTTCTCCGCTACGTCATAAAACTCGCCCCCCGCGGCATCTACACCTCCGGCAAATCCGCATCCTCCGCAGGTCTCACCGCCGCAGCCGTCAAGGACGATCTCGGCGACGGACGCTGGACCCTCGAAGCCGGAGCCCTCGTTCTCGCCGACAAAGGAATCGCCGCGGTCGATGAGATGGACAAAATGCAGAAAGACGACCGGTCCTCCCTGCACGAAGCAATGGAACAGCAGTCCATCTCCGTCGCAAAAGCCGGGATCAATGCAACGCTCCGGACCCGCTGCTCCCTCCTCGGCGCAGCAAACCCCAAGCTCGGCAGATTCGACGAGTTCACCAACATCTCCGAGCAGGTCAACATGCCCCCGTCGCTGCTCTCCCGGTTTGATCTTATCTTCATCATGAAGGACAAACCCGATGCGGTCCGCGACCTCAACATCGCAAACCACATCTTAAAGTCCCACATGGCCGGCGAGAAGATCATGCACCACAAAAAGCACCCGATCCCGGGAGCAGACGACGAGTACTTCAAACGGGAACTCGCCCCCGTCATGCCGGAGATCGACGCGGTGCTTCTGAGAAAATACCTCGCGTACGCCAAACGGAACTGCTTCCCGATGCTCACCGACGAAGCAAAAGAGATCCTGGTGCAGTACTATCAGAGCCTCCGCGGGGTTGCAATCGACTCCGACAAACCCGTACCGGTCACCGCCCGTCAGCTGGAAGCACTCGTCCGGCTGGCCGAAGCAAGTGCCCGGGTCCGGCTCTCGGACGAAATCAGCGTCGATGACGCAAAACGTGTGGTAAAAATCGTTGATACCTGTTTGCGGCAGGTCGCCTACGACCCGGCAACCGGCCAGATCGACATCGACAAAGTCGCAACCGGCATCAGCAAATCCAGCCGCGACATGACCCGTGTTCTTCGCGAAACCATCAAGATCCTCTCCGAAGGAGGAAGTTCTGCCAAACTGGACAAGGTGATCGACACCATGGTCAGCCAGCACCACTACGGAAAAGAGGAGGTCGAGAAACTGCTCGACCGGCTGAAACGTCAGGGCGATATCATCACGCCCCGGAATGACACCGTAAAACTACTTTGAGGAAAACACCCATGGCAACCGACAGAGAAAACGCAGTATTTGAAGCAGCAATCAAACTTGGCGCACTCTACCACCAGTTTGTAGGAACACCCATCAGCAGGGCAACCGCCGACAAAGTCGAGGCAGCAATCGAGAGTGCCGTCTCACTCCAGCCGTATGTTACGCACATCGAAGTCCACCTGGACCGGTCTCTCATGAACGAAAACCCCTTCGGCTACTCGGAACTGACCGGAGCGATGTATCACGCGGTCATCGAGACAAAGTACGGCGATGCAGTCTGCCGGGCTCAGCTCAAGTTCGAGAACGGCTACCCGATGATGAAGATCCTTGAGTAAGATGCAGGAAAAGTTCCCCATCCTCGATGATCACTTCCACATCAACCGCCGCACCGGTGTCGGCCCTGCGGTCGTCCGGGAGTTCATGCGTTCGGGCGGAACCCACATCGTACTGGTCTCGCTTCCTTCCTGGTCGCACGAGATAGCCCCGTCGGTACCGGAGGATTTTCGTCCCGTGTTTGACGAACTGCTCACTACAGCCGAGGCCGTCCGTGAGGAGGGATGCGTGTGTTATCCGGTCTGCGGCGTGCACCCGGCGGAGATTGGAAAACTCTGCGCCCGCATGAGTCTTGCTGAGGCGGAATCGCTGATGTGCGGCGCACTGGATGTGGCAGCTGAGTATGTTGCCGAGGGGAAAGCCATCGGTCTCAAGTCGGGCCGTCCCCATTATCCGGTGGATCAGGAGGTGCGGGATGCATCCAACCGCGTACTCCTCCACGCCCTCACGCTCGCCGCTGACCTCGGGTGTGCATTGCAGATTCATGCGGAAAGCGACTCCTGTGCCGATGTCGCTGACCTTGCAACAAAGGCCGGGATGAATCCGGCCCGTGTCGTCAAACACTTCGCCACCTGCGAAACACCGCTTCACCCCTCCGTCACCGTCCGCGAACCGTTCCTTGCCGAGTGGTTTGCAGAGAAACGGGAGTTTACCATGGAAAGCGACTACATGGACGACCTCTCCCGCCCCGGAGCGGTTAACGGCCCGCGGTCTGTGCCCCGCAGAATGCAGCGGATGCTGCAGGAGGGAACCGTAACCGCAGAGGACATGTGGCGGGTTCACTCGGCGGTGCCGGAGAAGATCTACGGCGTGCCGTTTGTCGTGTGAGGATCGCCTAATGTAGAGAGTTACATCTCCATCTCATCTGCAGATGAACGGAGATAGTCAATAAATATTTCCCGCATAATTGTCTTATAAATCCTAAACATGAGCTCATCACGATAATCTGTTGCAGTACTTAGCTTTTTTTCAGCTATAGCACAACAGTCAGCATCGTTGCTGAGAAAATCATAGAAGTTTACAACAGAACTGAACTTGACAAATGAGGCGCCACTATCATCAATAAAATTCACATTGGTAATGAGTATTCTCCCACATTCCGATAGATCATAGTTGTTACAGATGGCATCTCTGATCTTATCAAAACAATGTTCAAGGAAATAAGCATTATATGCAAAATATAAATCCGATTCAGTTACCTTAAATTGAGATAAATTGCTTTTTTCGAGTTTGTTATAAAGGTATTCTGAATCATGTTGTGGAAGTGATGCATAGAGTCTCAGATTCCTGAGTATAACTTTCCTAGCGACTTTGGAATTGGCTTTCGAAAAAGAAGTTTGCAACTGATCACATATCGTTTGACATTGTCGAGAGAGATCTTCTGTATCATCCAGAACATGTGAAACTGCCTTTGCAACAGAATTGCTCTTCCCTTTTGTTGCAGATATCCATTTCTCAAATTCCATGTATGAGTAAGAGGACATGATCATACGCTCAATATCCTGTATTACAGCATTTACTGTGTATTCTGGAATTTTCTTCTGAGATTCCACATAATAGCGGAACAATGCAAGAAGAATACCGGTCACTCCAAATAGTGTTGCCACACGTCCAATATCTTTGAAATTGGGAACTGTCCAAGGAGTTAATGGGTGCTGAATGAAACCAAATGAAATACACAAATTGGAAATATATGTAGATAAATCTGTGAAATACTCTTGTGGGATACATGCAAGAAGAAGAAATCCTGAAAAGACAAATAACAAAATAGGGAATATTGAGTATAGGACATTAAGTACAAACAACCGGAAAGAGACTAAGAGAAGAGCACCAGTTCTAAATTTTTTAATTACCTCTGAAACATGATGACAAAAATTACCCATATTCAGAGGTCTTCCTTTCATTCGTATAGATCTAAACAACCAAAATATGGTTTTTTGCCACAACACAAACGTTGCCAACAAAAGGAGAATGGCAAGAATAATCTTTCCAAAGATATCGTCAATCACAAAAATACCACAGAACAAAAGATATGATATGACAAGTGCTGTGACATAACAGATGACATCAATTATTTTTAGTACAATGGTAATTATCGTCCCTACAGATTGTGATTTCATTTCCTTAAAAGCAGGTACCACAGCATCCACGTTCCAATTATTTTTATTGAAGAGATAAATGGTTTCTGTTAAAATAGATCACATATTATAACTGAAAGACAGGTCTGACAAAGGAGAGCTTATCCGAACAAAACCCCAACCTCCATCTCATGAATATCCGTCTGATCCTCATCCCGTCACTTCTTCTGCTCATCTGCTCCGCAGGCTGTATCACCGCACCGCCCGCGGCAGAAGATCCCCTTCAGCCGCTCGACTACTCCCTTTCAGAGAACTGGGCATACCTGCCGAACGCCTCTGAGGAAAAACCGGTGGACGTCTTCTATCTCTACCCGACGCTCTTCAAAACCCTCTACGTCGATTCGATGAACACCAGTGACCCCGAACTCCGGAACGGGGCGGTCACCGATGTTCTGATGAAGAAAGGCATCTTTGAAGAGACCGCAAACATCTACGCTCCCTTCTACCGGCAGACAGGTCTCTACTCCATGCTCGGCAACGGCACCTGGACAAAAGATCAGTACATCGCCGAAAAACGTGCCTACGAGGATGTGAAAGCCGCATTCCTCTATTACCTTGAGAACTACAACGAAGGAAAACCCGTCATCCTCGCCGGCCACTCCCAGGGATCATACCGGATCAAACAGCTGATGATCGACCTCTTTGTTGACCCGGACCTTCAGGACAAACTCATCGCCGCCTACCCCATCGGCTACACCCTCTCCGAGTTTGAACTTGCCCAGTACCCGCAGCTCAAAGCAGCAGTCGGAGAGACCGACACCGGCGTAATCATCACCTACAACACCCAGGCGGAAAACACCTCAGGCAGCAACATCATCGCGTTTCCAGGAGCCGTAGGCATCAACCCGCTCAACTGGAAGACCGACACAACCTATGCAAACGCATCGGAAAATGACGGTGCGGTCTTCTTCGCAAACAACGGCAGTATCGAAAAGGAGATCCCAAACTTTACCGGTGCCTACCTTGCAGAGGTTGACGGAGCGGTGGTTCTCCTCGTTGACACCCCGGACCCGGCCGAGTACTCCATGCCGGAGCTTTTTGCAGAAGGCGTCTATCATGTCTATGATTACTACTTCTTCTACGAAAACCTCAAGGAAAACGTAGCAGACCGGACCGCCGCATACTTCGCACAGATGTCAGCAGCCTGACACTTCCCCTCCCGTTTTCTGCATCAAACCGAATCTGTTATATGACAACACGTGACACTCTTATGGTATGATACTTGGATTACCTGACATCACCGTACTGACCGTCGGCGGTGCGGTTGTCATCGTGTTCGTCCTACTTATCCTGTGGGGCCTCACCTTTCCCAAGGTGGAGGAGGAGTAGGCAATGGGGCTAAGTGAAGGAAGTACTCTTATAACCCTCGCGCTGATCGTCGTGTACTTTGTGGTGCTGCTCGGCATCGGCGTATGGGCCTCGAAAAAGATCAAAAACTCCGAAGACTACATGCTCGCCGGCAGAAGTCTTGGATTCTGGCTGTTCACTCTTCTCATCATCTGTTCCATCTGCAGCGGAATGACTCTGGTTGGAACAAGCGGATTCGGATATGCCTCCGGGTGGCCGGGAATCTGGGAACAGATCTTTGTACCGCTTGCAGCAGCATTCTGTATTATCTTCTTCGGATCCAAACTCAACAAGATCGGCCGGGAAAAGGGCTGCATGACCCTTGAGGACTATTTTGCCATCAGATACGAAAACAACAAAGAACTGCGTGCCCTCTCGGCACTGGCAAGCATTGCCGTGAGTCTGGTCTATCTCGTCGGCCAGTACACCGCAATCAGTATCGTTCTGATGTGGGTGTTCGGTCTTGAACACTGGCAGGCTCTGATCATCTCGGGCGTTATCATCACAGCATACACCGTAATCGGCGGTCTGTATGCGGTCTCCTGGACCGGACTGGTGCAGGGACTGATTCTCATCTTCGGCGTACTGCTGGTCTCGCCGTTCATCCTCAGCTACGCAGGCGGTCTGGAACACATCAACACGGTTCTTGCCTCCATCGATCCAAACCTCGTCATGCCCGCCTTCCCGACAGCCTACGCGGACTATGCCTACTGTACTCCTGAGTTCCTGGTCTCGTTCGGCATTCTCCTGATGGTCGGTCTTGCCTGTGCGCCGCACATCATGTCAAACGTCTTTGCGGCCAAGAAGATCTCCTATTTCAAGTGGGCACCGCTGGTTGCATTCGGCGTGTATGTCGTCATCATGTTCCTCGTAAAGCTGTGCGGAATGGGTGTCCGTGTCATGGCCGAGGACGGCAAACTCGATGCAATTGCCGCAAGCAATGCGCCTGACTTTGCACTGATGTACGGCATTCAGGCAGCAGCCCCGAGTATCTTTATCACGGGTCTGTTTGCGGTGATCGTTCTCTCCGCGGTTATGTCAACCACCGACCGGCTGATGCTCACAGTCGGAACCGAGTTCTCCTGGAACATCTTCAAGGTCATGCTGCGGCCGAAAGCAAGCGAACGGCAGGTTGTCCGTATCAGTCAGATCTGTGTTCTGATTGCAGCCGTCGTCTCACTGATTCTTGCCATCAACCCGCCGGAGATGCTGGCATTCCTCATCTGGCTTGGTATCGGCCTTATGCTCTGTTCGTTCGCCGTCCCGCTGATCGCAGGTCTGTACTGGCGGCGTGCAACCGCAGAAGGAGCAATTGCCAGTATGGTAGTGGGACTTGCTGCCTCCATCGGATTTGGGTACTACTACCAGTTCATCGAAACCCTCCCGATGCACTTCTCCATCTATGCCCTCGCGCTCGCCATCATTGCAATGGTCGTGGTCAGTCTCCTGACACAGAAAAACTCGGATACTGCCCTCAACGAGACCTACACCGGTCTGTACCTGCATCCAAAAGAACACAGCAAATAACAATCATTCATCTCTTTTTTTCAAAGCCTCCCGCAAGCAGAAGAGGAAAAGGTCCTGTGCTCCCCGGCCCGCAGGAGAAACAATAACCCAATAGAACATATATGCAAAGACCGAACAAATAGATAAGGAATTTTCATGACGCGGGTTGTAATCTCAGTGGGAGGATCGGTTCTTGTACCGACACTTGATACGCATCGCCTGATGGAGTGGGCGGATGCACTGAAAACGCTGGTGAAAGCCGGACATCAGGTGTTTGCCGTGGTCGGCGGGGGAGGGGAAGCCCGCCGGTACATCAACGTCTGCCGCGACATCGGCCTTGACGAGGCATCATCCGATGAGTTCGGCATTTTAATCACCCGTATCAACGCACGGCTGCTGCTCGGAGCTCTCGGCGAGTATGCGTATCCGCGGGTTGCCGAGTCCTATCAGGATGCAAAGGAGTTCGGGTTAAGCGGAAAGATCGTGGTGATGGGAGGAGTTACCCCGGGCCAGACAACCGATGCGGTCGCTGCGGTTCTTGCGGAGGAGACCTGTGCCTCGATGATGATCAACATGACTGCCATCGACGGAATCTACACGGCAGATCCGAAGAAGGATCCAAACGCCGTGAAGTACGACACACTCGGCCCGCAGGAGTTAATCGATCTGATCATGAAGGAAAAGCTCTGTGCCGGCAGCAACATGGTCATTGATCTCGTCGCCGCAAAGATCACCGAGCGTTCCGGCATTCCGCTGGTGGTTATTGACGGCCGCGACCCGTCACTGATCTGCCGGGCACTGCTGGACGGTGAGTTTGCAGGAACGATCGTCGGCGAAAAAGCCGTGACGTTCCCGCTCTAATACTTTTTTAATTACGATTCTTTGAGTGCGACAATGTCGCGGACTGCGGTGAGTTTCCAGACCATGGTCCGATCCTCCTCGACAAGTTTTCCGGGATCATCCGACGGACGGTACCCGAGGGCTGCAAGACTGTTCGCCGAGACGGTTTTTCCTGCGATCCTTTCTGCAAACATGCTGCGGATCTCCCGCATCTTTTCTGTATCCGTGACCTCTGCAAGATTTCCCTGAAGGGTAACAAACCGGTATGCGGACATGTTCGGGGCGACCTCTTCGATCTCCACGGAGACCGCCGGGTTTTTCGCAAACAGATCCATCTTTCTTCCGTACCGGGTGGAGAGGAAGTAGAGGTTGTGTTCATCGAACACGTACATAAACGGTGCAATGTACGGATGCTCTGTTCCGGAAAATGCAATCCTTGCAAGAATTCCCCGGCGGATCAGGGCGTCGTACTCATCTTTCCGCATCGCCGGAATCTTTTCCGGTCGTGCTGCGGCTGCTGGTTTTTCCATACCATCTCTCCAAAAAAAGGGTGGTTACTCCTTGATACAGTACACATAGTACGTTCCGTTGATCACCTCAACACCATGGGTGTCGTGTGTGAATCCGGGGAACTTCCGATCGAACTCCTGAAGCGTCTTAAGATACATCAGAATCGGGCCGTCAGCGGCACCGGCGTTTTCGCCCGGCATGAGCATCGGGATTCCCGGCGGATACGGGACAACACCGGTTGCCACAACGCGGTTTGCCATATCGTCAACGGCAACATGTTCAACCTGCTTTTTGACAATGTAGCGGTATGCGTCCGAGGGTTTCATGACAGGGTCCGGCATCACGGCACAGGCCTCGTTTGCAAGCTGGGTCTGGCGGCTGGATTTGATGTACTGGTGCATCTCTGCTGCGAGTGTCTGGAGTGTCATGCCGCCGTAGCGGTCGGGATATGCGTTAACGAGATCGGGAAGAACCTCTTCAAGCGGAGTGTTGCGGTCGAAGAGAGTTTTGAAGTCGAAGAGGGCGGACATAAGTGTTCCCCACTTTCCTTTCGTGACACCCATTGAGAAGAGGAACAGGATGTTGTAATCACCGGACTTCTCGTTGATGATTCCTTTCGTACCAAGATAGGCGAGGACAACTGCTGCGGGAATACCAAACTCTGCATGGGTTCCGTCGTCGTTCATACCCGGCGTCAGGACGGTGACTTTGATCGGATCAAGCATTGCCCAGTCCTCGGTCATGCCTGTAAAGCCATGCCAGACCTCTCCCGGCCGGAGCATCCAGCATCCGGGATCGTGTGCGAGAATCGCGGGGTCGGCCTCGGCGAACGGGACTTTGCTGCCGTCCGGCATGGTGACTTCGTCCGGCTGCCAGGCACGGAACCACCAGTCGCCGGGTTTGCAGATGTTCATCTGTCCGCAGGCACGGGCCATCATCTGCCGGAACCGCACTGCTTCGTCGATTGCCTCCTGCATGAGTCCGCAGCCGCCCATATCCATCATCTTGGAGGAGACATCGAGGGAGGCGATGATGCTGTACTGCGGTGAAGTTGATGCATGCATCATGAAGGACTCGTTGAAGAGTGCATGATCAAGCGGACGTTTTCCGTTTTTGATGTGGATCATTGATGCCTGTGAGAGTGCGGCAAGCAGTTTGTGGGTGGAGTGGGTGGTGATGACGGTAGGGCGGTTCTCCGCAGGGCGGTCATCTTTGTGCATGCCGAACTTTCCTGCATACATGGGGTTGAACTTGGCGTATCCGTACCAGGCTTCGTCGAAGTGGATAGTGTCAACGGTCTGGCCGAGAAGATCTTCTGCTGCAACGGCGTTGTAGCAGACTCCGTCGTAGGTTGAGTTGGTAACAACCGCCGTTACCGGGATTTGGTTCTCTGCTTTGGAGGCCAGCGGGTGGCTGGCGAGTTTTTTAGCGAGGGTTTCCGGTTCCATTTCGGGTTTTGGAATCGGGCCGAGGATACCGTACCGGTTTCTGGTGGGGACCATGTAAACCGGAATACCGTGATCAAGGGTGAAGGCCTGTTCCATGGATTTGTGACAGTTTCTGTCTACGAAGACGATCTCGTCCGGCGCAACGAGGGCTCCCTGCACTACCCGGTTTGAGGTGGAGGTTCCGTTGGTGACAAAGAAGGTCATGTCGGATCCAAAGACCTTTGCGGCGTATTTTTCGGCAGCGCCGATGGGGCCGGAGTGGTCAAGAAGGCTGCCAAGTTCGCCTACGGAGATGGAGAGATCGGACCGGAAGGTCTGTTCTCCGTAAAATTCGTAGAAGAGTTTGCCGATCGGGGATTTGAGGAATGCGGTTCCTGCGGTGTGGCCCGGGGTGTGCCAGGAGTACTCGAAGTCTTCGGAGAAGTCCATGAGTGCACCAAACATCGGCGGGAGGATTGCTTTGCGGTATTTCCGGGCGGCGGACTTGATTCTACCCGCAATAAACTCGGGGGTGTCGCCAAGGATCCAGGCATATTCGTCGATGGTCGGGAAGACCTCGACCGGGATTTTTGAGAGGTCGCCGGGTTCGGTGAGGAGGAATATGCTGACGTATTTGTTCTGCTCACGAACGAGTTTGATGAGTTCTTCTGCGCTTGGTGCATTCCAGTCGATGAGGACGCAGTCTGCCATGGCGCCGTTTGCGATGAATCCGTCTTTGAGTCCTTCAAAGCTGTCAACGCTGATGACCTGCATGTCGTCTGCTTTGAGGTGATCGATGAGTGCCTGCATGTTATGTGCGAAGGCACTGCCGGATTTGGTGTCGGCCCCGATGATGAGGACGGAGAGAGTGTCTGTGGGTTCCATTGCTGTTCACCTGTTGTGTTGGTACAACGTTTGTTGTGTGTTGAACTATTGTCTGCCCGGTAATAAAACGGTATCAATGGTGACAATTTTTCCGGATGTTTTGGATGCATCCGGTGCATTGATGAATTTTTTTGGATGTTTTTTTGTCACAATAGATAGTTCTATATGGGAGATGTGCGGTGCCGGAAGGAGTGGGTTTTTTCCTTTCTGCCGCCGATGTGTATCTACGTAGTTATGGTGGTTTCTGCGGTTCCGTTCTCTCTTGCTGATATTCCGCATAGTCCGGGGTGTTATTTGTATAAGGACAGGGAGGGGAGGATCATTTATGTGGGGAAGGCAAAGGATCTGCGCAAGCGGGTTTCGTCGTATTTTCAGAAGCGGGATCATGATCCGAAGACGCAGAAGCTGGTGGAGACGATTGCGGATGTGGAGTATATTGTTACGGGGACGGATGAGGAGGCGTATCTCCTGGAGAACAGTCTCATTAAGCGCCATCAGCCGAAGTATAACATTGATCTGCGGGATGCGAAGAGTTATGCGTATATTGAGCTGACGAAGGAGAGGTTTCCCCGGATTACGATCGCCCGGAAGGCGACGGGGGCAGGACAGTTTTTCGGGCCGTTTGTGTCGGGGAAGGAGCGGGATTATGTTCTGACGGTGGTGAAAAAGACGTTCCGGCTGCGGTCGTGTAAGAGTATGCCGCGAAACGGGAGGCCGTGTCTGCGGTTTCATATCGGGAACTGTACGGGACCGTGTGCGGGGAAGGTGAGCGAGGAGGAGTATGCGAGGCAGTGTGCACAGGCGGAGGCGGTTTTGAAGGGGAGGACTGCGGAGCTGGTGGCGTCTTTAAAGGAGGAGATGTGCCGGTATTCGGAGGCGATGGAGTTTGAGGCGGCGATGCGGTGCCGGGATGTGATTTCGGCGGTGACGCATCTTGCGGACCGGCAGTATGTGTCGCGGCAGAAGCGGTTTGATGAGGATGTGATTCAGTTTGTGTGTGCGGCGGGTTCGGTGTATCTGATGGTGTTTCATGTGTATTCGGGAACGCTGGGGGGCAGGGAGGAGTTTATTTTTGAGGAGTCGGAGGGATTTTTTGAGGAGTTTCTGCTTCAGTATTATTCGGAGCATCCGGCTCCCCGTGAGGTGATTGTGCCGGAGGCGGTGGATGCGGGGCTTGCGGAGTATCTTGGGTCGGTTGCGGGTCACCGGGTAGTTGTGACGGTGCCAAAGCAGGGGGAGAAGGCGAAGCTTCTGGATCTTGCCCGGAAGAATATTGAGACGGTGCATTTCGGGGATGAGATTCGGGTGGAGGAGCTGCGGCGGGCGCTGCATCTTGCGGATCCGCCGCGGGTGATTGAGTGTTTTGATATTTCGCATCTTGCGGGGACTGATACGGTGGCGTCGATGGTGCAGTTCCGGGACGGGAGGCCGGATAAGCGGAATTACCGGCGGTTCCGGATTAAGACCGTTGAGGGTATTGATGATTTTGCGTCTATGGCGGAGGTGGTGCGGCGGCGGTATTCGCGGCTGGTTGCGGAGGAGAAGGATCTGCCGGATCTGATTCTGATCGACGGGGGGAAGGGGCAGCTGTCTTCGGCGAAGCGGGTTTTGGATGATCTTTCGGTGGATGTTCCGGTGATTTCGCTTGCGAAGGAGGAGGAGGAGGTGTTTGTGTCGGGGGTTCCGTTTCCGCTGCCGTTCGGGAGAAAGACACGGGCGAATATGTATCTGCAGGAGATCCGGGATGAGGCTCACCGGTTTGCGATTACCTATAACAGGCTGCTGAGGAAGAAGCGGGTGGTGGGGAAGTGATGGGAGGGAAAGATACTGATGAAAGGAGAGAATAAATATCAGGAATTAAAACCGAGATACGGATAGTGAAAAGTGGGACAGGGCCATATTTGTCTTATTTAAGTAATAATGATAGATTTTTGGAAAACAGTGTGATAGGGTGAGAAGCAATACTACTGGACATAGTTATCTACTGTCTCTATTTTGTGTAGTTTCAGAATTCCTGACATATACCCTATGAAGGTATTATACCCAAGTGTCCAGTGATATATCCCTGGCTGAATCTCAGTCATGCCAAATTTTATTAGTTTTTTCCTTGAAATTTGAATAGACACGCGTTGCATTTCTTTCCAGTCAATTTTTCCAGAACAGATTTTTGTTGCCAGATTTGAATCAACAACCGCCAGACAGGTATCAGTATCAATAACCTGAAAATCAGTTTCAACAACTTTAAAATTCAGATTTCCATCTGCTTTAAGTAGATTTTCAAATTTCTTGGATGAAGCGCCTGATATCCGTATCTCGTCACGGATCGCTTTTGTACAAAGTGTCGGAGAGATTGTCTCATTCTGCTCCAAATATTTTTTCAAAACATGACCTGAAGTCTCAAATCCAGGGTTCAGTATAAAGAGTTCATCCTCCATAATACAAAATGACCACATTTCTGAATCTGGAAACAAACCTTCACGATTTACTCTACCGGATGCCTGAAGTAATGATGAATAGGAACTAATTTCCCGGAATCCCGTATGGAAGGAGAGATCTATGCCAGCCTCGACACACGATGTGGCTATCAGCGTCCAGTTGCTATCTTCTTTCTGTTTTAGCCTCTCTTTTACTCTATCGAGAGTAATAGAACGATCTGTTGAGGTAAGGGCTGTTGAAATGTGTTCCACTCGTTCTCCCCCGTAGTTTTTTTGGAAATAATCTGCCAATACGGCAGCACTTTGGACTGTGTTGAGAATTACAAGTCGAGGACCTGGATACTGGGATACCCACTGGGCAAGTTCTGCCACACCTTTTGGGTGCAGATCGCTCCGATACTGAATACGTCCTGCTTCATAGTCAGAGAGATTGTGGCGAAGCTGATCCTCTACTATTTCAGGAACGAATCGATGTTGATCATTATTGATTTCTGGAATTTCCCAGAAACGGGTTAGAGATCCTGATGCCAGTACCCAGTAACAGTTCCATTCATCTGCATAAACGTTCATCCATTTCCAGGCAAGAGGTAGTAACGTGACAGGAAGTGCTGCATGGGATTCATCCACAAAGATGGCACTTCCGGGAAGCTCATGCAGGCGGCGTAAGGTTGCTGGAGAGGAGGATGCAAGCGTTTCAAAGAAAGCTACAGCGGTAGTTACAACAATAGGGGCTTTCCATCGGGCAGTAAGATGTCGGATATTTTCATTTTCGAAATCAGCACGATGATGAAGTTCTGCTACAACTTCTTCAGGGTTTTCTCCAGGTAAAACAAGAGCTTCACGGTAGACATTTACCGACTGAGTAATAATATTTGTAAACGGGAGGATGACGAAAATTCGTCGGAGTCCGCGTTTTTCTGCCTGAGCCAACAGGTGTGCCATGACAGCAGTTGTTTTTCCAGAACCAACAGGGCTATCGCAAGAACTAATGTTTTCGGAAATATCCGCAGATTTACACGCCAGATACATGGAATTTCGTAGTTCGGTTCTCCGAGGATCATCACCTACGGGTTTTTTAGTGATGTAGGCATTAAGCTGCTTAAGACGTTCTGCTGGACGAAGAGCGACATATGAGTCCTGCAAAGGTTCATTACGATAATGCAGTGCAGTATCGGTGTGGTCTGCATCAACAATACAGGAGAGAGCCAAACGAAGAGATACAGGATCATACCCCTCCATTGTTCCTTCGACAGCCTCAGTATTCTGACCCAAAAGTAAAGCATGAATATTGAGGAGCTGGGGAAGTTCACCATTGACCATCTCAGCAATCGATACATCACGAAATGCATTCTCTTCTTTGACATACTCAGCAGGGAAATCTGGAAAACCCAGATGGTGTGCCTGAATTACTGTGGCTGCATATCCTTCGCCAGTCTGAATGAGATATGCGGTACCTGCATCGACATGGTTTACGGGCAGAGAACATGCTTTTGTTTCACCCGAGAGAACACGCTGGTTTTCTGCGTTGAGTTTTCCCAGGTCATGGTAAAGTGAGGCTCTATCAACTATCTGGAGAAAGAGTTGGCTGTCTTTTACAGCATAGCGCACCAGATCTTGAGCATACAGATTTGCCAGTTTTCGAACGTTGTAGATATGATCAAAATAGGATTGGGAGGGAGTGTCTCCTTTTGGACTGTGTGCATAGTAGCAGGTCATGGACACATCAGGTCAACTACAGAAGCAACTTTCTCCTGTAATTCTCCAGGTAATGCAGTAATGTCTTCATAGTCACTCCACTGTGCGGATGGAGTTGTGGCATCTCCTTTCCGCCGCGGAATGAGAGCCTCAAAGAGGAGATAGTCAGGGCAACTTCCGAGCGGGTTTTTATGCTCAATATACCATGCATGGCGGATTCGAACGTCTGGGCGGATAGCAGAGCGGTTCAGATCATATGCCTGTGGTATGAGGAGTTTCAGCAACTCAATATCATCTGCGGTACATCCGGTCTTTTCTGCGTAGTTAGGATTCACAAAGAACGGCATGCAATAGACACCATGCTCTACAATCCGGAACCCAAGTGGGGCCATGCCAGCACTTTTTCCTTCCTGAACTCCTGCTTTGCTGGTATTTGTACTGCGAACAATGTTGACAGGAGATATGGATGTACCCACACCAAACTGGACAACCCCGGTCTTGATAAATCCCTTATTCCCCTCAGACTCCAGGAAGGTATTTCCAAAAATACGGGCATCCCAGTACTTTTTGACAAAAAGACTCCCTAAAAATTCGGCAACATTGTTACCCATTTCCGTTATAATCGTCCCGCGATCTCTGCCACGTGATTCCAGGATACAGAAATTATCCGGATTTTTGGAATATATTTCTGGAAGGCTTTTGAAGAACGGACTGTTATGATCTTCCAAGAGATCACGAACTTTGCGTTTGAAGGAGACAGGGGAGATTTCACCAATACCGTTGACTCTCTGGCGCGGATCACTTTCCCGGTCTGGATCACCATTAGGGTTTGAATTCACTACTTCGATTACTAAAAGGCCTGTTGCACGTTTTATGTCAGTTTTCATTGTTTTCACCTGTGTTATATTCAGTTGTTTCTTCTTTTTTTGGGAAAGAAGCAAGATACCCTAAGAAGAGCTGGGCTCTGTCTATATCGGTTAGTCGTGTCTTTTCTGCGAATACAGGTACTAGTTTGTCGGCTGTTTCCTGATAAAGTCGAAGATACCATCCGGCTTTCCAGCTTTCTTTTCCATTTTCACTGATGTTTTTGAAACGGTACTGTTTCGCCCAAGCAATGTAGGGAGTCATTCTGGTTGAGAGCAGGCTGAGTGCCTGGACTGGTGTTTCCTGAGCTGTTACCAGTAATGCACTGCCCACAAACTGTGCGGGCATTCCTCCATCCCGAACTATACGACAATAGTGGGCATGAAGTTCGTCTGAAATATGTAACAGCTGGCCTATGAGATATGCCTGATTGTTCATATATGTCTCCTTGTACTCTCCACATTTGTAGAGAAGCAATCCAAGTACTGTACAAATGTCTGCACAGTAGGGTATTTTCGTTTGATCATAACCACCACCATGAAGGGTATTACCTATGTAGGTAATGAGACCAGAGGCGTTGGCAAGAAGTGTTCTCTGATAATTCTGTAATGCATTGTACGGGAAGGAATCGAGCAGCAGCTCGATTCCCTGATAGTACTTCATTTGTTCAATTTTTCGTTTTCCTTGGGCAAGTGTACCGTCCTGTTTCCAGACATTATTGAGGATGTCAGGAACTTTGGCAGGGAAAGGTGTGCACCTGTTTCGGGCCCAGCGTAACTCTGGAACATTGCTGCAGCCAACCTCCCATTTCTCAGCAGAGGATAGCAGATAGTCCGGATTTGTATAATACTGATAGATTACTTTTGTTCGAGCTTTATCCATTTTCCGAAGTACAAATATTCGTACGGATTCCGGTTTCTCTGCAAAGGGAATACCCCGCATTGTTTTACTAAATTCTTTTGCAATAGCAGTAAATCTATCCTCTTTTTCAGTTGGCGCAGCCAATTTTGCAAATGCAATGGGTACTTTTGGGATCTTTGATGGATAAATAAAGAGAAGTTCATTATTATTAAGATACGACCAGAAAATCCCTTTTTTATCATCCTGAAAGAGTGTTTCCAATGCGGATTTAATGCGAGAGCGATTCACTTTGGATATCGGATAAGATTCGTCGTCAAACTTCTGATAGCGTGACTGACATGGATGCCCACGGTACATTGATCGAAGTGTGACTTCGCTGAGGCCTCCAAGCTTCACTTTCGGCATGGTCTCGGAGGGATTTTTAAAGAGTACCCCAAAGGCATCAATCAGGTCCGCTTCGCTATCTCCACCTAATTTCTCAGAATTCAAGAGGAGTTCATTGATCCACTCAGTGGTTTTCTCGTGTACGATAGGATATTCTCCATATTTTTCCCAATCGTAAATATCCAAAATTATAGTAATCGATTTTCCGGTATCTTTGTCTGCATCTTTGGCTGGGTTTCCTTTATGAATAAGAAGTGCCAATGCAATATTAACATCCTCTTTTTTTCTGAGTTGTTCAAAGATGAAAGATTCCAAGCGGTACTGAAATGTTACTCCCGGTTCTGGCTGGTAAGTCGTAAGAATGTCAAATAATTGCACAACAGAATTCTGTTCCAATTCTGGTGGGATCAATTTCCGTAACTCTTTTGGCCTTGTTTCAAGACATTTGTGGTACGTATTTATGCGTTGTTGGCTCCAGTTGGAAACATCCACAGTGCACCAAGATTTGATTTCCTGCCAATCAAGCAGGGAGGGATCTTTTTCTATTTGAGCCAGTTGGGAAATTTTCTCACTGTCGGTTATTCGATAAAGCGGATAGATGTTGAATGCCGGGAAGGATTTTCCATTATCAGGCTCATACTTTCGAATAACGGACACCTGATCCTTCGTTAAAGCCTCACAACCGTGGATACTGCCGTCTGGATTAAGCCAGAGCCTAACTGAAAGATTTTTTGGAAGTTCTTTGTAGTGCCTGTGCCATTCCCGGGTTTTAATGTTCTCCTGTTCCAGGACAGAGGCTAACTGCCAAAGCTCATTAATCACGGGTATCACCCATGTGTGGATACACTAAAGTTCCATGTTGGATGGATAGGTTCTGATCATACAGGAAAGAAACTCCCGAGGCATAACCACCTGGGAAAACCTGACGAAGCATCGAGGGAATAGGGATTGTAGGCATGTCTGAGAGGACGTGCGTTGTACTGCGAAGTTCACCAAAATAGGAAGGTGTGAACTCTTTCCACCCAAGAGTTGGGATTGCATAACTTTGTCCACGCTTCAGTCTTCTCTGAAAGATACTTTGGTAGGCATGACCAGGAGAAGTGGTTTTTTTGTCCCAAACAAGTGCTTTTGCAGGGAGTGTGCTTTTACACCGATTTGGAACAACTTCTGCATAGAGCTTGTAACAAACATCAATGAGAACTGTTGCATACAGTTGATAGTTGTTTCCCTTTTGAATGTTCTCAGAACTTCTTAGCGGACCACCATAATTGGTTGCATAGGAGTGATACTGGATTGGAGCACAGAGTTCTACTTTAGTAGGAATAATTTCAATATCAGGACCCCACAGGATAGATTCAAAAATTGCTTTTACTGCTGAGTAAGTAGGAGCCGGATAACTAACAGGACCGTCACCAGTATCAGGACGTGTCCACATTGCTGTGTTTCCGGCAATTTCCATCTGGATAGGATATGAATGCCGTATCATATTTGTTCAGGGCATGGGTGCTTGTATCTCGGATTTTCAATAATGTCCATGGGTGGTTTCTGCACTTTTTTATTGATGATTCATAATTGTCCATTCCATTATTAATACATATTTATTGTACTGAAAATTACCAAGTAGGTAATTTTGTACATACGATACATTCATATGTTTAATGAGCAATTATGTCTCTTAAGTATGGAGGTAGATGACTACCTGCTCCTATCAGGGATACAACATTTTACCTACTGTAAAAGGCGTTGGGCTTTAGTACATTTGGAACAATTGTGGCAGGATAATGTGTTTACGTCTCATGGGAAGATCATGCACAAAAATGCGGATAACCCATTTCTACTGGAAAGCAGGGGTGATATTATAATCTCACGTTCGCTACCTCTGGTTTCTCACCAGTTGAAACTTTATGGTATAGCTGATGTTGTTGAATTTCATGCAAGTGATATGGGAATAGTACTGCCAAATCATGAGGGGTTGTGGAAAATAATCCCAATTGAGTATAAATCAGGTAAAAAGAGAGAATGGGAATGTTATGATGTACAACTATGCTGCCAAGCATTATGTCTTGAAGAAATGTTTCATACAAGTATCCCTTTGGGATATCTGTATTATGGTAAATCACGACGTCGAGTAGAGGTTGTATTTAATGAGGAGTTACGCGAGCGTGTACTCCAACTTGTTGCTGAAATGTACCAAATGTTCGAAGCTAGTATTACACCACCTGCATGCCTCCAAAGATCATGTGAAAACTGTTCACTGCTGAATCTATGTCTCCCTCAGTTATCCGAGAAAAAGCAGAGTGTGGCATCGTACTTACGCCAGGAGATCTCGAGATAAATATGAGAAAACTAAGGAATGTGTTGTATATTACGAACCCAAACTCATATTTGTCACGGGATGGAGAGAGTGTAACGGTTCGTGTAGATCAAAAAGAGGTTGGCCGTATCCCTATCCACAACCTGGAAGGGATAGTGTGTTTTGGCTATATGGGTGCAAGTCCGGCACTTATGGAGCTGTGCCATAATCATGATGTTGGAATTTCTTTTGTGTCTCCTTATGGAAAATATATGGCAAGAGTTGGAGGAAAGGTTTCGGGAAATGTTTTGCTGCGGAAAAAACAGTATGCAGTCTCAGATGATGCTGAGGAATCAGCAAAATTTGCAAAGAATTTCATTTTGGGAAAGCTGTTGAATTGCCGGAGTGTGTTGCTGCGTTTTTCACGGGACTACCCCACTGCAGTTGATTCGGCATTTCGGGATCAACTGAACTCACTTTCAGATGGGATATTAGAACTTAGAGATAATGATCTTCCATTAAATGAACTTCGCGGTATGGAAGGAATGTTGTCAAAATATTATTTTTCATGTTTTGATGATCTGATTCTTTCCAGAGATCCGGTTTTTTCTTTTCAGGGGAGGAGCCGAAGACCTCCTTTAGATCCAATGAATGCCCTATTATCCTTTTCTTATACATTGATTGCGGCAGATTGTGCATCAGCATTGGAATCGGTGGGTTTGGATCCACAGGTCGGTTTTTTACACAGACTTCGCCCGGGACGCCCGAGTTTAGCACTGGATCTAATGGAGGAGTTCCGTCCCTATCTTGGAGACAGATTTGTAGTGAGTCTGGTGAATAATCGTGTAGTAAAAGCAGGGGATTTTGTGATGAAAGAGAATGGAGCAGTTCTTTTAACGGACAGTGCACGAAAAACAATACTGCATGCCTGGCAGAAGAGAAAACAGGAGGAGATTATGCACCCGTTCCTTGAAGAGAAGGTTCCTCTTGGGCTTCTGCCTTATGCCCAGGCAATGCTTTTGGCACGTTGTTTACGAGGAGATTTGGATGGCTATCCACCCTTTCTGATGAGGTAAGCGGTATGTTCGTTGTTGTTACGTATGATGTAAATACTGAAACCCAAGAGGGTAGACGAAGATTGCGTAAAGTGGCAAAGATATGCAAGAACTATGGTGTCCGTGTTCAGAATTCGGTCTTTGAGTGTGTGGTAGATTCAGTACAGTTTATGGAGTTAAAGAGTAGAATCAGTGAGGTTATGTGTGCTGAGACGGATAGTGTGAGATACTATAATCTGGGAAATGAAGGAAGACGACGTGTGGAACATGTTGGCATAAAACCCAGTTTAAATGTGGATGAACCACTCATTTTCTAACTCTTCATGCGAAGTGAGAGTGCACATCGATTTCCCGGGAGGTTCGCGATCTCCCAGATTCCAACGCTGTATTCATTGTAAAAGGACGGGTGCGACTACTAGCGGAGGATCCAAATTTGAGATATATCATAAATTTCGGGGCTACATACAAAAAATATTTATAGAAAAATAGGGAGATTATTAATTTTAGAGTCGTGCCCCTCGTGGGCACGTGGATTGAAATATGGCCAGATCCAGCCCTTGAGTAACTACAGTAAGTCGTGCCCCTCGTGGGCACGTGGATTGAAATGGAGATGGAGCAATATTCACACCAAAAACTTGCGTCGTGCCCCTCGTGGGCACGTGGATTGAAATTATACCCCTCCGATATTGGGATGCGTTTG
>JAHLFR010000022.1 GCA_018883755.1 Candidatus Methanocorpusculum faecipullorum
CCGTTGACTCCGGATACATCGAAGCTGCCTGGTACACCCTCAAACGCTGCGAAGAAGAACACATGCTCGAACGCGGCAGCCGTGTCGTCAACTGGTGTCCCCGCTGCGGCACCGCCATAGCTGACGCCGAAGTCGAGTACTGGGACGAAACCGACCCGTCCATCTTCGTCAAGTTCCCCATCGTCGGCCGCGACAACGAATACCTCGTCATCTGGACAACCACGCCCTGGACCCTTCCCGCAAACATCGCCGTAGCCGTCGGCAAAGACTTCGTATACGCCAAAGTCCGGGCAGTAAAGGACGGAAAAACCGAAGACCTCTGGATCGCCAAAGACCTCGCCGAACAGATCCTCAAATACGGAAAATATCAGGACTACTCGGTACTGGAAACAAAAACCGGCGCAGAACTCGTCGGAACAAAATACACCTCCCCGCTTGAAGCCCAGGTTCCCCTTCAGAAACAGATCGAACACCGCGTCGTAGCTGCAGACTACGTCGCCATGGAAAACACCGGAATGGTGCACATCGCACCCGGTCACGGCTGGGACGACTACCTCGTCGGTCTCCGCGAAAACCTCCCGATCGTCTGCCCCGTGGACGGCAACGGCAACTTCACCGAGGAGGCAGGAATCTTCGCAGGACTCTACGTCAAGGACGAAGAGACCAACAACAAAGTGATCGAAGCCCTCGGCCCTGCAATGCTTGCCAAACGCAAGATCACCCACCGCTACGGTCACTGCTGGAGATGCAAGACGCCGATCATCTACCGGGCAACATCCCAGTGGTTCCTCAAAGCAAAGGACGTCCGCGACAAAATGCTCGCCGAGATCGCAAACGACGTCACCTGGTACCCCGACTGGGCAGGATCCGCCCGGTTCCATGACTGGATCGAAGAGGCACGCGACTGGTGTATCTCCCGTCAGCGGTACTGGGGTATCCCGATCCCGGTCTGGGTCTGCCCGGTCTGTAACAAATACCACGTGGTAGGCCGCTACGCAGAGCTGGAAGAGCTGTCCGGCCAGAAGATGACCGACCCGCACCGGCCCTACGTTGACGACATCACCATTCCGTGCGAGTGCGGCGGCACCATGAAACGGGTGCCCGACATCTTCGACGTCTGGTACGACTCCGGTGTTGCATCCTGGGCAACGCTCCGGTTCCCGCAGCAGACGGAAGCGTTCGAGAAGGACTGGCCGGCAGAGTTCATTCTGGAAGGTCAGGACCAGACCCGCGGCTGGTTCTACTCCCAGCTTGCCCTCTCAACGATCGCCTTCGGCAAAGCCCCGTACAAGTCCGTGCTGATGCACGGATTCGCACTGGATGCAAACGGCAAGAAGATGAGCAAGAGTCTGGGCAACGTGATTGCACCGGAGGATGTCATCTCCCAGTTCGGTGTGGATGTGCTTCGGCAGTACATTCTGTCGGCAAGCGCACCGTGGGATGATCTGCGGTTCTCGATGGAGGGTGTCAAGACGACGCACCGGATGTTCAACGTGCTGTGGAACGTGTACCGGTTCCCGCTTCCGTACATGCAGCTGGACAACTACACGCCCGCAGCAAACGCCGCAGGTGCCTGGGACCCCGCAGTGGTTGAGGACCACATCGCAGAGTTCGGCCGTGAGGACCGCTGGCTGGTCAGCCGCGTGAACTCGCTTGCGGCACAGGTTACCAAGGAGATGGAGGTCTGCAACCTTCACCGGGCAACCCGTCCGATCGCAACGTTCGTTCTTGATGAGCTGTCGCGGTGGTATGTGCAGCTGGTGCGGCCCCGGATGTGGCTGGAGGAGGATTCGGTGTCAAAGAAGCAGGCATATGATACGATGTACTATGTCCTGCGCAGACTGCTGACGATTCTTGCACCGTTTGCGCCGCACATCACCGAGGAGATGTATCAGAACCTCCGGCTTTCCGGAGATGTTGAGTCGGTGCATATGCAGGACTGGTTTGTCGGTAAAGCAGATCTGATCGACTCGGCACTGGAAGAGGAGATGGAGATTGTGCAGGAGTTCGACGAGGCGGTGGCAAACGCCCGGCAGAACGGAAAGCGCAAGGGACGCTGGCCGGTAGGTGAGATCGTGGTGGCGACGAGTTCTCCAAAGGTTGCTGATGCGATCTCGGTGATGAATGATATGTGCTGCGACCGGGCGAATGCACGTTCCGTGAAGACGGTGACGGGTGTCTGGGACCGGGTGGAGTGGACGGCTCTGCCGGTGATGAAGGCTATTGGTAAGCAGTTCGGCCGCGATGGTCCGAAGGTGAAGGCGTTCATCGAGGAGTCGGACGGAACGGTGCTGAAGGCGGCTCTTGCCCGTGACGGAAAGGTTGCAATGGAGCGTGACGGTTTTGCAGCGGAGCTGACGGAGGAGCACATGGTGTTTGAGGAGCGGATGCCGGAGAATGTGTTTTCGTCACCGCTCGGCGAGGGATCCACGGTGTATGTGGATGTGTCGCTTACACCGGAGCTGGAGTCCGAGGGGTATGCCCGCGAGGTGATCCGCCGGATTCAGGAGATGCGCAAACAGGCAGGTCTTGCGGTGGATGCGAAGATCTCCTGCGAGGTTGTGGTGATGGACACCCGTGTTGCAGAGCTGGTTGACCGGCTGCATGATCTGATCGCCGATGAGGTACGGGCTGCGTGTCTGAAGATCCGGTCGCCGGAAGGGAAGACCTGTTCCTGCCGTGCGGTAACAGAGCCTCTGCTGAAGACCGAGTGGGAGATCGATGATCTGAAAGTGTCGATCAGCATCGCTCAGGAAAACTAACTTCTTTTTTACCGGATGTCCCGGTTCGCGTGAGAAAAAAGGGAGAGTCCCACTTCAGGGATATATCTTCCAAAACGGTTCTTCCGGCGGAACGGCAAGGACGTCGTCTTGTCCGTTGCTGCGGTGCATGATCCGTACGGCGGGATCGGCAAGGATGGTTCCGATGACGGATGCCGGGATCTGTTCTCTGGTTAGGGCGGCGATGATGTTTGGCGCGGCGTCTGCTTCTGCGGTGATCAAGAGACAGCCTTCGGCGATGACGCCGAACGGGTCGAGATCGAACTGTTTGCAGAGGGCAAGGACGTCTGGAGGCAGGATACATTTGTCCTCCCAGACCTCCATGCCGACGCCGGATGCTTCGGCTATCTCGTAGAGGCCGCCGAGAACGCCGCCTTCGGTTGCGTCGTGCATGCCGGTAACACCGCCCGCTGCATATGCGGTGAGGGCGTCTTTGACGACGGTTACCTGGGAAAGGCGGGATGCAGCCGCGTCGATGAGGGAGGCATCAATGCTGCCGGCTATTTCACTGCGTTTGGTAATGGCAAGAAGTGCTGCGGCTTCGATGGCCGGGCCTTTGGTCATGAGGACGACGTTTCCCGGTCGGGCACCGGCAGGTGTTACATAGGTGTTTTCGTCTGCGACGGAAAAGACGGTGACTCCGCCGATGATCGGCATGGCAAGTCCTCCGTAGTAGCCGGTGTGACCGCCGACGATGGCAATACCGAGGTCTTTGCAGGATTCGTGAATCCCTGCGGTTATCTCCCGAAACTCTTCGTCAGGAGTTCCCGGCGGCATTAACAGTGAGTAGGTCATGAACTGCGGAGCTACACCGGTGACGGCCACGTCGCTTGCACCGATGTGGGTGGTCAGCCAGCCGAACTCTCTGCTGGAGAGAAGGGGTGCCGGAAAGATCGGGTCTTCGGCGATGATCAGGACCTTGCCGTTGCCAAGACTGACGATTCCGGCATCCACACCGTTTTTCGGGCCGACAACGATCTCGCTGCGGTCGGCACCAAGGTTTCCGGCGAGGTACTCGGCGAATAAGGCGGCGTCGATCTTTCCTATCTTACCCATTGCGGTCCCTTCTCGCGGATGTATTCTCTGGCGATTGCGGTGAGTTCTTCTGCTACGGTGATCGGGTCAGAACCGGTGATAACCGAGACGGGTTCTTTTCCGACAGCGCCGTTTTCATAACAGATCTTTGGTACGCGGCCGCCGGCGGCACGAACGGCTTCTCCGACCTTCCACGGCATTGAGCCGCACTCGGCCTGCTGGACCTCGACGGGTTCACGGGAACGATCGATCATGGAGAAGGTCCAGTTCCTCTTTTCACAGTATGCTTTCAGCCACGCGGCGAACTCATCATTGTTGGCAAAGTCAATGCCGGCGCGAACGGAGTTGTCCGTCCTGCGCAGTTCAAGTAAGAACCTGGCCATGTGGCTGGATGCACCGAATGCCGGTCTGCCTGCTGCGTGCGGTCGGCCGCCGACAACGGTGATGCGTCCGTCGATTGCCATAACGTCGGCAGGTGTTTCGGCATCCGGACGGGCATACACCATGTTTGATCTGACTTCCGGAATGAGCCAGGAAAACTCGGGGCAGGATTCAAGAATCTCAAGGGCGATCATCATCCTCCCATACATGTCGATAACGACCGGGTCAGCTGAGTTCATACAGTATAGGGTTTCTTTCTGGAACGGGATGAAGATTGTTCTTTTCTGAAAAAAGAAAAATGGGTTACAGCAGCGGCGAGACGAGGCGGCAGATGCCTTCTTTGAATTTGATCCATTTCGGCCGGTTGTTGTACATCTCAACGGTGACCAGCGTGCATTTTTCCTCCATCTCTTTTCTCATGAGCTCGTCCATTTTTCTGCCGAATGTTTCGTCGTACACAAAGGCGTCCGTTTCAAAGTTGAGCTTGAAGCTGCGGATGTCCCAGTTTGCGGTACCGATGGCACAGGCGACGCCGTCGATGACCGCGGTTTTGCTGTGAATGAATCCGTTGTCGTAGGTGTAGCCTTTTGCTCCGGCCCGGATCAGGTCACCGAGGTAGGAGTAGCTTGCCCAGTAGACGAACGGGTGATCCGGTTTGCAGGGGATGACGATCCGCACGTCGATGCCGGAACGGATTGCCATCAGCAGTGAGGTGAAGATCGTTTCGTCCGGGATGAAGTACGGCGAGTGGATGTAGATGGATTTTCTGGCGTGACCGATCAGGCTGACGAATCCTGCGTAGATTGCTCTGCCTGCGGAGTCAGGACCGGAGGATGCGATCTGTACGCCGGAGGAGCCGTGCGGGAAGCTGAGGGTTTCTGCCGGGTAGTACGGGCTGTTGTCCCTGACAACTACGGGAGATTTGGGTACGGCGTAGTTCCAGTCCATGATGAAGCGGGTTTGCAGGCCTGCAACCGATCCGCCGTGGAGCCGCAGGTGTGTGTCGCGCCAGTAGCCGAGCGGTCCTTTGCCGAGGTACTCGTCACCGATGTTGAATCCGCCGACAAATCCTGTTTTTCCGTCAACAACGAGGATCTTCCGGTGGTTGCGGAAGTTGATGCGGGTGTTCAGGAACGGGATTTTGAGCGGGAAGAAGATGGCAACCTCACCGCCTGCTGCCCGGAGGTTGGCGAAGAACTCGCGTTTTACTTTCTGTACGCCGACCGCATCGAAGAGTGCCCGCACTTCAACACCTGCTGCGGCACGTTCGGCCAGAAGGTCAACGATTTCACGGCCGAGTTCGTCGCCCCGGAGAATGTAGTATTCCATGTGGATGTGGTGCTGTGCGGATCTGATGGCCTCTTTGAATGCGGCGAACTTGTCTTCACCGTGGACATAGACGTCAACTGCGTTGTTGTCCGAGTAGGCGGCGTTGTCCTGGTTGAGGAGAAGGGCCATGGTACTGTCGAAGCGTTCGATCTCCGGCGGCAGCGGCATATTTTTTTCGAGGATCTTTTGGTACTGATCCCCGGCAATCTCAGCAATGCTTTCGTCGGCGGCGGTTTTTTTGCTGAAGATGTGTTCTCCGTAGAGGTGGCGGCCGAAGAACAGGTACACTACGAATCCTACAATCGGCAAAAAGATCAGCAGAAGCAGCCATCCGGCAACCACCTGCGGGTTTCTTCGTTCGAGAAACAGCAGGGTGATACAGGCACCAATGTCCACAAGAAGGACGAGGAGGACGAGGAACCAGGCAACTCCTTCGGTGATGAGGGTCAGCAGGATATCAAACATGCGTTATGTTCTATTATATGCACGGAGAAGTATATGTTCCCTGCACACGTATGGATCAGCGATGGCATTATCCTACAAACAGTTCTGTAATCTTTGGGGCAGGGGATTTTTACTTGCCGCAATCATTGCTGACATTGCCGGTCTTCTGATCGGAGGCGGTGAGTGGGTGGGTATGCTGTATCTTTGTGCGGCGGTTCTGCTGGTGGTTGCGGTGGCATTTCTTGCGATGGGAAGACTGATTCGGGAAGAGGATCAAGAAGTCTGAGTGTCTGAGTATGTGGTATCAAGAATATATTGACAAGTATGTGGACACGCTGGTCTTTGATCCAGTAGAAAACACGGTGTCCTGGGTGCTGGACGGCATCTGTGCAGCAGATTCCATCTCGGATGAGGTGTTGTTGGCGTACTGCCGCAGATCTCCACTGTGGTTCTACTCACCGCTTCTCCGGCATGATGACGGGACTGTCCGTTTTTCGGATATTCACGCATTGGCGGTGCATGAAGCCGAAACGAACGATATACTCATGACAACTTTCGGCAGATACCGGTGCTGTACGATCAATCTCGCCCTGCATCCGTGTGAAACGCCGGAGGGGGTCGTTGATGAACTCCGGGAAGATTGGGATCATGTTGCTCTGTCACTCATGAATGCCGAGAACAGCAAAACCATGAACCAGAACTATGGTTTGCTGTTTCGGCAGCCCGGCAGACTGATGACCATTGAACCCTATCAGGACGGCATTCCCCTTGCACCAAAGCCGGTTTACACCGATCGCGACAAGTACATTGAAACACTGATATTTGATCCGTCGAACAACACCGTCTCATGGATGCAGGACGGCATCTGTACCGCAGATTCCGTCTCCGAGGAAGCACTGCGGGAGTGCTTCCGCAGTCATTCACTGCCGTTCAACTCTCCGCGTCTCTCCGACAAAGATACTTTTTGTTTTGCGGCACTGCTTGAATGGGGCAGGCAGTCGGCGGGAAAAAACAGGAATGAGTATGCGCTGCATATTCATACGTCAACTGTGGGGGGCCTTATCTTCTGCACGCTGAATGTACTTCTTCATCCCATAGACGGGACGAATGCATTTGATCCGGTTCTGGATGACTGGAATCAGGTGAAACAGATTGTGCATGAAGCGGACAAAAAGAAAACGCTTGCAAAGAATCTCCCCTTGCTTCTGACCTTTGCCGGGTACGACGCCGAAGGCGGACGTTCTCTCTAATCTTTTTTTTGGGAAACCGGACAGGTTCATATGCGTTCAGCACCCAATCTTAGAACAGCTATGTCCCGGACGATTACGTTTTCCCGGAATGTATTCCTTCCTCTGACAAATGTGTGTGCAAATGCCTGCGGATACTGTTCGTTTAAGGCACCCGTTACCGACGGCTGTGTAATGCCAAAGACGGAGGTTCTCGCCACACTGCGCCGCGGTGCCGAGTTCGGCTGTACCGAGGCACTGTTCACTTTTGGAGAGCGGCCGGAGAACGAACCGGGATTTCGGCGGTATATCGAAGCGGCAGGATACCCTGACATCCTTTCCTACTGCGAAGCAATGAGCCGGGCAGCGATTGATCTTGGAATGCTGCCGCACACCAATGCAGGAATTTTAACGTACGAGGAACTGGAGCATCTCCGGTGCGTAAACGCGAGCATGGGGCTGATGCTGGAGACAACCGCAGAGATTCCGGCACACCGTCACAGTCCGGGAAAGGATCCGGCAGTCCGCCTTGAGATGATGGAAAACGCAGGTCAGCTGAAGATTCCGTTTACAACCGGGCTTCTGCTTGGCATCGGCGAGACGGCGGCCGACCGTGAGGAGTCGCTTGCGGCAATCCGTGACCTGCACAAACGCTACGGCCACATTCAGGAGGTTATCATTCAGAACTTCTGTCCAAAAGAGGGAACCGAGATGGCGGACGTTCCGGGTGCTTCACAGGAGGTCATTGCCGACACCATCAGGCTTGCAGCCGAGATTCTGCCAAACGATATCTCGATTCAGATACCGCCGAACCTTGCGGACGCAGGAAAACTGCTCTCCCTCGGAGTCACCGATCTTGGCGGTGTTTCGCCGGTTACCATCGACTACATCAACCCGGAACACCCCTGGCCGGCACTGGACGCCCTTGCAGACATCGCCGCAGGATACGAACTGCGGGAACGGCTGTGTGTGTATCCCCAGTACTGCAACGCTGAGTGGATTTCTCCGGAACTTCTCCCGCTCGTAAAACGCCTCGCAGAACGGGTTTATTCTGAGTGATTCATGCTAACACTTATCATGGTTGCCGTGCAATAGATCTGGCATCATGAAACAGGGCGATCTTCTCTATTTGGGTAAGGCAAAGTCCGTGTATCTGACCGAGAACCCAGACGAGCTTCTGGTAGTGTTCCGGGATGATATTACCGCGTTTGACGGACAGAAGAAGAACGTCCTTTCCGGCAAGGGCGGGTACAATGCAAAGGTTACGGCATACTTCTATCCCCTTCTTGAGGCTGCCGGAATCCCGACGCATTTTCTTGCAGCCGAATCAGCGAACATGCACCGGGTCCGAAAACTCGCAATGATCCCGCTGGAGGTAATTGTCCGCAACCGTGCCGCGGGATCGCTGGTGAAAAACTACGGATTTACCGAAGGGCAGCCGTTATCTCCTCCCCTGATTGTAATGGATCTCAAAGACGACTCCCGGCATGATCCAATGGTCAACGATGAGATCATCCTGGCACTGGGCCTTGCCACCGCAGAAGAACTTGCAGAGATCAAACGGCTGGCACTCGCCATCAATGCAGTACTAAAGGAGAATCTTGCAGCAAAAGACCTGGACCTGATCGACATGAAGTTCGAGTTCGGCAGGGACGCTGCCGGAACGATCCGGCTGGGTGATGAGATCAGCATGGACTCCCTGCGGATGTGGGATCACGGTACCATTGGTGCATCGCTGGACAAGGACGTGTACCGCAAGGAACTTGGTGACGTCATGGAGACCTATGCAGCGGTTGCCCGGCGCATCTGCGGCGAATAATTTCATTTTTTCTTTTTTGTAAACAAATTCGGGTGATGCAGACAATCGATCCCGTATCATTATATTTGAGCAGGTTCGATCATCATATATCAAATGGGCATCGTTCGTGAGCTTGCAAGTGTCGGACATGATCTGGGAGCGGTTTTTCTCCTGATCGGCCTTGCAACCATTCTGCCGCTCGGGGTCGGGGCATATTATCAGGAGTGGGACGCATTCTCTGTGATGGGACAGACAACACTCCTGTATCTCATTCTCGGCGGTGCCCTGCGTTTTCTTCCCAAAGGGGATATCAAGTCGCGAAACAGTTTGTCCATTGCAGCAACAGCACTTGTCTGGGTTTTTGTCAGTTTTCTTGGATGTCTGCCGTTTTTGTTCACAGGAATGAATCTGCTGGATGCGGCGTTTGAGTCGATGTCGGCATGGACGGGAACGGGATTCTCGCTTGCTACAAACATTGAGGAGTGGCCTAAAACACTGCTTTTGTGGCGTTCCTTTATGCAGTGGATCGGAGGACTGGGAATCATTGCACTTACCCTTACCGTGGTCAACAAGGCAGGTCTTGTCACCCGCGGCCTCTACCGGTCGGAAGGACGGTCGGAAGCGTTTATGCCAAGTGTGATCGCAACCGCCTTTCAGATGTGGAAGATCTATGTCGTTCTTACGGTCATCTCGCTTCTTGCCATCATGGCAACCGGCCTGAATCTGTGGGATGCGGTGAATGTTGCGTTCTGTGCAATCTCCACGGGAGGGATGTCCATTTATGCGAATGGAATTATGCACTTCCAGAATCTCGGACTGGAGATGGTGCTCATTCCGATCATGCTTGCGGGTGCCCTGCCGTTCCGTCTCTATTATCTTGCCTACACAAATCACTCCTTCAAAGAGATTCTTTCCGACCGCGTTCTTCACCTGCTTGTTACGGTATTCCTTCTGGTTGCTGCATTCCTTACGTGTGATCTGGTGCTGTTCAACGACTACACGCTGCTTGATGCTGTCCGGGAAGGGTTCTTTATGGCGGGAACTGCAATCAGTTCGACCGGATTCCAGAACACCACCCTTGCGGGATGGGAAATGGCATCGATTCTGTTCCTGGCAGTGTTCTTGCTCATCGGCGGTGCGCCCGGAAGTACTGCCGGAGGTATCAAACTGGACCGTGTCCAGGTGATGTTTGAGGCAATGATCTGGTGGTTTAGGAGAACAGTTGTCAGTTCACGGGCATACATCCCAATGCGCCATGACGGAAAGACCGTTGCAGGAAAGGATGCTGATATGCTGATTGCAAAGTCCCTGCTGCTGATCATTTTGTATATTCTGCTGGTTGTTGCAACGCTGGTTATCCTGCTGCATGATCCCTACTTCTCCAAAGATGTCATGGGAACGGTGTACGATGTTTTCAGTTGTGTCGGAAACAACGGAAGTTCCGCAGGAATTGTCGGGGCCGGTATGCCGGACTACGCAAAAGTGGTGATGTATGTGGTCATGTGGATCAGCAGACTGGAGATCATCCCGGTTATTATTCTTGTCTGGGGCCTGCTCCGTAAGTTCGAGTGGCATCTGGGAAGCGGACCGTCAAAGCGGTGAAGAGTCCCCGTAGAGAAAGGAATATTGCCACAACTCAAAATATATGTGGCATGCAGTCAAATAGGTAGTGAATGAGACAGATAGCCCTCTACGGCAAGGGAGGTATCGGGAAATCCACGACATCCGCAAATCTTTCAGCGGCATTTTCGGAGATGAATCTGGATGTCATGCAGATTGGCTGTGATCCCAAGCATGACAGTACCCGGATGCTGATGCACGGACGCTGGATTCCGACGGTTCTGGAGCAGATGTATGAGCGAAAGGATCTCAGTGCCGATGATGTTATCTTCACCGGATTTGGCGGTGTTAGGTGTGTGGAGGCAGGCGGACCGGAGCCGGGGATCGGGTGTGCAGGCCGGGGAATTATTGCAACGTTTCAGCTGCTGGAGAAGATGAAGGCACTGTACGGTGATGTCGTTGTGTACGATGTGCTGGGCGATGTGGTCTGCGGCGGGTTTGCGATGCCGATGCGGGACGGGTATGCACAGGAGGTGTATCTGGTGACAAGCGGTGAGCTGATGAGTTTGTATGCCGCAAACAACATCTGTAAAGCGGTTGCCCGTCTATCCCAGCGGAGCACTGCACGGTGCAGGCTCGGTGGCGTTATCTGCAATTCAAAAAATATGGATAATGAGCGTGAACTTGTTGCCGAGTTTGCAAGCCGGATCGGATCGAATCTTGTGCAGTTTATTCCCCGCGACAAGGCGGTACAGGCTGCCGAGGTGAATCAGATGACGGTGATCGAACACGCGCCGCAGTCACCGCAGGCTGCGGTATACCGGAGCTGTGCAAAAACGATTCTGGAGAACGAGGATTTGCGCATTCCAAAGGCTCTCGAACTTGACGAGCTGGAAGATCTTGCCAGACAATATTTATGAAGCACGGATGGCAGGGTGTACGCTTGGCGGCGCCCTGTCGGTTGCCTGTTTTATTCCCGGAGCGGTAGCTGTGGTGCATGCACCGCAGGGGTGTGTGCATCAGACGTTTTCAATGCTGCATGCCATGGCGAATGAGAGCGAGGTGTGGACAGTGCCGGAGATTCTTGTCTCCGATATTGGCGACCGCGAGGTGATCTTCGGCGGTGAGGAGCGGCTGTCGGCGGTGCTTGATGTTGCGGCGGAGAAGAATCCTGACCTGATTTTGGTGGTGACGTCCTGTGTGCCGGAGACGATCGGGGATGACTGCGGGGCGGTGTGTGCCCGGCATCCGTATGCGGACAGAATTGTGTATGTGCCGACGTCCGGGTTTCTGGGCGGGAGCGCAAAGGACGGGGAGAATGCGGTGCTTGCGGCGCTTGCCGTCCGTGCACCGGTTTGTGATCCGGTTCCGGGGACGGTGGCGCTGGTTGGGGAGAAGAATCTGGAATCTGAGGCGGATCAGAACTATGCAGAGGTGGAGCGGCTGCTTGCCCGGCTGGGTCTGCGGATTTGCGTGCGGTTCTGCCGGAACTGTACGTATGCAACGCTGATGCAGCTTGGTACTGCTGCGTGTTTTGTTCTCCGGGATGAGCGGGCGGCGGATGCAGGAAAGGTGATTGCCGAGCGGTTCGGGCGTCCGGTTATTCCAGAGTTCCCCCGCGGTCTTTCCGGCTGTCTTGCGTTTCTGCGGGCGGTCGGCACGGCCTGCGGTGTTTCGGAGGAGAAGATAGAGGCAGCGGTTTCAGCGGAGTCGGCGTATCAGGATGCAATGCTGGCAAAATTTTCACCACTTTCCGGAACGACGGTGTTTCTTGGGGCCGAGCCGTTTGCCGGAACGCTTGCGGTTGCCCGTGAGGCTGCTGCACGGCTTGGGATGCGGGAGGATGCAACCGGAACAGAGATCCGGCTGCCGTTTTATCTGCCGGTCGGAACGGCAGGAGTGGAGAAGATGCTGTATTTGTGGCGGAGGAGCGTGAGATATGGCTGAGAACGGTTGTGCAAATCCGGTGTGGCCGTGTGCGATGACCGGGGCGGTTGCAACGCTTGCGGGTTTTCCGGATCTCTGTGTGATCATTCACGGATCATCCGGCTGTTACTATTACCCGCGGTCGCTTCTGAAGGTCCCGCTGTTTAGTACGTATCTTCTGGAGTCGGAGATTGTGTTTGGCACGATCGACCGGCTGCATGAGGTGGTGACAAGTGTGGCAGCAACGGGAAAGCCGATTGCAGTGGTAAACTCCTGTGTGCCTGCGCTGACAGGCGAGGATCTGAAGACGGCGCTTTCCGGTGAAACGGCGATCTTTGTGGACGCTCCTGGGTTCTGCGGAAATGCGGAGGAGGGAGCGGAGAAGGTGTTTTCCACCGTGAACCCGGTGGTGGATGCGAGTGCTGCGGGAGTAAACATTGACGGAGTGAATCTGCTGGATCTGTTCTGGCGCGGAAATCTGCACGAGACGGAACGGCTTCTTAATCTGCTCGGGATTCCAGTTGCAGTGCGGTTCTGCCGTGATTCCTGGGAACGGCTCGGACGCGGTGCAGCACCTGTTACGGTTTCAGTAAATCCGTCCTATGCTTCAAACGTAGGAGAGTGTCTCGGCAGTGTGCTGTTTCCCGACATTCCAAAAACGGTTGACCGGCTGTGTGCAGCGTTTCCGGATGCGGATGCGGATGCGGTGCTAACCGAATGGCAGAAGGCGGAGGAGCAGATGTATTATGTGTGTGATAAGTATCTGCGAAAGTACACACCGCCGGTTGTGGCAGTTGCGGCACAGGAAGGATACGCGGTATGTGCAAAGAGGATGATGGAGCAGTACTTCGGGTCGGATGTTCCGGTTGTGTTTGCCCGCAACCGTACGGCAGCGGAGATCCCGTACTCGATAAACTCGGTTGAGATCAATGCGGCGGTGCGTGAAGCAGAGCCGGATCTGATCCTTGGTTCAACGTTTGAGGCGGCAGCATGCAGAAAGGCGGCATTTTTCGGCATTACTCCACCGGACAGAAGCCGTGTGTCGGTTGCCGCCCGACCGTTTGCCGGTGTGGAGGGGGGGCTGATGCTGATAGAGGGGGTACTGAATGCACTGATGAACCGGCAGAAAGGAACCTGAGATACAGGTTTTTGGAAATATGCTGTTTTAAAAAAAGGAAACGGGTTACTGTACCGCTTCGATCCGGTCAAGTGCTTCTGCAAGCCGTTCCATTGATGCCGCATACGAGATACGGATCCAGCCCGGTGCACCAAATGCAGTTCCCGGAGTTGCCGCAACGTGTGCCTTGTCCAGCCACTTGTTTGCCGTTGCCACATCGTCCCCGCCCACATTGATGAACGCATAGAATGCACCCTCAGCCGGAGCAGTGGAAAGTCCCATACCTGCAAGACGACCGATAACAAAACTTCTGCGCTGCTCAAACTGTTTGCGCATCTCCTCAACACAGGTCTGATCACCGGTCAGCGCCGCAACGCCTCCCCACATGGCAAAGGTGTTCACGCAGCCGACCGAGTGCTGCAT